>NC_019974.1:3725000-4013216 GCF_000328685.1 Natronococcus occultus SP4 | reverse complement strand
TCAGAGCTCGGATACTCTACACGTCTGACGTAGGCTTAAGTGAATTCAGTTAGTAGTACGCGCAGACGCACTTCGCGGTGCTGGAGGGCCCAAGGATGGGATTGTTAACAGGACTCAAAGATAGTATCTCCCGGGTTACGGATCGGTTGTTTACCGACGAAACGCCCAAACGAATCGGTATCTACGGACCGCCCAACGCTGGAAAGACGACGCTCGCGAACCGAATCGCTCGCGACTGGACCGGCGACGCGGTCGGAACGGAGAGCCACGTTCCACACGAAACACGCCGCGCACGCCGGAAAGAGGACGTCGAGATCGAACGCAACGGCCAGTCGGTCTCGATCGACATCGTCGACACGCCCGGCGTGACGACGAAGGTCGACTACGAGGAGTTTACTGACGAGATGGAAGAGGAGGACGCGATCCGTCGCTCCCGCGAGGCCACCGAGGGCGTCGCCGAGGCGATGCACTGGCTTCGCGAGGACGTCGACGGCGTCATCTACGTCCTCGACAGCGCGGAGGATCCGATCACGCAGGTCAACACGATGCTGATCGGGATCATCGAGTCCCGGGATCTGCCGGTTCTCATCTTCGCGAACAAGATCGACCTCGACGAGGCGAGTGTCAAGCGGATCGAGGACGCGTTCCCCCAGCACAAGACGGTCCCCCTCTCCGCGAAGGAGGGCGAGAACATGGACGAGGTCTACGACAACATCGCGGAGTACTTCGGGTGAGCACTCGTGCCTAAAGCAACCAACCCGGACGACCCCGACGACAACGGCGTACAGATCGACCTCATCAGCGGCGAGCGAATGGAGTCGCTGGCCTCGACGGAGAAGATCCGGATGATCCTCGACGGCGTCCACGACGGCAATATCGTCATCCTCGAGGAGGGGCTCACTCCCGACGAGGAGAGCAAACTCATCGAAATGACGATGGCCGAAATCAGTCCCGACGCCGGCTTCAACGGGATCGAGATCGAGACCTACCCCAAATCGGAGACGAAAGACTCCTCGCTGCTCGGTCGGCTCATGGGGTCGAACGAGTCGGCCGCGAAGCTGACGGTGATCGGTCCGGCCAACCAGATCGAGACGCTTCACAAGGACGAAACGCTGATCAGCGCGCTCGTGTCCCGTAACTAATGCCGCATCAGTGCACGAACTGCGGCCACACGTTTCCGGACGGCTCGAAGGAGATGTTGTCGGGCTGTCCGGACTGTGGCGGGAACAAGTTCCAGTTCACGCCCGACACCGGAAGCGCCAGCTCCGGCGCTTCTGGTGACGACGGACCCGAACCCCCGGGATCGACGGACTCGGAGACGGGTTCCGATGGCGTCGCGTCCCGCGCCGCCGACACCGTTCGAGGCTGGGTCTCGTCCGGATCGGCCGACGGAACGACGGAGTCGACGCCTCCGAGCGAGTCCGCGGCCGAGGCCGGCCCGTCGGCGTCCGGGCCGACCGAAGCCGATTCGGACGCCCAGCAGTCTCCGGATCGAGACGGAACGGGTGCCGACTGGGACCGCGACCGCAAACCGACCGTCGGTCGCGACGAGGAGAGCGGCGACGACGAGTCGTTCAGGGAGTGGCCCGATACGGCCCGTCGTCCCGAGGACCGCTCCGACTCGTCCAGCGACCGTCCGACCGACGCCGACGACCGATCGGCCCCGTCCTCGGCCTCGAACGCGCCGGCCACGCAGTCGCCGGGGGAGACGACGGCCCCTCGATCGGACGTCGACGGCGCCAGAGACCACGAGACGGCGACGATGGCGGAGTCGGAGGACTCGGCGCAGGCAAGCGCCCGCAGCGAGATCGTCCCCACCGACGATCTTCCGTCGGGTTCGAACGCGGCCGAATCGGGAGACCCAATCACCGATGTCGATCCGATCGAGGACGGCAAGCGCGAACGGACGCCGGAGAACGGCCGGGTCGTCAGCGAACCCTCCGGCGAACAGCCCTCGATCGAGGAGCTCCGGGCCGAACTCAACGAGCAGTTCGAGAGCATCAAGATCCTCCGACCGGGCCAGTACGAGCTCAATCTTATGGAGCTGTACAACCGCGACGAGTACATCATTTCGCTCCAGGAAGACGGCCGCTACGTCATCGACGTCCCGGAATCTTGGCACGACGACGCCGACGAGTGAACCGGAGCGTCCTCGCGGTAGCAACGTTCGTTCGATTTCTAGATCGTCTGAGTCCAAACTACCGATCTTCCCTCCTCGAGATATCGAGCTCAGCTGACCCCGGTGGCTGCGGACCGAGACAGATGGATTTAAGCGACGCGACCGATAGCCTCCGCACATGAGTACTGCAACCAAGTCCGTCCTCGCGACGATCGCCGCGTCGGGGCTGCTGTCAGCACTGATCATCTTTCAGACCGTTCTCGTCTGATGTTCACCGCTCGAGAGCTCTCGAGCCCGGTGGCGGCGGTCCGGGAGGAACACGCCCCCGACGCCGTCGTCGTCGACTGCGAGCGGGACTTCGAGACGCTCCCCCCGTCCCAGGCCGAAGAGCTCGGCCTACTCGTGGATTCGCTCGAGCCGGCGACGTACCCGGCCGCGTGGCTCCCCGAGGACGTCCCGGAGCTGCTCGCCCGCTACGCGAGCGGTGACTTCACCGTCGGGATGCCCGGCGACGGCAGCATCGCCTGGACCCGCCAGACCGATCCGCCGACGATCGTCGTCAAACCCCGCGTCGAGGGATCGCCCGAATCGTTCATCGAATTCCTGCTCGCGGAAGCGCTCGTCGAGGTCGGACTCGGCGTTCCGGAACAGTTTCTGGGCTTTTTCGAGGACGAGTACCGGTCGCTCGACCGGGCGACGGCGCTCGATCCGGCCGACACCTACCAGGTCGCCGCGGCGCTGTACGACGGCTGGAAGGGACTTCAGACACGCGAGGCGTTCGCCGCGTGGGACGACGGCCATCCGGAGCTGGCCGACGCCTGGCGGGACGCGGGGAGTCGACTTGAGGAGCGAGTGTCCGGACTGCCGGGGGCCGTCGCCCGCGGCGAGACCGACTTCGCGGACGCGACCGAGCTGGCGTGTGCCGCGATCAAACACGGCCTCGAGCTGCCGGCACCGTTCGCCGCGCTCGATACCGACGCCTACCGGGATCACGGACCGGACTACGCGGTAACGTGGGCCGAAAAGACGTTCGACGCCCTCGAGGACTAGAACGTCGCCTCGATGCCGCCGTCCTCGTCGAGATCGATCGTGCCGTCGAACAGGTCGCGGAACTGGTCGACGAGTTCCTCGTCGTGTGGGTCCTCAGAGAGGTGGAACAGCCCGACGGCGTCGTGTTCCTCGAGCAGTTCGAGAATGCGCTCGGCGGCTCCGAGGGCCTGTTCCTCGCCGGCGTAGTAGGCGAGTTCGGTGACCGAATCGAAGCTGAGCCGGAGCTTCCCGTCGTGATCCGAGAGGAAGCCGTCGATGTGGTCGACGATACCGTCGACGTCGTCGGGTGCGGCGACGTAGTGGACCGTGTCGCTGGTTCGCCGGGAGTAGCCCCGCTCGATGCTCAGGGTGTCCAGAATCTCGGCGCGGTTCTCGTCGACGTCGTAGTATTCGAGTTTCTGTCTGGCTTCGCGAGCGGTCGTTCGGGTCGAGACGACCAGAAAGTTGTCGGTGTCGGTCTTGAGAAAGTCGGTGTCGATGCGGTCGGTCTCACCGGTGCTTGGGTGCAACAGAAGGATGCCGGTTCCCCCGGGGACCGTTTCGGGTGTCCCCTCGATCGCCAGTTCGTACTCCATACTGCGTGACCAATTGCCGGAATCGACTTAATACTGAGGATGTGTCGCTCGACAGCACGCGACGCCGTCACCGTTTTCGAGTCGAAACGAAGGATCGTTCGGTCACGTTCCGGTGCTCGACCGCGGACTCCCGACGATCAAACGTCCTCCTGACGCAGGAGGACGAGCATCGAGAACCCGGAGATCACCACCAGCAGAAGGGCGGGGACGGCCGCGTACCGGTAGGCCAGCGCGTCCTGTGCCCCCCAGATGATCGAGACGAGCGTGTCCATTCCGACAGGCTGGAGCATCAACGTCACGGGCAGTTCCTTCATCGTCGTCAGAAACACGAGGACGCCTCCGGCGATCAGCCCGGGCGTGATCAGCGGCAGCGTAACCCGGCGGAACGTCTCGAACCAGCCCGCGTTGAGCGTGCGGGCGGCCTCGATGGTCTTGTCGTCGATCTGGAGCACCGAGGACCGAACGGTGCCGACCGCCTGCGGGAGGAAGCGAACGACGTACGCGAACACGAGCAGGGCAACACCCTCCCGGTAGAACGAGGGCAGAGTCCTGGTGCCGAGGAAGACGAGCGCGAGCCCGATGACGACGCCAGGGACGGCGAACCCGACGTAGGTTGCCCGCTCGAGGATCCGTGAGAGAAGCGAGTTCGACCGCCCGGAGTAGTACGCGACCGGCAGGGCGAACAGACACGCGACCAGCGCGGCAAGCAGGGCCAGATAGACCGAGTTGAACGCGAACTCCCACTGGAACTCCAGCGAGGGGATCGGATCGCCCTCGCTGCGGAACAGCCAGTTCGTAAAGATCGCGACCGGAACGACGAGCGTGAGCACGCCGATCAGGGAGACAAAGCCCATTGCGGGCCACTTCCAGCGGCCGAGACGGATGGTCGCACCCTTGCCCGCCCCGCCGCTTACGTCCTCGTCACGACCGATGCCGGCCTCGATGACCAGCACGATGGCGACGATCGCGATCAACTGGAGTGCGAGCAGGGCGGCGTACTCGACGGCGAAGCCGCTGAACTCCCAGTAGATCGTGCTCGTGAAGACGTCGGCCTGCATGAACGCCGGCGTCCCGAAGTCAGAGACGGCATAGAGGGCAGCGAGCAGGGCACCAGCGGCGATTCCTGGTCTGATCTGCGGGAACGTAACCCGTCGGAACGCCTCGAAAGGACTCGCGTTGAGCGTGCGCGCGGCGTCGACCAGCGAGTCGTCCATCGACAGCAACGCCGCGCGGGTCGTCAGGAAGACGTAGGGGTAGGTGTACAGCGTGATAATCAGTATCGCTCCCGAGAGCCCGTCGATGCGCGGGATCGTCGTCCCCAGGAGCGTATCGACCTCGCCACCAGGCCCGAACATGCCGGCGAACGCGATCGCGCCGATGTAGCTCGGAATCACGAGCGGGAGTGCGGCGACGATGGTCCAGAGTCGAGGGTACGGGAGGTCCGTTCTCGTCGTCAATATGGCGAGCGGAACGCCAAGCAGGATCGAAAACACCGTGACGAGCACCATCAAAGCGATGCTGTTGATCGTGATCCGGGCCGTTTGCGAAGAGACGAGGAGGTCGTACGCGCGTGTCGGCTCGACCGTCGTCGCCTGCCAGAACAGCCAGAACATCGGGGAGACGACGAGGAACGCGACGATGGCACTCGACAGCGCCAGGGCTATCCTCGGACGATCGGTGTTCTCGAGTCGCTCCCGGATCGACTCGAGCGGCCGTGAAGAATCGAGATCGGTGAGTTTCATTGGAAATCGTCTGCTCGGTCCGCCGGAGCCGCGGACGTAATCGGCCGTTGGAGCTAGGCGCTCCTAAATCCCCCGAAGCGTTCCCGAGGGTTGGGAAGGACGATATCGGGCGTCTCGGGGCGCCTGCCGTTCGAACGGCGTCAGACGGTCATCCCTTCCTCGGTGAGGAGGTCCTGAGCTTCCTGGAGCTCCATGTCGAAGTCGCTGAGGTCGAACTCCGGCGGGTTGATCTCCTCGAGGTCGGGCAGCGGGCCGACGTAGTCGACGCCCTCGACGACGGGGTACTCGCCGTTGGCGTCCATCATGAACTCCTGGCCCTCGGCGGCCAGCAGGTGACGAACGAACTCCGCGACGAGTTCGGGGTCTTCGACGTCGTTCATCACACCAACGCCCGCGACGCTGAACAGACAGCCGGGGTCGTTCTCCGTGAACGTTGCTCTGATCGGGGCGCCGGAGTCCTCGTTGAGGATCCGGGCAGCGTAGTAGCTGTTTCCGAGCGCGACGATCGGGTCGCCGTCACCTCCTCTGTTGACGGCTTCCGCCTGATCCGACCCGCCCGAGAAGAGCTGTGCGTCCTGATCCTCGACCATCGCGCGGACCCACTCGCGGGTCTCTTCTTCGCCCTCGAGTTCGACCATCGCCTGGATGAACCCGCGGAAGGTTCCGGAGTTGGGTCGCGTCGAGATGATCCCCTCGAAACGGGGGTCCTCGGCGAACTCGAAGATATCCGTCGGCAGATCGTCGCCGTCCTCGAACTCGGTTTCCTCGGCGAGTCGCTCGCTGTTGTACTGGATCGAACGTACGCGACCCGTAACGCCGGTCCAGTAGCCGTCGGGCTCGCGGTAGCTCTCGGGAACCGCGTCGACGACGTCCTCGGGAAGCTGCTGGACGGCGTCCTCGCGCTCGAGTTCGGCCAGCGCACCCGGGTCCTGGGAGTACATCAGGTCGGCAGCGACCGCGTCACCCTCCTGCAGGATCTGGTTGACCTGGACGTCGTTGTCGTCGTAGTCGATGTTGAGCGTCAGTCCGTCGTACTCCTCTTCGAGCTCGACGAAGACGGGATCGATCTGGTCTCGGGTTCGTCCGGAGTAGATCGTCAGCTCACCCTCGAGATCACCGAGGTCGTCCCAGGAGACGGCCTCGGAGTCGACCGCCTCTCCCAGGGGTTCGGCGCTCGCGACCGCGCTATCGCCGCCGTCGTCACCGTTTCCGTCGTCACCGTCCTCACCGAGGCACCCCGCCAGTCCCGCGAGTCCAGCGACGGAGGCTCCCGCGGTGGCGAGGAGCGGTCGGCGACCGGTTGCGGTTCGGTCCGAACTGTCGTCATCGTCGCGCTGTTGCATATCTAGTTTTAGGTCGACCTAAAACATTAATACCTTCCGATTGTTCCCGAGAGAACGATCGAGAGGCCGGGATAGCTACCGCTTCCCGTTCGGCCCTCGTCCGATGCCCACGGATTTCGGCCGACCTAAACCTCTCCGAGCGAATCTTTTTAGGGAAGCCTAAAGAGCTTGTCGGTCGCTCCCGTCGTCCGGGACCGGAGCCGAACCCGTTTTGACCTTCTGGCGGAATAGGGTGGGTATGAGCGTACGCGAAGAGTTCGACGAGTGGGCTACGAGCGGTCGGGACAAGGGAATGGAGGAGCGCCACTGGCACACCGCCAAACACGCGCTCGCGCGGATGCCCGTCGAACCGGGCGACGTCGTCCTCGATCTGGGCTGTGGCAGCGGCTACGCCGGCCGTGCACTGCGAGATACCAAGGACGCCGGGCGGATCTACGGACTCGATGGCTCGCCCGAGATGGCCCGCAACGCCGCGAGCTACACCGAGGACGGCCAGGTCGGCTACGTCGTCGGCGACTTCGGTTCCCTCCCCTTTGCGGAGAACTCGATCGACCACGTCTGGTCGATGGAGGCGTTCTACTACGCCGCCGACCCCCACGAGACACTCGAGGAGATCGCGCGGCTCCTCCGACCGGGCGGCACGTTCTACTGCGCTGTCAACTACTACGAGGAGAACGTCCACTCCCACGAGTGGCAGGACAACATCGACGTGGAGATGACCCGCTGGGACCGCGACCAGTACCGCGAGGCGTTCCGCGCGGTGGGGCTCTCGGTCGCCGAACAGGACAACATCCCCGACCGGGAGATCGCCATCCCCAGCGAGGCGGAGTTCCCGCTCGAGGACTGGGACACCCGCGAGGCGATGGTCGAGCGCTACCGGGAGTACGGCACCTTGCTCACGGTCGGGGTCGCCCCCTGATTTCGGGTCGACGCTCCGGCCGAACCCCTTGATTTCCACTCGAGCGTTCGTCGGTCCCTCGGTTTTCTACTCGGGACGGTAGCTCTTCTTCCGGGACGGCGGCCAGCGACAACGAGGCGACTGCCGAAACGCCGATCGGACGTGACGGTACGGACGAGAACGACACCGACCGATCCGCAGCGGAACGCTACTCGAATCGCTCGCCGGCCGGAATCGTCACCTCGAGCCAGTTCTCCTCCGGCGGCAGCGGGCAGTCGAACGTCTCGCTGTAGGCACAGAACGGCGTGTACGCGATGTTGAAGTCGACGACTAACTCGTCGCCGGTCTCGAGGTCCCGGTCCGCGGCCAGTTCCATATATCGCCCGCCTTCGTAGGTCTGCTGGCCCGTCGTCTTGTCCCGGAACGGGACGAAGTACGGCTCCTCGTTCGGGCTCTCGAGCTGGTAGGCCGCCAGCTCGAAGGTTCCGTCCTCGAGGTCGTCGTCCTCGCGATCTAACTCGAACTCGAGGGTTACAGCCCGGAGGTAGCGCATCTCTCGGCCCGCCGTGGTGTCCATCAGGACGACCTCCGGATCGTCGTGGGCGGTTACGGTCGCGGTCACCCGGTAGGTCGGATCGGGATCGAAGTAGTCCAGTCCCTCGAACTCCTCGCGGTCCTCGGGCGGCACCGGCGACTGGGGATGTTCGGCGAAGAAGTCGTCCTTCTCGGCGCGCTTGGATTCGAGCTCCGCGCGCCACTCGTCGACGTCGATGGAATCGCTCATACCGTCGGTTGAGCAGCGAGACTGGAAGGCGTTGCGTTTGACAGACGGGAAACTAACCCCGCGAACGATAACCCCGCGAACGATAGTCGCCGCTGACAGCCAGTTCATGCGCTTGATCGCACGGGGGAAGCGCAGTTCGGACGGAACAGCGTGAGCGAGGAACAGGGGATGGCGAACGGGGAACGGAGTGGCCCGCGAGCTGCAGATCCGGGTGTCGCCAGTCCAGTTGTTACCTCCCTCCCGAAGTCGATTGGTCACGTCCAGACCGGGCCAGGAGCCGAAGCTCCGACACCACGGCTAACCAGACAGCCAGCGTGCCCTTCCGGGGGTGGTCCCTCGAGTAAGTACGCTGTACTCTGGTCCGGACCGAGATGATTAGCCACGTCTAATAATCTGTGTAGAAGCACAAACTATTTTAATTGGTGTGGCGGAATACGAGCTGATGACAGATCTCTCGAGGACTACTCAGCCCCGCTCTACGCGTCGGACGGTCCTCGCTGCGGGGGTCGGAACGCTCGCCGCGGGTATCGCGGGCTGTCTCGACGAGGATCCCCAGGACGGTAACGGTGTCGACGGCGACGACGATATAGCAAGCGAAGACGACGGAGACGACACGTACACCGTCGCCGCCGGAACGCCGGCGCTCTGGGACTTCACACGGGAGGTTGGCGGCGATCACGTGAACGCCGTCGATCTGGTTCCGACCGGCGAGCACGGCCACGACTACGAACCCGGGCCGGGGATCGTCGAGGAGATCGACGAGGCCGACGCGTTCGTTTATATGCGGGAGTTCGCCGGCTGGATGGACGACGCCGTCGCGGAGCTCGAGGACGACGACAGCGTCGCCGTCATCGACGCCTCATCGGGGATCGAGTTCTTCGACAGCCCCGCCGAAGACGACGACGAACACTGGTGGATGGACCCCGTCGAGTGTCAGAACGGCGTCGACAACATCGCCGCCGGCTTCGCGGAGCTCGATCCCGACCACGCCGACGAGTACGACGATAACGCGACCGATTTCAGCGAGGAGCTCGAGGAGATCCACGAGGAGTTCGAGGAGTTGGTCGAGCGCGCGACCCTCGACGAAATCGTCATCGGCACCCACGATTCCTTCCAGTGGTGGCACCGCCGGTACGACATCGACGTCTACTCTCCGATCGGCACGTCGCCGGATGGAGAGGCGTCCGCACAGGACATCGAGGAGGTCGAAAACCACATCGAGGAGTACGATATCGAGCACGTCCTCTACGACGTCGGCGAGCCAGCCCACCTCGCCGAATCGATCGCCGACGAGACGGGCGCGGAGGTGCTCCCGCTCTCGCCGGTGGAGACGCAACTCGACGAAACCACGGAGGTCGGGGACGTCGAGATGGAGTCCGACTGGGGGTATGTCGCCCACTATCAGGAGATCAACTTCCCGTCGCTCGAGCGAGCCCTCCAGGCAGCATAAGAGTTAGCAGTCTCGAAAGATTTGGATAGCCCAAGAGCAAAAACTGGTTACCAACCTCAAATGAACGCTGTAATAGCCGCCGAGAACGTCACCTTCGCGTACGACGACCAGCCCGTGGTCAAAGACGTCTCTCTTACGGTCGAAGCTGGCGATTTCCTGGGATTGATCGGACCGAACGGCTCCGGGAAGACGACCCTGTTGAAAATCCTGCTGGGACTGCAGACGCCGGATACGGGGACTGTCGAGCTGTTCGGCACCGACGCGACGTCGTTCGACGAGGGGACCCGTCTCGGCTACGTCTCACAGCAGTCCTCGGAGGCCGACACGACGATGCCGATCTCCGTCCGTGAGGTCGTACGGATGGGACGGTACGCCCACGCCGGCCTCTCGCCTCTCGGGTCCGACGATCATCGGATCGTCGACGACGCCCTCGAGCAGGTCGGTATCGTCGACCTGGCCGACCGACAGATCAGCTCGCTCTCGGGTGGACAAAAACAGCGGACGTACATCGCTCGCGCGCTCGCGTCCAAAGCCGATCTGCTGGCGCTCGACGAGCCGACGGTCGGGGTCGACGCCGACTCGCGGGACGCGTTCTACGATCTGTTACACGAACTCAACGAGGCGGGGATCACGATCGTCCTGATCGAACACGATATCGGCGTCGTCACCGAGCACGCCGATACGATCGCGTGTCTCAACCGCGAGCTCTACGAACACTGCGATACGGAACGGTTCCTCGAAACCGACGCACTCGAACGCGCGTTCAGCTCGGCGCGAGCAGCGCGGTCGACGGGCGTTGCCTCGGGAGACTGACGATGAACGACGATACGTTCCGGTCCCGGCGCGGGCTGACGGCGACCGCGGTCGGTCTTCCTGCGGCAGTGCTCGCTACCGCCGCGTTCGTCTACTGGGTTTTCCCGCCGCTTTTCGACGCGTTCTGGGGAACGACCTGCGGAGCAATCGACTCCTGGCTGGTCTGTAGTACGTTCCTTCAGCACGGCATTACGGCCGGCGTTCTCGTCGGGATCGCCGCGCCGCTCGTCGGCGCCTACGTCGTTAACCGGCAGATGGCACTCATCGGAGAGGCTCTCGCTCACACCGCGTTCGGCGGCGTAGCGATCGGACTCGTGGTCGGCGCGAGCGTCGAGTGGCTGAACTATCCGCTGGTCTTCGCGCTGATCGCCGCCGTCCTCGCCGCGCTCGGGCTCCAGTATCTCGCCGTGACGACGGACGCCTACGCCGACGTTCCGCTGGCGATCATCCTGACCGGGGGGTTCGCCGTCGGGGTCGCCGTCATCTCCTACGGCGAGGGTGTCGCGTTCGGTCGCGAGATCGAGAGCTACCTGTTCGGCAACATCCTGTTCGTTCCCTTCGAGAACGTCCAGCTGATGGTCGCGCTCACGATACTGGTCGTCGGCATGGTGGGGCTGACCCACAAGCAGTTGTTGTTCATCACGTTCGACCGCGAAGCGGCGCGACTGGCTCGGATCAACGTTTGGTTCTACGATACGCTCCTGATCGTCGTGACGGCGCTGGTCGTCGTCGCGGCGATGCAGATCCTCGGTGCGATCCTCGTCGCCGCGATGCTCGTCGTTCCCGTCGCGGCCGCAATGCAACTGACGAGCAACTTCAACCGCGGCCTCGCTCTCTCGATTCTGTTCGGCGAGATCGCTGTTCTCGCCGGCATTCTCTCCTCGTATTACCTCGACATTGCGACCGGACCGGCGATCGTTCTCGTCGCGATCCTTGTCTACGTGTTTGCAATCGTCAACGACAGGTAGCGTCAACCAATGAGTAACAACACAAACGAAATGAATGCTATCAAAGAGGTGACCTGAATCCGTATGTGGCCCTGGGAACACGCGATCATGGGATACGTCGCGTACTCGCTGTTTTGCCACGTCTACTACCGCGACTCGCCCGGCGGACTCGAGGCGTTCGCGGTCGTCTTCGCCTCCGTCCTTCCGGATCTGATCGACAAACCGCTGGCCTGGGAGTACGACGTCTTCGAGATCGGCTACGCGCTCGGCCACTCGATCTTCTTTGCCGTCCCGCTGTCGATCGCCGTCGGCGCGCTCGCCCGGTCGTACGGCCGCCCTCGTGCTGGACTCGCGTTCGCCGTCGGCTACCTGCTGCATCTGCCTGCTGACGTCGTCGACGGCTATGTCCGGGACGGCCACCTCAGCTTCTGGATCCTGCTGTGGCCGTTCCAACCGGACGAGGTTTACCACCACGCCCACGAGCACACCGGCTTTACCGACCAGTTCTTCGTCCTCCTGGGGAACTACCACCAGGAGCTGTTCTCCGACGATCCGTCGACGTACGCCCTGCTCATGCTCGGTGCGACCGGGTTTGCCGCCCTGCTGTGGCTCTACGACGGCGCACCGGTCTTCCGCGAGTCGGTCCTCGCGGTCAAGCGCGTCCTCGTGCGCTTGGTCGAGCTGGCGACCGACCCCCGGAGCCGGTGACGCGAGTCCTCGTCGGTTCCCGGCCGAGGATCTCCGAGCTTTATAACCGAAGCCGCGGCTACGGTTCGTCAACGCTATGAGCGACCGACGATGAGTACGGCAGGAATGACCGACTGGCGCTCGATCTTCGGCCACCCCCAGCCCTACGACGAGCAGGTCGACGGTATCGAGACCGCCATCGAAACCGCTCGCGATGGCGGCTACACCGTCGTCGAGGGGGCCTGTGGCACCGGAAAGACGATGATCGCGCTCACGGCCGGGATTGACCTCGTGCGCGACCCCAACACCGACTACGAGCGCGTCTTCGTCCTCACGAGCGTCAAACAGCAGCTGCGCCAGTTCGAGGACGACCTCGAGACGATCAACGAGAACCTGCCCGACGACTGGAACCCCGTCTCGGGGCTGACGCTGGTCGGGAAGGCCGACGTCTGTCCGTACAACCGCGCCGGTGCAGGAGGAATCGACGACGGCAACGTCTACGATCGCTGCGAGAGCCTGCGCGAGCGCACCCGCGACCTCACGGGCGAGGGCGGCGAGACGACTGCGGGGACGCTGACCGCCCGCGCCCGCCAGCAACAGACCGGGCTCGCCGACAGCGGAGCGACGGGCGCGACGGGACGGTTCCTCGAGACCGCCGGGGAGACCGCGGCCTACCCGCCGGAGATGTCGACCTACAGCGATGGCGGCGCGGTCGGCGCCGAGACGGAGTACTGCCCGTTCTACGCCCAGTACCTCGAGGACTTGCCTGACGAGGAGGACGACGACCCCGCCGAGGCCGTCCCCTTTGATTTCACCGCGACCGGGATGTTGACCCCCGACGACCTCGTCGCGCGGTCGGTCCGTCACGGCACCTGTCCCCATTCGGTGATGGGCGCCGCGCTGGGCCACGTCGAGGTCGTCATCGGCAACTACTACCACGCGTTCGATCCCACCACGACGACCGCGTTCACCGGCGCCCTGCTCGACGACTCGACGTTTGTCGTCTGCGACGAGGCCCACATGCTCGAGCCACGCGTGCGCGATCTGGTCAGTGACGGCGTCGCCGACCAGACGTTACGGGACGCCGAGACGGAGCTCTCTCGAGTGCTCCAGCCGATCCGGTTCGAGCGCGAGGGACGGGAGGCCCAGGGCGGTTCGAAGACCGCCGACGCCGACCTCGTCCGGGGCGAGCTCGAGGACAGCGACGTCTCTTTCGAGGAGCTCTCCCGCACCCTCGAGTTCGTTCGGGACCTCCGGGAGGAGCTCGACCGTCGCGTCACCGCCCACCTCGACCGGAACCACCGGGGGTGGCAGTCGAACCTCACCGAGCTCTCGGACGCGGAGATTCCTCTGCGCGACCCGCAGGAACCCGCTGTCGACGACCTCACCGAGTGGGCCGCCGACGCGGGCTACAGCGACGCCGTCTGGGTCCGGGCCGAGGACGTCGGTGCCGTCGTCGAGCGCGTGTTAAACGAGGCCGAGGACGAGGACCGAACCCGCGCGGCCCCCGCCGTCGGCCGCGTCCTCGGCGAGTGGTACCGCCGCGATCACACCGACTACTTCCGGGAGATCGAACTGGAACGCACCTGGGACGAGACCGAGCCGGCCGACTCCTGGCGACGGGCCTACACCGCCAGGCTCGCTTTACACAACTGTGTGCCAAGCGACGCGATCGGCGATCGGCTGGCGGCGTTCGGCGGCGGGATTCTGATGAGCGCGACCCTCGAGCCCGTCGCGGCGTTCACCGAGGTGACTGGCCTGGACTATCTCGCCGACGAGAAGGATCGACCGGTCGTCGAACGCCGGTACGGGCTCCACTTCCCCGAGGAGAACCGCGAGAGCTTCGCGGTTGCTGCGCCCAAATACACCTACGACAACCGGGGGCGGCCCGGCGAGACCAATCCCACGCGGACCCACTACGCCGACGCGGCCGCGAAGGTCGCTCGCCTCCCCGGCAACGTCCTCGTCGGGATGCCCAGCTACGCGGAGGCCGAGTGGATCGCGGGCGCCCTCGAGGACCGGATCGAGAAGCCCGTGCTGCTCGATTCCGCCAGCGACGACGAGACGACCCAGTCGCTCAAGAGCGACTTCTTTGCGGGCGAGGGGAAGGTGCTCGTCACGAGTCTTCGAGGGACGCTCACCGAGGGGGTCGACTACAGCGGCGACCGACTCTCTGCAGCCGTGGTCTGTGGCGTCCCGATCGTCAACACCTCGAGTCCGCGGACGACGGCCGTGCGCCGGGCCTACGACGACGCCTTCGGCGACGGCTTCGAGTACGCGTTGACGATCCCGGCGGTTCGGAAGGCCCGCCAGGCGGTCGGTCGGGTCATCCGCTCGGCCGAGGACGTCGGCGTCCGCGTGTTGCTCGACGAGCGCTACGCCCGGGACAGCTGGGACTCGGTGCGGGAGTACCTCCCCGACGACGGCGAGTTCCAGCCCGTCAGCCCCGACATGCTCGAGGTCGGGCTCGACCGGTTCCGGTCGCGACGCTCCTGAGGCGTCGAACGGCGCGGTGCCGGGGGGTCTCAGCGGACGGGAAACGCGTTCGCCCACGCGTCCCGCCAGCCTGTGAGCTCCTCTCGGAGCCGATCGTACCCGATCGAGACGGGCTCGGAGGGAACCGCGATAGCGTCCTCGAACGACTCGTCAAGATCGAGAAACGCCCGGCTGAGGGCCGGGATCTGTGAGTGACGCACGGCGAGTTCGGCCTGGATGTCGGCCGAGAGCAGGAAATTCAGGAAGTCGTAGGCGAGATCGACCTCCACGGCGTCCTCGAAGACGGCCGCACCGATCGGCGTCTCGTACCCCCGCTCGTCGGGAAATACGACCTCCCAGCCGTCGGTCTCCCATCCCTCGCGCTCGGCGTACGCCGCGTCGGTCGTGTAGCCGGCCGCGAGCGGTCGGTGGCCGTCCGCGAACGCCGTCACTGTCCCCTCCCAGTCGTCGGTGAGCTCGAGTCCGTTCTCGTCGAGCTCCCCCCAGTACCTGATGAACTCGTCCTCGCCGACGGTCTCGATCACCCACAGCAGGAAGGCGAGCCCGGCGTCGGAACGACCGGGATCGGGGGCCACCAGCGCGTCCTCGTAGGCGCCGTCGGGTAGCTCCTCCAGCGCGTCGGGTACCTCGAGGTCGTCCTCGTCCGCGTCGTCGCTTGACTCCTCCGGTCCGTTGGCTGCCTCGAGATCGTTCTCGTCGTACCACAGACAGCTGTAGCGCACCCCGGTGGGGACGACCCGATCCCAGGGATCGCCGAACGCGAGGTCATCGCGGAACCGATCCGTCGCCGGGAGCCGCTCGTCGTTGAGTTCGCGAAACGGGGTCTCGGGGGCGAGCCTCGCGTCGAGGTCGGCCAGATCGGGCGGCGTGAGCCCGAGGTAGACGTCAGCGTCGATCTCGGCGTCCTGTTCGACGCGCCTGCGGTAGTGTTCGAGGCCGGCCTCCGGGACGGTCCACTGGAGTTCGGCGTCGGGAAACTCCTCCTCGAAGGCCTCCCTGAGCCAGTCGCCGACTGCCCGCTCGCCGACGACCATCGACTCGGTCGTCGCGACCCGGAGGACGCCCTCGAGATCGGGCTCGTCGGGTTCGACGTCGTCCCGATCGGTCGCGTCGTCGGCGTCGTCCTCGTCGTCCTCGCGGGAGAAACAGCCGGCGGCTCCAGTGAGCGCTCCGACGCCGACGGCCCGCACGACCGCACGCCGATTCATACGGGTAGTGACTCTCCGTGTCGTCTTAAGCCCGGGGATCACCCCGGCGACGGGGCGTCCCGTCTCAGAAAAGCTTTGACGGTCGACGCCGACCGGTCGGTGTGACAGCCACCGCAAACTCCCCGCGGCGACGGCGCTACGTCCTCGGCGGCGTCGTGGCGTTGCTGGGTCTGCTGACCGGCGCGATCCTGCTCGAGGTGCTTGGAACGATCCTCTTCGCGTTAACGGTCGCATACGTTCTGGTTCCGGTCCATGGCTGGCTGGTCAGGCGCGGCCTCGGCGAGTGGGCCGCAGCCGTCGGCGCGACGCTCGTCGGCTTCGTGAGCGCGACCGCGGTGTTCGCGCCGATCGTCCTCACGCTGTACTTCCGGGTCGACGAGGTGGTCGCCCTCATCGAGGAGGCGCCGGCCGAGATCCCGGTGACGGTCCTCGAGATGACCTACACGATCGAGACCAGGGAGGTCCAGGCGCTCGCGGTGGGCTTTCTCCGGGACGTCGCCGTCTCGCTTGCCTCGTCGTTACCGGTGCTCGCGATCAAGTTCGCGCTGTTCGTCATCCTGCTGTTCGCCCTGCTGTACAAGGGCGACGCCGCCGCACGCGCCGCGATCGCGCCCGTTCCCCACGAGTATCGGGGCGTCGTTCGAGCGCTCGCCGTCCGGGCTCGGGAGACGCTGTACGCGATCTACGTCCTGCAGCTCGCGACGTCGCTCGCCTCCCTGCTGATCGGCTACCCCCTCTTTCACCTGCTCGGGTACGAGATGGCGTTTACCCTCGCGCTGTTCGCCGCGATCTTGCAGTTCGTACCGATCATCGGCCCGAGCCTGTTGATCGCCCCGATCGCGCTCTATCACGTCGCCGCGGACGAACTCGCCGCGGCGGCGCTGGTCGGCGTCCTCGGCATCACGCTCGTCGCCTGGCTGCCCGACATCGTCGTCAGACCCCGTCTCGCCCGCCGCTCGGCCGGGCTGCCGGGAAGCCTCTACTTCGTCGGTTTCACCGGCGGACTCTTCACCCTCGGCGCGATCGGGATCGTGGTCGGTCCGCTGATCGTCGCGATCTTCGTCGAAGCGATCGAGCTGCTCGCCGACGAGGTCAACGGCGACGTGAGCCTCGCGGAGCTCGCGTCGCCCGACTCCGAGAACGGCGGCACGCGAGCGTCGAGCGCCGACGTGGAATCCGAGGTCCCGACCGACGACTGACCGGCAGCGACACCCAACACGCCTTTCTCCCTGCTCATCGTCGGTCCCACATGGTCAGTGGCCGAACGATCATCAACGCGATCATCGGTGCCGTCGTCGGTATCGTCCTCTCCTTTATCCCGTTCTCGACGGTCATCGGCGGCGCGGTCGCGGGCTTTCTCGAGGGCCCGAACGACCGGGACGGGGCGATCGTCGGCGCCCTCGCCGGTGCGATCACGTTCGTTCCGATCGCCGCCGTTGCCGTGCTGGGAATCGGGTTCGTCGGGTTCGGGTTCGGCGTCGCCGCCGCACCTGCGGAGGGCTTTGCGTTCGTCGTTCTGTTGATCCTCGTCGGCGTCCTGTTCGCGTTCGTCTACACCGTCGGCCTGTCGCTGCTCGGGGGGTATCTCGGCGCCTACCTCGCGCGAGAGTATCCTCGACGACACGCGCGGACGCGGGAGACGATCGGCACGAGGCGACGGGATCCGCCGCATCGTTCCGGGGCGCAACCGCGCGAGCGGGACGAGGACGCGACCGATCGGTCCGACCCGGAACCGTCCTCGCGAAACGAACCGGTTGCCGAGCCCGAGGACGACGACCTCGATCCCTCGCGGTGGCACGAAACCCGGGACCGCGAGCGAGACGAGTAGCCCACACGAACTCGAAAAGCGCCGACGTTCGATCGTCCGTCCGGGGCGGGCACTCACCGCCGAGACGGCCGGCGACGCCGACGGTGCCGGCTCCGCAGACCGCCGCGAGGACGTGTCGGCGTTGCAGACCACCCGACTCCCAAATCGGGGCCATATGCTTTGTCGGTCGGCCAGTCACTCGTATCTGAGCGCGTCGATCGGATCCGTCCGGGCCGCCCGCCAGGCCGGATACAGCCCCGAGAGGATCCCCACGAGGACGCCGACGGCGATCGCGAGCGCGACGTACTCGAGGGGGTAGACCAGCGGCAGGTCGATGTACCAGGCGCCGAGATAGCCCGCGGCCAGCCCGAGCGCGGTTCCCAGGATCGCGCCGACGACCCCCAGGATCACCGCCTCGGCGAGGAACAGTCCGAGCACGTCGCGGTTCTGGGCGCCGACGGCTTTCATGATCCCGATCTCGCGGGTCCGTTCGGTGACGCTGACGAGCATGATGTTCGCGATCCCGATCGAGCCCACCAGCAGGGAGATCGCCGCGATGCCGACGATGAAGTTCTGTAACAGCTCGAGGACGTCCTCGAGCTGCTGGAGCAACTCGGCGCTAGTCTGGAACGTCATCGCGAGCTCCTCGCCGAGGAACTCGCTCGCGTCGGCGTCGTCGCTCTCGAGGTAGTCGAGTGCGGCCTCGCGGGCGGCGTCGACGTCGTCCCCGTCCGCGGAGTGGGCTTCGACGATGACCGCCATGAAGCGTGCGTCACCGCCGTCGGCCTGTGCTTGTGCCGCCTGGTCGGCGTCGTCGGCGTCGGCCGCGTCCTCGCCGTCGTCGACGTCCTCATTGCCGTCTCCCCCGAGCGGCCCGTCGTCGCCGAGCCCCGCGGCGCCGGCCTGTTCGACGTAGTAGGGGTCGGTCGACACGTAGAGCCGCGGCGAGGACTCGAACCCCTCGAACGGGCTCAGCCCCTCGTTGCTGTCGGTGATCCCGACCACCTCCGCGGTTGTCTGCTGGCCGCCCAGGATCGTGATCGTAATCTCGTCGCCGACGCTGACGTTCTCCTCGAACTGGCCCGCGGCCGCGGGGTTGAGCACTGCCTCGCGCTCGCCGGGCTCGAACTGCCGGCCCTCCCGGAGGGTGTCCTCGCGGACGTAGGAGGGGCCGGTCGCGATCACCCCGTCGCCCTGGGCGACCTGCTCGTCGCCGCTCGCGACCGCCTGGCTCTGGATCGGCGCGTACCCGTAGGCCGCGTCGACGTCCTCGAGATCCTCGATCGCTTCGAGGTCGTCGCCGCTGACGACCGGCTGGGCGCCCGCCAGCGGCCCGCCCTCGGTGTCGGGGTCGGCCGCCCAGCCGTAGACGTTGCGCTGGTCGTCCGGGCTGATGTCGCCGACGATCCCGGCCTGCAGGCTCGCACCCAGGGTGACGAACGCGATCACCGCGGCGATCCCGATCACGATGCCAAGCGTCGTCAGCGCCGAGCGGAGCTTGTGGCCCCGGATCGAGCGCCAGGAGAGTCGCAGGCTCTCGAGGGGGTTCATCGATCCTCCCTACCACCGTCGGCCGGCTCGTCGGGATCGCCCGCCGAGCCGAGCTCCTCGATCCGTTCGATCTTCCCGTCCAGCAGGTGGACGATCCGCTCGGCGCGCTCGGCGACGTGGCGCTCGTGGGTGACGACCACCAGCGTCGTCCCGGCGTCGTGGAACTCGCCGAAGAGGTCCAGCACCTCGGCTTCGGTCTCGGTGTCTAAGTTCCCGGAGGGCTCGTCGGCCAGGACGATCGCGGGGTCGTTCACCAGCGCCCGCGCGAGTGCGACCCGCTGGCGCTGGCCACCCGAGAGCTCGTTGGGGAGGTGGTCGGTACGGTCACCGAGGCCGACCCGTTCGAGCAACTCTCGGGCCCGCTCGCGGCGCTCGTCCCGACCGATCCCCTGGAACAGCTGCGGGAGCGCCACGTTCTCGACGGCGTTCAGCCGCGGCATGAGGTTGAACGTCTGGAAGACGAAGCCGACGGTCGTCCCCCGAAGCGTCGTTCGCTCGCGGTCGCTCAGGGTCGTGACGTCGGCCCCGTCGACGACGACGGTTCCTTCCGTCGGCGTGTCGAGACAGCCCACCAGGTTCATCAGCGTCGACTTCCCGGAGCCGCTCGGTCCCATGATCGCGGTATACGAGCCTCGCGGAATCCCGAGATCGATCCCGTCGAGGGCGTGAACCGGCTCCCCGAGCTGGTAGGTCTTCCGGACGTCCGCGAGTCGCACGGCAGTCCCCCCGTCGGTTTCGCCGGTGGTGCCCGATCGTGCCATACGGTCACATCCACAGCCCGGTCGAAAAAGGTTCGAACTCCGGAACCGATTCCCGCAGCCGACACCGGCCAGGAAGTGTTAGTATTCTGCGCAAAACATATGTGATAGCTAATTAAATACGGTCGTATAACAGTGACCGCAATCGATATCTCGGGCGTAACGAAACGGTACGGCGACGAACTCGCCCTCGAGGAGCTGGACCTCACCGTCCAGGAGGGCGAGGTGTACGGCTTTCTCGGCCCGAACGGGGCGGGGAAATCGACGACGATCAATCTGCTGCTCGATTTCATCCGGCCGACCGCGGGCGAAGTGACGGTGTTCGGCCGCGACGCCGAGGACGGCAGCCTCGAGATCCGCGAACGAACGGGAATCCTGCCCGAGGGGATCGAGCTCTACGACCGGCTGACGGGGCGCCAGCACGTCGAGTTCGCTATCGAGTCGAAAGACGCCGATGACGACGCCGACGAGCTCCTCGAACGGGTGGGGATCGCCGACGCCGCCGACAAGAAGGCCGGCGGCTACTCGAAGGGGATGGCTCAGCGGCTCACGCTGGCGACGGCGCTGGTCGGCGAGCCCGACCTGTTGATCCTGGACGAACCCTCGACGGGACTCGATCCCAACGGCGCCCGCGAGATGCGCGAGATCATCCGCGAGGAGAACCGTCGGGGTGCGACCGTCTTTTTCTCCTCGCACGTCCTCGGCCAGGTCGAGGCGATCTGTGATCGCGTGGGGATCCTCCGGGACGGCGAGCTGATCGCCGAGGACACCATCGCCGGCCTCGAGGACGCGGTCCCGAACCGGACTCGACTGCGAGTGCGACTCGATCGGATCCCCGAGGACTCGGCGGCAGCCCTGTCGGCCGTCGAGTCGATCGACGGCGTCTCCGAGGTCGAGACCGAGGGGACGACGGTGGTCGTCGCGGTCGCCGACGGGGCGAAGACGACCGTCCTCCGGACGATCGAGGAGCACGGCGTCACCGTCGAGGACTTCGAGACCGACGAGTCCTCGCTCGAGGACCTGTTCGTGGCCTACACCGCCGACGAGCGGGAGGTGGCGCCGTGAGCGCGATCGCGGTCGCCAAGAAGGACTTCCGCGACGCCGTGCGCTCGCGGACGCTGCTTGCCCTGACGGCGCTGTTCGGGCTCTTTACCGTCGGCGGGGCGTATCTGGCGTCCTGGGCCGCCGAGGCCCTCGAGGGCGGCGCCGAGACGACGCTCGATCTCATCATCGCTCTCCAGACGCCCGCGGGGTATCTCGTCCCGATCATCGCGCTCGTGGTCAGCTACGCAGCGATCGCCGGCGAGCGCGAGAACGGGAGCCTGAAGTTCCTGCTCGGCTTGCCTCACTCGCGGCGCGACGTCGTGGTCGGGAAGATCCTCGGACGCACCGGTGTCGTCGGCGTCTCGATCCTCGTCGGGTTCGCCGTCGGCCTGATCGGGCTGTTCGCGTTCGTGGGGTCGGTCTCGCTGGTCGACTACCTCGGCTTTACGCTGGTCACGCTGCTGTTCGGACTGGTCTACGTCTGTATCGGGATCGGGCTCTCCTCGCTAACCCGATCGACGACGAAGGCTGCCATCGGCGCGTTCGGTCTGCTCGTCTTCTTCTGGTTCGCCTGGTCGATTCTCGTCCAGCTCCTGCTGTACGCCGTCGAGGGCCAGCTGCTCATGGAGGAGTTCCCCGACTGGTACGTCACGCTGCTCTCCTTGTCGCCCGACGCCGCCTACGGCTCGGCGCTGGGGGCCGTCCTCGGCGAGTCCGGGCTGGCGATGAGCGGGATGTACGGCGGCGACGAGCTCCCGCTTGCCGCCCGGCCCTGGTTCGGATTCGTCGTCCTCGGGGTCTGGGCGCTGGTCCCGCTCGCGCTCGGCGTTCTACGGTTCGAGTCGATCGACCTCTGATCTGGATCGTCGCAGCGTTTTCCCGGCGCTCGCTCGAACGGAGACGGCGATCGCCGGAACGAACTCCAACGGTCCATCCGAGGGCCGAAGTACAACGTTTTTCCCGTCCCCGCCCGCCCTCTCTGGCATGAAGACGACGGGCGGCTCCGACGCGGCGAAGCGACGCGCGGGCGAGCGTGCGGCCGAGGACGTCGAGGACGGGTTCGTCGTCGGGCTCGGAACGGGGTCGACGACCGCCCACGCGATCGCGGCGATCGGGCGGGCCGTCGACGACGGGCTCGACGTCCGTGGCATCGCGACCTCCTTCCAGTCCCGGCAGCTGGCCCTCGAAGAAGGGATTCCGCTGACCGAGCTCGACGCCGTCCCGGGGGTCGATCTCGCGATCGACGGGGCCGACCGCGTCCTCGAGGACGGCGACGCCCGCGGAACGCTGATCAAGGGCGGGGGCGCCGCCCACACCCGCGAGAAGCTCGTCGACGCCAGTGCCGACCGGTTCGTCGTCGTCGCCGACCCCTCGAAGCTAACCGACCGCCTCGAGGCGTCGGTTCCGGTCGCTGTGCTCCCCGAAGCCCACACGGTCGTCGCCGAGCGGATCGGCGAGCTGGGCGGCGAAGCGACGCTGCGAGACGCACAGCAGAAAGACGGGCCGGTCGTCACCGACAACGGGAACCTGGTGCTCGACTGCGCGTTCGGGCCGATCGAGGACCCGGCAGCGCTCGCGGAGCGGCTCTCGGCGCTGCCCGGCGTCGTCGAGCACGGGCTGTTCGTCGACTGCGCCGACGCGACCTACGTCGGGACCGACGACGGCGTCGACGTCCGTCAGTACTGAGTCAGTTCACGGTCGCGTCCTCGTTACTTTCGTCGCTACCGATCGTCGACAGCGCCGCGACGGTAAGGTACAGCGCGCCCAGCAGCCGGGCTGCGGGATCGACCCACGGTTTCGTCTCGAGTTCGTCGACGTTCTCGTAGACCAGCTGCTGGCTCACCTCGACGATCGGCTGCGGGACGAGCACGAGCGCGATCCCCGCCAGCGCGAGCAGTCGGTTGGCGATCGTCGCGCCCGACTCCCGGCGAGCGAGGACCCAGACGAACAGTGCTCCCTCGAGTCGGGCGCCCCACAGCGCCCGGGGGCGAAGCCGGGCGTCCTCGGGGTTCTCCAGACCGATCCGCTCGCAGGCGTCGATGACCGGCTGGGGGTTTGCGATCTCGAAGATTCCGAACGCGATCAGCAGTTTGCGAAGCATCTCGTCTCTCGGATGGACGGCGATCCTCAAAAAATCGGTCCCGGACTCGCACGCGGCGAACGGATCGTTTTTCACGGTCCTCGTTCGCCTACTAGGCAATGACTGAGACGGCCGATCGCAAGGACGACCACATTCGAATCATCGAAGAGGAAGACGTCGAAACGAGAGGAACCGGTTTCGAAGACGTCGAGCTGATCCACGAGGCCCTGCCCGAGATCCACCGCGACGAGATCGACACGTCGACGACGCTGTTCGGCGCCGAGGTCGACGCGCCGATCGTCATCGAGAGCATGACCGGTGGCCACCCGAACACGACGAAGATCAACCGGGCGCTGGCCGAGGCCGCCCAACGAACGAACGTCGCGATGGGGGTCGGCAGCCAGCGAGCGGGTCTGGAACTCGACGACGAGGAGTTGCTCGAATCGTACACCGTCGTCCGCGAGGCGGCGCCCGACGCCGTCCTCTATGGCAACGTCGGCGCCGCACAGCTGCTCGAGTACGACCTCGCGGACGTCGAACGGGCCGTCGAGATGATCGACGCCGACGCGATGGCGATCCACCTGAACTTCCTCCAGGAGGCGGTCCAGCCCGAGGGTGACGTCGACGCTCGCGGCTGTCTCGCCGAGATCGAACGGGTCGCCGACGGGCTCTCGGTTCCGGTCGTCGTCAAGGAGACGGGCAACGGCATCTCTCGGGAGACGGCCCGACGGCTCGCCGACGCCGGCGTCGACGCCATCGACGTCGCGGGCAAGGGCGGGACGACGTGGTCGGGGATCGAGTCCCACCGGGCCGCGGCGGTCGGCGCCGACCGACAGGAGCAGATCGGGAAGCTGTTCCGCGCGTGGGGCGTTCCGACGGCGGTCAGTACCCTCGAGGCCGCCGCAGAACACGACACCGTCATCGCCAGCGGCGGCGTTCGATCGGGGCTCGACGTCGCGAAGGCGATCGCGATGGGCGCCAGCGCCGGCGGGCTCGCGAAGCCGTTTCTCTCCCCGGCGGGGAAGGGTGCCGACGCGGTCGTCGACCTGCTCGAGACCCTCGAACTCGAGCTCCGGACGGCGATGTTCGTCACCGGCGCGGACTCGATCGAGGCGTTAGGCGAGCGCGAGTACGTCCTCACCGGACGAACCCGGGAGTACCTCGACCAGCGACAGTAGCGGCTGCGTTCCGGTATCACAGCCGCTATCGGTGGCTACAGTCGAGAGTATCGTATCGGTGCGGCGATAAAAGAACGCTCGAACTGTCGACCTTACAGGTCGCGCGGCTGGACCGTCTTCCGGTCGTTCTCCTCGGCGCGGCGGGCCGCGTCCTCGAGAAGCTGGTCGACTTCCTCGTCGAGTGCGTCGTAGAAGTCCGAGGCGACGTTCTTGTCATCGAGCGCTTCCTTCACAGCGGCTTTGACGATAAGGTCTGCCATACGATGTGTCCGTTCCCGTTTCCCCATTATAAGTATTCTGGTTATGACGGGGGATACCGGGGCTGCAGGGGTTAGTTCGCCTGTTTGGCACGCAAATTCCACCGGAAAATATATGGTTGATGAACTCCGCGACCTCGATTCGGTTCGATCGAACCGGGATCCCCGGCTCGCGCGCGGTCTGGGACCGCTCGCGCGCGTTTCGAGCAGCGGCGGGGCCGGTCGCGACGGGTCGACGGATTCGAGTGTATCCATCACCCAGGTCAGGTATGCGTGAACTCCTCGAGGCCGTCGCCGATGGCTCGCTCTCGCCGGCGGAGGCCGAAGCCGAACTCAGAGGGTACGTCACCGGGGAGGCGGGTCGGTTCGACGCCGCCCGCCAGCAGCGCCGCGGCATTCCGGAGGGGATCTTCGCGGCGGGCAAGTCCGCCCCGCAGGTCGTCGCCCTCGCCGAGGACGCACTCGAGACGACCGACCGGGCGCTGATCACCCGGGCCGACGACGCCCAGATCGAGGCCCTCGAGTCCTCGCTCCGGGACTCGTTTCCCGACGCGACTCTCGAGCGCTGGGACGGGACCGTCCTCGTCCGTAGCGCCAACGCCGAGCGACCGAGCCTCGACGCGACGGTGGGGATCGTCACCGCCGGTACCGTCGACGGCCCCGTCGCCGACGAGGCCGCGGCAGTCTGTCGGGACGCGGGTGTCACGATCGACCGGGTCGACGACGTCGGCGTCGCCGCGCTCGATCGGCTCCTCGATCAGCTCGATCGGCTCCGCGAGGCCGACGTACTGCTCGTCGCCGCGGGTCGGGAGGGCGCCCTCCCGACCGTCGTCGCCGGCCTGGTCGACTCCCCGGTGATCGGGGTCCCGGTTTCCAGCGGGTACGGCCACGCCGGCGACGGGGAGGCGGCGCTCGCCGGAATGCTCCAGTCCTGTACGATCCTGTCGGTCGTCAACGTCGACGCCGGGTTCGTCGCGGGCGCGCAGGCGACCCTGATCGCGCGGGCGCTCGACCGGGCCCGATCGTAGTCGCGGTAGTAATATCCGAAGATTTTCTTTCCATTTCGGAAAGCCAAACCGCGTTTGGGGAAGCACTTTTATTCGTATACTGGCTATCCTTTGATGCCGGCCGAAGCCGGCACGACAATGCCTACCTGTGACCACTGCGATGCGCACGTCTCCGAACGGTTTGCCCGCGTGTTCGCCGACGAGCGCGGCGAGATCCACGCCTGCGTCAGCTGTTCGGCGAACGCCGGGATCGCGGAAGCCGCGAAGGAGCGCGTCCGCGGCTCCTGAGTACCGTCACCGATAGACCACGGCCGGACCCCGACTCCTAGCTCCCACCCTGCGGACGAGACGATTTTTACCCACCGGTTCCCTACCCTCGAGCGATGGCTGAGGCCGACCACGTCGTCTACGTCCTCGAGTGTGCCGACGGCTCGCTGTATACGGGCTACACGACCGACCTCGAGCGACGCGTCGCGGAACACGACGCGGGCGAGGGCGCGAAGTACACCCGCTGTCGAACCCCCGTCGAGCTTCGCTACCACGAGGAGTACGACTCGAAGTCCGCGGCGATGTCCCGTGAGTACGAGATCAAGCAGTTGACCCGACGACAGAAGGAAGAGCTGGTCGGACTGGAGTGAGGTCGGAGCGGAGCGTGTCTTCTCCCTTGCACGGCAGTCGCTCGCCCGAGGACGCTACTCGTCGGTCGCGTCCGTCCGCGGTGAGTTCACGTCGGGCTCGATGAAGGCGTACTCGGCGAGCATTCGACCGAGCTTCCGGGTGCGCTCCTCGAGGGTCTCGTCGACGAACGCTCGCCCGTCGATTGCCTTCGGATCGGGCTCGAACGAACTCGAGGCGCCCTGAATCCCGACCTGGTGGGGGAGCACCCAGCCGTGGACGCCACGGACCGTGATCCGGAGGTGGTCGAGCGTCGAACCGTAGCTGCCACCGCCGGCGGTCGCCAGCAGACCGACAGTGGTGTCCTCGAACTCCTCGAACCCGCAGTAGTCGTGGAAGTTCTTCAGCGCCCCCGAGTAGGAGCCGTGGTAGACGGGAGTTCCCAGCGCGACCGCGTCGGCCTCGCGGACGAGCTTCATCGCCGCTTCGCCGTCGCCCTGCCCGTCGATATCGGGGTCGTAGACGGGGAGATCGTACTCGCGCAGATCGAGCAGTTGCGTCTCGGCGCCGGCCTCCGCGGCGGCGTCGAGGACGTACCGCAGCGCCGTCCGAGTGTAGCTCTCGTCGCGAAGGCTGCCCGAAACTGCGAGGACGGAGGGACTAGTCATAGCTGCGCTAGCGACGCGGTCGGCAAAACGGCGTCGGCCTGCCGTCGAAAGCTGGGGCCGGAGGGATCCGACCGCGCAGCGTCGCCTTTTTCGCACCGGGCGATGAGAGGCGGAGTATGGAGACGATCTCGTTCGGAACTGACGGCTGGCGGGCGCCCCTCGAGGAGTTCACGGCGCCCAGAGTGCGGATGGTCGGACAGGCGGTCGCGACGTACCTCGCCGACGAGGGACTCGAGGGTCCGGTCGCGGTCGGCTACGACGCCCGCGAAACCTCGCGGGGGTTCGCCGAGGAGCTGACTCGCGTGCTGTGTGCTAACGGATTCGACGTCTTGCTGCCCGAACGGGACCGACCGACGCCGCTGTTCGCCCACGCGATCGTTGAACGGGACCTGGCGGGAGCGTTGGTCGTCACGGCCTCACACAACCCGCCGGAGTACAACGGCGTGAAGTTCATCCCCGAGGACGGCGCGCCCGCGCTTCCCGAGGTAATGGACGCGATCGAGGAGCGACTCGCCGAACCCGACCCGCTGCCCGAGGACGAACACGGCAGCGCCGAGGAGATCGACTTCGTCACCCCCCACGCCGACGCCGCGTTCGAGCTCCTCGAGGAGACGATCGGCAACGTCGACCTCGAGGAAGTGTCCGTCGCCTACGACGCGATGTACGGTAGCGGTCGCGGGACGACCGACGCCATCTTAGAGCGGGCCGGCGCCGACGTCGATCGGCTGCGTTGCGAGCAGGATCCGGAGTTCGGCGGCGGGGCGCCCGAACCCGCCCCGGAGAACCTCGAGGCGCTCGTCGAGCGCGTGACCGACGGCGGGGCCGACCTCGGCGTCGCCAACGACGGCGACGCCGACCGTCTCGCGATCGTGACACCTCAGCGGGGCTACCTCGACGAAAACCTCTTTTTCGCCGCGCTGTACGACTACCTGCTCGAGCGCGACTCGGGTGCCGTCGTCAGGACGGTCTCGACGACGTTTCTCATCGACCACGTCGCCGACGCCCACGACGAGGACGTCCACGAGGTCCCGGTCGGGTTCAAGTGGATCGCCCAGGGGATGGCCGACCACGACGCGCTGGTCGGCGGCGAGGAGTCAGGCGGGTTTACGATCAGGGGCCACGTCCGCGAGAAGGACGGCGTCCTGATGGCGCTGCTCGCTGCCGCGATGCACGACGCCGAACCGACCGACGACCGCGTCGACCGCCTGCTCGACGAGCACGGAACCGTCGTCCAGGACAAACGCAGCGTCGCCTGCCCCGACCACGAAAAAGCACGCGTGATCGACGACCTCGGTGACGAGATCCCCGACGCCGTCGCCGGGACGTCCGTCGAGGACGTCAACACCGCCGACGGGTTCAAGCTCCAACTCGAGGACGGCTCCTGGCTGCTCGTTCGGCCGAGCGGCACCGAACCCAAGCTGCGGGTCTACGCGGAGGCGACCGACGAGGACCGGGTCGCCGAACTGCTCGAGGCGGGCGAAGCGCTGGTCGAACCGCTGGTCTGAGGGTTGCGCACTCCGGGCCTACGTTTACCGGGACAGCGACCGCAGAGACGGATATGAGCAGATCCGACGACGCCGCCTACACCGAACTCGAGCCCGACGCGTGGCATCAGACCGAGGAAAGCGACTACGCGATCGACTGTCCCGAGTGCGGGTCGAAGGCGACGCTGATGAACGTCGTCAAACACGGCCGCTGTAACGGCTACCTGAGCAAACACGACGAGGACGTCGAGCTCGACACCCAGCCGATGGACTGTACGGCCAAGCTCTGGTTCGAACTCGGCTACGTCTCCGATCCCGACGAGTCGATGACCGACGACGCCGTCGGCGCGGACGACAGCGAGGGCGAGACCGACCAGGACGTCGAGTCCGAGGAGGGCGTCCCGGCTTCGGACTCGGACCCGGATCCGGGCGGGACCGTCGACGAGGACCAGACGTAGTTCAATCGATCCGCTCCGCGGGAACCCCGGCGACCGTCGTCTCGGGGTCGACGTCGTCGGTGACGACCGAGCCCGCGCCGACGGCAGCGTCCTCGCCGATCGTGATATCTCCCAGCAGCGTCGCGTTCGCGCCGACAGTAACGCCGTCCTCGAGGGTCGGATGGCGTTTGACGGGCTCGTTCGCCGTCCCGCCCAGAGTGACCCCGTGGTACATATGGACGTCGTCGCCAACCTCGGCGGTCTCGCCGATGACCACGCCCATCCCGTGATCGATCGTGACACGGCGGCCGATCGTCGCTGCGGGGTGGATCTCGACGCCCGTCAACGTGCGGACGAAATAGGCGAGGACGCGAGCGAGGAGTTCGAACCCCCCGTTATAGAGTCGATGGGCGAGGCGGTGACCCCAGACGGCGTGGACGCCGGGATACGTGAGCCAGACCACGCGACAGCCCGTCGCCGCGGGATCGCGATCACACATCGCCCGGACGTCCTCGCGGAGCCGCCCGATCACGATTGCTCGCGTTCGGCGGCGTCGCGGTCGTCGGAGCCTGTTCGCCCGGTTGCATCGGAACGCCGTCGAGTCGCGGTCCCGGCGTTCCGGACGGAACACGCGACGCGACCGGTCGAGAACATGGTTCCACTACTCCGATCGACGAGCTAAAAGGGATCGTTTCGTCGCCGGGTCATAAACTAGTCACCACGATATCTTTTCGGTGCCGACGGCTCACTTGCCGCGTTCGAGACGGCTCCCGATCCGTTCGGGCAGTCCTGCTGCAGCGACGGCGTTCCTGACCTTGTCGATGTCGTACTCCACGCGGTGGGTCTCGACGGTCATCGCGTCGAGGTCGAGGACGGCGTAGGCTGCCCGCGGATCGCCGTCGCGGGGCTGGCCGACGCTGCCCGGGTTGACGACGATCCCCTCGCCGTACCGCTCGACGTGCTGGACGTGGGTGTGGCCCAGCACGAGGACGTCCTCGTCGCCGAGCAGCCGCGGCGAGAACTCGCCGGGGCGGGTGTAGCGGGTGTACCGATCGGGATCGTCGGGGTGGCCGTGGACGAGCTTCACCCGATCGTCACACGCCAGCCGCTCCTCGGGGAGATCGGCGAGCCAGGCGAGCTGGTCGGCCGAGAGCTGCTCGAGGGCGTGTTCGACTCCCGCTTTGGCCATGCTGTTAAACCGGAACGGCGTCTCCTCGACGACCGCGGCGTCGTGGTTGCCCATCACGGTCGGGACCCCTCGCTCGCGGAGGTCGTCGACGCAGGCCGCGGGCCAGGGGTTGTAGCCGACGACGTCGCCGGTACAGAGCAACTCGTCGACTGCAGGCATGTCCGCGAGGACAGTCCGGAGAGCGACGCGGTTCCCGTGGATATCGGAGATGAGCCCGATTTTCATGGGCGGGAGTAATGGGTGCGAGCGGTATGTAGGTTCGCCAGGCCGCTATACGACCTCGAGGGACTCCCGTGTCGCCTCGAGGAAGACGATCGCGGAAACGCCGAGCAGTCCCCCGTTCCCGAAGCTCACCAGCGGCCCCGCCGGAACGTCGAGGACGGATACCGATAGCCAGACGGCGGCTGCGAACCCCGCGATCGCGATCGCTCGACCCGCGTATCCGATACCGCGGAACCACGCACCGACTCGAGATCCAACCGACGATGCGGCGATCGGACCGGTCGCCGCGGCGAACGAGACGAACCCGATACCGATCCAGAGCCAAAAAACTGCACCGGTAGCCCACAGGTTCAGGACCGCGAACGCAACGACCAGCGCCGATCCCATCAGCTGCCAGCGCGTTGGTGTCCCCTCTGGAGACCACCGGCCGGTAGTTCGCCTCTCCACGAGCCGACAGTTCGCTGTCGAGAGTGATAACGATACTGCCACGAAGACTGTCGCCAGGTGACGGAATCGACCGGAAGCCCGACGGATGTCTCTCGAGTCAGTTACCGTTCTCGATCGCCGTCTCGAACCCGTCCGCGGTCCGGGCGACGCCGGCCGCACAGACGGCGTGTTCGAACTCGTGGTCGTACACCTCGCTCGCCGCCGCCGCGGCGCCGTCGGCCTCGAGATCGAACGCCGTCGGCGAATCCTCCTCGTAGGTCGCGACCAGCGTCGGCTCCTCGACGGTTTCGACCAATAGAGCGTCCTTTCGGACCGTCCCGATCAGAGCCTCGCCGTCTCCCCCCAGGGTCGCCGCGATCCGCGGGGTGTCGTAGTCGTCTTTCTCGTAGTCCAGCGCGAGCAGGCTCTCCGCGAGGGCGTCCCGGGCGGGATAGCCCAGCTCGAGCTTCTCGGCGATCGGATCGACGTGGGAACCGTTGCCGAAGGCCGCCGTCTCGCCCGTCGGCGTCTCGACGATCCGCAGACAGTTGTAGGAGACGTAGGGGTTGTCCGTCTCGAGGGCGTCCTCGGTGGGACCCACCGTGAGGGCCTCGTCTCGAGCGGTGATTTTTCGGTTCGGGAACGATCGCGAGGAGACGCGGTAGGCGCCGACCTCGGGACCGACGACGACGAATCGTCCGACGTACATACACGTGGGTGGACAGCCGAAGGGAAAATGTGTGTCGATATGTGCACGATCGTCGACTCTCGACGATCGACTGGACCGGATATTTATATAATATTACATACCAACTCCGACTATGGCGACGGAGGCGGCCTGTCTCGAGGCGTTGCGGCGTGCCGCGGAGACGCTCGGCGAATCACCGACGAAGGCTCAGTACGAGGACCTCGGGTTGACGCCGGCCTCGGCGACGATCATTCGAACTCTGGGCGGATGGAACGCTGCGAAAGAGCGAGCCGGGTTGGCGACCGAACCGTCCACCGGTTCCCGCACACTACCGAAACCGGACGACGTGGATCTTCCATCGGATACAGCCTGGGAGGAGCTCTCGGTCGATCAACGGTGGCACTACCGGAACGTCGAGCAGAATACCGAACGGACGCTGTCCCGTCGTTCCGACCTCCGTTCGTGGCTCAACGCCAAAAAACGAGACCAGGGCTGTTCGCATTGCGATGTCGATACGCCGGCCTGTCTCGATTTCCACCACCGAGAAGAGGAAACGAAACGGATGGCTGTCGGACGAATGATCACGTTCGGACACGGTAAGGACGCGCTCCGTGAGGAAATCCAAAAGTGTACGCTGCTCTGTGCGAACTGCCATCGCAAGCTCCACTACGCGCCGCCGAAACGAGAGCGCAGACGGTGGGTTCACGATCGAAAACGCGCCGAGGGGTGCGAACGTTGTGGTGAATCGAACCCGGCGTCTCTGGACTTTCATCATACGACTGATCGGAAGGAGGCGACAGTTGCGAGATTGATCTCGGACGATCGATCCAGAGAACGAATTCGGATCGAAATCGAACGCTGTACCGTTCTCTGCGCGAACTGTCATCGGAAGAAACACGATGAGGACTCCGCCACTGATCGCTGATCGTCGGCGGCCGAGCAGGGAAACAGCGATCGTTCGTCGGAGTTCGTAACACTCTAATACGGACCCGCCGTTATGAATAGATAGGTCGTCTTTGACGGACGACGTGTCGGAGTCCATTGGGGTAGTGGCCAATCCTGAAGCCTTCTGGGGGCTTCGACCCTGGTTCGAATCCAGGATGGACTACTTCCTCCCGATTTCATTTCGACCCGATTCGTAGCGCCCGCTGTCGATCTCCAGTCGAAACGAAGGGGTCTCCGGATCGTCGGCCCGACCAGAACCCATATTCGATCGCCTTCCCTAGGAGTCGTCGATGAGACGACGGCAGTTTCTCGCCGCGGGAACGGCGGCGACGGCGGTGGGTATCGCGGGGTGTCTCGGCAGTGACGACGTCGACGGCTACGGTCCCGAGCCGGAGTCGGCTCCCGAGGAGCGATCGATCGACACCGACAGCTACGAGACGCTCTCGGTCGGGAGCGTCGACGTTCCGCTGGCGCCGCTCGAGGACGTCGCCTACTGGTACCAGCGCCAGGAGGCCCGGTTCGTCGATACGCGGGGTGCCGACCAGTACGACGACCTCCGGATCACGGGTGCAGCGCTTAGCAGCGCTCCGGACGGCGTCTCGAACGATCCGGTCGAGGAGTGGCCCGAGGAGGACCGCATCGTCACCTACTGCGTCTGTCCGCACGCGCTGGCGGGACAGCGGGCCGCGTCGCTGCTCGAGGCCGGCTACGAGAACGTCTACGCGTTCGACGAGGGGCTCGAGGCGTGGGTCACCCAGGGGTATCCCGTCGATGGCGAGCAAGCGACACAGAGTCTGACGTCGTATCAGATTCGCGGTCGGTCGGATCCCGCCTACGCCGGCGAGTACGTTCGCGCCCGAACCGTCGACTCCGATCAGAGCGAGCTGAGTACCGTCGAGGACGACGGCAGCTACGAGCTGACGGTTCACTTTACGGGACTCAAGGCCGACTCGCTGCTCGAGATCGAGGCGCCGAACTACACCCGGGAGTTGACACTCGAGGAGGCGACGAGCGGCGTCATCACTGGTTGAGAACTACTGCTCGCTCGTGGTTCCGTCGTAGGCCCCCGCGCGTTCGAGTTCGCCGCGGCGTCTGAGCACCGACGGCGTCCGACAGATTCCGGGTGCGCCCGTCGCCTGCGGAACGGTGCAGTTGTTACAGCTCTCACAGAGGACGCGGAGATCTCGATTGCCGCCCGCGTCACTCGCCGTGCCGTCCTCGAGCAGCCGCGCCCCTAGCCGCGGCTCGGCGTAGAACGGCCGGGCCAGTCCGACCATGTCGCAGGCCGGGGTCGGGTCGTCTCCGCGACTCGCCCCGTCGCCGAGGAGCCGATCCATCTGCCCGCGTCCGCGGATCCCGCCTTCCGCGAGGACGGGGATCGACACCCGCTCGCGAACGCGACGGCAGAACTTCTCGTTCCAGGCCGGTTCGGCATCGTACACGAGCGCCTCCGCGCGGTTCGCCGCGGCCACGAGCCGTTTTCGCAACGGCCCGCCGAAGGCTGCGTCGTACCCCTCCTGGAGAGCCTCGTTTTCCCAGGCTCGGTCCGGGTACTCTCCCCTGGCGATGCTCATGTCCCAGGCGACCGACGTTTCGACCGGGACGACGGCGTCGTAACCGATCTTCTCGAGTCGACGAGCGATCTCGATCCCGTCCTCGAGCGAGAGCTTCCGTCGAACCAGCGGCGCTGGCGGAGCGGGAGTCTCGGCGGGCACCTTCGCCATTACGGGGAGCTCGCCCGCCCACTCGCGGATCGCCTCGTAGACGACAGCCAGAAACCGAAGTCGGGCCTCCGGCGAGCCGCCGAACTCGTCGTCGCGGCGGTTGTAAAAGGGCGAGAGGAACTGCTGGACGATCCCCATGTTCGCTCCCGCGATGTGGATTCCGTCGTACCCCGTGTCGGCCGCGTACCCTGCCGCACGGCCAAAGTCGGCGGCGAGCTCGTACACCTCCTCGGTCTCGAGGACGTGCGGATCGTAGGAGAGAAAGCCGGCTCGATCGAGCGCCCGGAGCTGCCAGGGGAGGTTCGAGACCGCGAGCTGCTCGAGGCCCGGGTTGGCGCGGCGGTACGCGGCGTGCCAGGTCTCCATGCTCCGCAGCCCGCCGTGTTCGAGCTGGAGGAAGATCCGTCCTCCGTGATCGTGAACGCGGTCGGTTAGTCGCGACAGTCGGGAGACGAAGTCGGGGTCGTGGACGCGGGTCATCCCCGGCGCAGCACAGCCGCCCTCGCCGCGGACGATCGTCGCGCCCTGGCAGATCAGTCCGACTCCCGACGCCGCGGCGGGTTCGAGGTCCTCGATCAGCGTGTCGACGGCGTCGGGGCCGTTGCCCGCACACTCGAGCAGCGGGGCTCGGTAGAGGCGGTTCGGCACGCGACAGCCGCCGATCTCGATCGGGTCCTCGAGGGTCGCCATACGCGATCCGTTCGGGGGGACACCACAAGAGGCTGCCCCCGCTCAGGGTGGGGTGATCACCGCTCGACCCTCGATCTCGCGGTGCTCGAGGCGTTCCGCGACGGTGTTGATGTCTGAGAGGTCGTAGACCTCGGTCCGCAGCTCGACGTCCCCGCGGTCGACGAGCGCGACCAGCTCCTGGAGCTCGGCGTACTTTCCGACCAGCGTCCCCTTAAACGAGAACTCGCCGTCGACCAGCGCCTGACACGGCTCGTGGATGTGGCCGCCGTAACCGATCACGTGGTGGTCGCCGCCCGCGGCGACCATCTCCGGCGCGGTCGCGGTGGTCTCGTCGGCCCCGACGAAATCGAGCACCTGCTGGGCGCCCTCGTCGTCGGTCAGGTCCAGTACGGTGCTCGCGAGGTCGTCCTCGCCGGAGTTGATCGTGTGGCGGGCGCCGAGGTCCTCGGCCAGCTTGAGGGCCTCGTCCTTGAGGTCGGCGGCGACGACGTCGGCCGCGCTCATCGCGTCGAGACACTGCAGCCCGATGTGGCCCAGCCCGCCGACGCCGATGACGACGCAGGTGTCGCCCGGGTTCAGCTCGCGGACCGCCTTCTTCGCGGCGTGGTAGGCCGTGATCCCCGCGTCGGCGTGGGGCGCGATCTCGGTCGGATCGACGCCGTCGGGGAGCGGGATCACCGCGCGCTCGTTGGTCTGGAGATACTCCGCGAACCCGCCGTCGGTCGTCAGCCCGTTGAAGGCGCTGTTCTCGCAGTACATGTCCTCGCCGAGCCGACAGGGCCGGCAGATCCCGCAGGTCTGGACGGGGTGACAGATCACCGGGTCGCCCTCCTCGACGAGCGTCACCTCTTCGCCGACTTCCGCGACGATGCCCGCGTTCTCATGGCCTAGCGTCATCGGCAGGTCCTGCGGAGCATACTCCTCCCACATTCCTTCGATGATGTGGTTGTCTGTCTGACACCAACCGGCGCCGGAGACCTCGACCAGGACTTCGTCGGACTTCTCGAGCTCCGGACGATCGACCTCCTCTACCTCGAGAGCCTCGCTCATCTCGTCGGTGTACTCGTGGAGACGGGCTGCTTGCATGATACCACGTCACGCTTTGTCGTACTAGGTGAAAACGTTCGCCCGACGTATCGCTTCACGAACACGACCGTCGTCGAAGCGACGTCCGGTCCACCGGTCAGGAACCCATCACGAAGAATAATGGTTGTTGATATCTAGCACCATACTGCGATGTACGACCACAACGGCGAGGAGATCTTCGTTATCGACGGTCACGTCCACCTGTGGGACGCGACCGAGGGGAACATCACCCACGAGGGCGGCGAGGAGTTCATCCAGTGTTTCTACGACTACCACACGACGTTCACGCCCGAGGAGCGTCAGTGGAGCATCGAGGAGTACCGCAAGTACGGTGCCGAGCGAATGGTCGAGGACCTGTTCGCGAACGCCGCCGCGGACATGGCGATCTTCCAGCCGACCTACCTCACGGAGTTCTACGAGGACGGGTTCAACACGACCCAGCAAAACGCCGCGCTCGCGACCGAGTACCCGGAACGGTTCGTCCTCAACGGCACCTTCGACCCTCGCGACGGCGAGGAGGGACTGGAGTACCTCGAGGAACTCCACGACACCTACGGCATTCAGGGCGTCAAGCTCTACACCGCGGAGTGGCGCGACGAGTCGAAGGGGTGGCGCCTTGACGACGAGGACGCCTTCGAATTCCTGGAGAAATGTGAGGAGCTGGGAATCAAGAACATCCACGCCCACAAGGGGCCGACGATCCGGCCGCTGAACCGCGACGCGTTCGACGTCGCCGACGTCGACGACGCGGCGTCGTCGTTTCCCGATCTCAACTTCGTCGTCGAACACGTCGGGCTGCCGCGGCTGGACGACTTCTGCTGGATCGCCGCCCAGGAGCCAAACGTCTACGGCGGGCTCGCGGTCGCCGCGCCCTTCGCCCAGAACCGTCCCGCCAAGTTCTCCGAAATCCTCTCGGAACTGCTGTGGTGGCTCGGCGAGGACCGAATCCTGTTCGGCTCGGATTACGCCATCTGGAACCCCGACTGGCTCGTCGAGGAGGTTCTCGAGGCCGAGCTCACCCAGGAGGACCGAATGGAGTACGGCGTCGAGTGGGATCTCGAGACCAAACGGAAGGTAATGGGCGAGAACGCCGCCGAGCTGTACGATATCGATATCGAGGCCAAGAAAGAGCAGTTCCGCGAGGACGAGATCAGCGAGCGGTTCGGCCTCGAGGACCACTACGCGAGCGACGCCCCCGCGGCGGCCGACGACTGATGACCGATCAGACACCCGACGGCCCCTCCAAGGAGGCCGTCCGCGACCGACTGGACCGGGTCACCGATCCCGAACTCGACCGTTCGATCGTCGTCCTCGAGTATATCGACGCGATCGAGATCGAGGCCCGAACCGTCACTGTCCACCTGACGCTGCCGACGGCGTGGTGTTCGCCCGCGTTCGCCTGGATGATGGCCGTCGACTCCCGCACGGCGGTCGAGGAACTCCCCGCAGTCGAGCGGGCAAGGATCTACCTTCACGAGCACATGCACGAGATCGAGATCAACCGGGGCGTGAACGTGGGGCGGTCGTTCCCGGAGGCGTTTCCCGACGCCGAGGACACCGTCGACGCCGTCCGTGCAGAGCTCGACCGCAAGGCCAGAACCGCCCGCCAGTACGACGCCGTCGAGGCGTTGCTCGAGGCGGGACTCGATCCCGAGACGATCGTTTCGCTCCGGCCGCGGGATCTCGAGCGCACCGACAGCGACGATCGACTGACGATCTACCTCGCGGACCGGGCGGTCGCCGTCTCCGTCCCCGCGGAACCGATCGACCGCTATCTCGAAAAGGCCCGCGAGACGGGGCTGGTCGACGCCGACACGGACCCGCTGTTCCTGACTCCCGAGGGCGAGCCGATCGATCCCGACGAGTTCGAGCTGGTGCATCGGCGAGGACGGCTCGCGCAGGTCAACATGTCGAGTCAGGGTGGGATCTGCGACGGGCTCCGGGAGTCCCGAGAGCAACGGCTCGACGACGCGGCGTCCGACTAGTCACTTCTCGACTTCGAGTAGCGCCACCCGCTCGCGAACCAGGGCGCCCAGCGAGGCGTCGGTCGCCGCGCGCTCGCGGTCGGGAATCTCGAAGAACTCCTGGAGGACGTCCTCGTCGAGCGCCTCGAGGGTCGACGCCGTCCCGGCGAACGCCGCGAGCTCCCGGACGTCCTCGAGCGCCGCGGCCTCCGCGCCCCCGTCCGCGAGGACGACGGCCCGATTCTCGCCTCTGTCGACACCCATCTCCAGCGCGCGGTCGATCTGGCGGCGTCCCGCGGCGTACAGCAGGAACTCGACGGCCCGGTCGCGGGCGACGTTCTCGCCGCGCGCGATCGATCGGTCCGCGAGCTCGACGGCCCGCTTGAGGTGGTGAGGGCCGGCGACGTAGCGAGCGTCGAACGCCTGCAGGGTCGTTCCGTGGGTCTCGCCGATCGCGCCGAGCTCGGCGACGAACGAGTCGAGGTCGTCGATCGAGAGGGTACACTCGAGCAGCTCCATCAGAAATCACCCAGGCTGGACTGGCTCTCTTCGTCGTCGGTCGTCGCGGTCGCATCCGTCTCGGCGGTGCCGTCGCCGTCGCTCGAGTCCGTCGCCGCGACCGACGCGTCGGCCTCGACGCCGTCCATCGAGGGGTCCTCGCGGCCGGCGTTCTCGAGGACGTTCTCGGCGGTCTTCTCACCTTTGAGTGCCCCAAGGACGACCGACTTGTCCGCGGTGCGGAGATCGGCGGGCTCCTCGATGCCGACGGCGTACAGCTGCCGGGCACGCTTGCGGCCGACGCCGCGGACCGAGACGAGCTCGAGCAGCTCCTCGCTCACGCCGTGTTCGACGCGGGCGCGGGCCTCGCGGACGGCGACGGTCCACTCGCTGTCGATCTCGTTCGCCAGCGACTCGGCCGCCCCGAGCAGCCACTCGGCGGTGTCGACCTTCCCGCGCAGGTCGCCCGGCCCGATCTTGTACCGTTCGGTGATCCGTTCCTCGTCGTCTTCCTGGGCCCAGTCCTCGAGCAGCTTCCCCGTCTTCAGCGCGGCGAGCCAGTCCTCGAAGCGATCTTCTTCGAACTCGCTGGGCGCGTCACCGAGCAGTTCGCTCTCGCGCTCGTAGTAGAGCTCACCGAACTTCTCGTCCTCGCCCGAGCGCAGGTAGAGCTCGTACATGTCCGGGGTTCGGGAGACGAGCTGGTAGAGCCCCAGCGCAGTGGGACGGTCGTCGGCGTCCTCGAGCCCGTGGACGATCGTGGCCGCGCTCATCGGATCCAGGTAGAGTCGCGAGACGGTGTGGCCGAGGCTGGTGGCCTCGAGGTCTTCGCTTCGGCCGCCGTCGTCTGCGAGGTCGGCTGCGGTCGTGAACGCGCCGGCCTCATCGCTTCCATCTCCGCGGTCGCGCTCGACAAAGTCGTTTCGCTCGAGGTAGTCGAGCACGCTGTCGGTGACCGTCTCGAGCCGACCCGGCTCGGTCGACTGGCTCGCGTACAGCGTCGCCCCGAGGAACTCGAGCAATCCCTCCCGCGTGCGGGCGAATCCGGAGGCGATCGTGGCCAGCACGTGGGTCCGCAGGGCGGGCTCGGCCGCGAGTTTCGAGCGGACCGGTTCGGGGTCGGCCCAGACGTAGCGGTCGAACAGCTCCTCGCTCTCGTCGTGGCTCTTCGCGAGCAGGACGGCCTCGCCGTAGGGGTCGAGTCCCGGTCGTCCGGCCCGTCCCATCATCTGGTGGATCTCGAGGACGTCGAGCGGCGCCATCCCGCCCGCACTCGGATCGAACCGCCGCCAGTCGCGGACGATGACCCGGCGGGCGGGGGTGTTCACGCCCGCGGCCAGCGTCGGCGTCGCCGAGATCACCTTCAGCAGGCGCTCGCGGAAGGCGTCCTCGACGAGCGAGCGCTGGGTGCTCGAGAGCCCCGCGTGGTGGAACGCGGAGCCGCGCTCGACGCAGTCGGCGAGATCAGCGCTGGTCTCGGTGTCGCTGTCCTCACGGATCTCGTCGGCCAGTTCGGCGAGGTCGTTCCGTTCGTCGTCGGTCAGCTCCCGACTCGTCACCTGGCCCAGCCTGCGGGCCGCGGCCTCGGCGTTTCGCCGGGAGTTGACGAACACGAGCGAGGACCCGCCCTCCCGGACGATGTCGCGAACGAGGGCGGCCTCCTGTTTTTCGCCGCCCTCGACGGGCACCTCGCGGGTCGAGCCGTCGTCGAAGTTCAGGGCGTTGCCGTAGTGGACGCCCATCTGCAGGTCGATCGGCCGCCAGTCGGTGTCGACGAGCTCGGCGTCGAGCCACTCTGCAATTTCGTCGGCGTTGCCGACCGTGGCCGAGAGCGCGACGGTCTGGAGGTCGGGGTTGAGCCGGCGCAGTTTCGCGAGGGTAACCTCCAGTGTCGGTCCTCGATTCCGGTCGTCGATGAGGTGGACCTCGTCGCTGACGACGCAGGTCAGCTCGGAGAGCCAGCTCGCGCCGTTGCGCACGAGCGAGTCGACCTTCTCGCTGGTGGCGACGACGATATCCTTCGCCGCGAGCCAGTCGTCGGTCGACTCGTAGTTGCCCGTCGTCACGCCGACGTCGACGCCGAAGGACTCGTAGGCCGCGAACTCCTCGCGTTTCTCGCTGGCCAGCGCCCGCAGCGGGACGATGTACAGCGCCGTCCCGCCGCGCTCGATCGCCGACAGCATCGACAGGGCGGCGATCATCGTCTTGCCGCTGGCAGTGGGGACGGCTGCGACGAGGTTCTCGCCCTCCGTCGCGCCGGCCTCGACGGCCTCGGCCTGGGGCGGGTAGAGTTCCTCGATCCCCTCGCTCCGGAAGTGATCGACGGCGCCGGGCGGGAGCCCCGACAGCTCCTCGATGTTCATTACCCGCAGTTGGTGCGTCCCGCGGTTTAAACTGTCGTATCGCTGGCTTCGGGGCCCGACGCTTCCGACGGATCGGTCGACCCGTTCGCCGCCTACGCGCTCGGCACGTCGTAGCTCGTCTCGAGGTGTGCGAACAGCTCGTCGACCAGCTCCGGATCGTAGGTCCAGAAGCCGTAGTACCGACCGGGTCGGCGCTCCTCGGCGACCAGCGCGCACTTCCCGTAGTCGTCGCCAGCGCCGTCGAAGGCGACGAGCCAGAACTGCCCGAGCTCGCCCGAACCGGCGACGAGCGGGATGTCGTCGGTCGACTCCCTCGCCCCGTCGACGAACGCCGTTACGGACAGCTCGCCGCGGGCAGTGAGACGGCCGTACACCGCCCGCTGGTCGTCAAACGCCGCCTCACGCTGGAAGCCGGCGTACAGCCTACCTGCAGCGCTGCGCCAGGCGCGCTCCTCGATCTCCCTGGCCGCCGCGAGCATCCGTCGGCGATCGTAGGCGGCGAACAGCGTGTTCTCGAGGAAGTCGAACAGCTCCCTGGTGTCGGGGACGTCCTCGTTGAGGGTCCATGGCGGATGGATCTCCGGCGAGAGGACGGCGTCGAACCCCTCGAGTCCCAGCGCGCCTCGAAACTCGCCGTCCCCGTCCCGGATCACGACGAACCCGTCCTCGAACGCCGCGGCGCGGCGGTACTCGACGGTTACGTTGCGGGTCGTGAACTGTCGCTGGAGCTCCGCCGCGACGTCGCTGTCGGTGGTGTAGACCTCGAGCCGCTTTCGTTCGCGCTCGACGGCCGCGAGCGTGTCGCCCAGCGTCTCGACGGTCATCCGCCGACCCCGAGCACCTCGTAGACGGCCGACGGGATGTCGACCTCGTCGACGGCACCCGCGTCGGGATCGAACTCGAGGAGCCCGTGGTCGTCGAGCTGGGGCAACACCGAGTGGTGGAGACTGATTCGGGCCCGATCGTACGCCCGCTGTCCGGCGATCGTTTCTTCGCCGACGGCCTCGGTACCGGCGACCACCGCGGCGAGTTCGTCGACCGTGGCGTCCGAGTGATCGTACAGGTAACCCAGCGTGGTGCGGATCTCCCGCTCGGAAAGGAGTCCGAGGAGCTCGTCGACGGTGTGCTCGGGAGCACCGTTCGTGAGCGCGGAGAGATCCTTGTGAGTGTCACTCATGATTGTTGGGCACAATTAGACTCTCGAGACTATAAGCCGTGTTCAAAAAGTCGATGACTGTCCTCGATCGGACTAGTTCACCTGCCGTGAGCGATGTCGACGCCGGATATTGCCGGCGTCCGTCGTCGCGACCGCTAACGATTTACGACGATCGGTTCAATCCCCGCCCATGAAGGTCGAATTCGACGAGGACACCTGTATCGGAATGTACCAGTGCGTCGCCGAGTGGGACGCCTTCGAGAAGGACAAATCGGCGGGGAAGGCCGTCCTCGAGGACGCCGAGGAGGTCGAAGACGGGATCTTCGTCCGCGAGGTGCCCGAGGACGCCGAACTCGACGCGAAGTTCGCGGCCCGGACCTGTCCCGTCGACGCGATCACGATCTACGACGACGACGGCGAGCAGCTGATTCCCTGATTCGTCGCCGATAGACGGATAGGTGTCGACGCTGAACGCCGCCACATGGCTGACCCGGACCGCGTTCTCGTTCCGACCCTCGGCCATCCGGGGGAAGACGAGGGACTCGCCTATGCTCTCGAGACGTTTCCCGACGCCGCGGTCACGCTGCTTGCGGTCGTGACGCCGCTCGACGCGCCGTTGAGCGAGGGCGGGGTGCTCGAGCGAAGCGACGAACGGACGGATCGGTCGCGCGACCGTGCGTCTCGGCTGCTGGAGACGGTCGACACTCCGGAAGCCGCGGATCGGGTTCGGATCGAGGTCGCGGAGGGACGGCCCGGCACCGTCATCCCGCAGTACGCGAGCGAGCACGACGTCGACCACGTCGTCATGTACGGCCACGAGAGCAGGACGACGGGGTTCGTTCGGCGGTTTCTCGGCCGCGGCGTCGCCACGACGGTCATCAACCGGACATCGCGTCCGGTGACGGTCGTCGAGTAGCCACGGTCCTCACCCGGCGACCGTCGCGAACGCTCGGTAGAGTCCGTAGCTGACAGCGGTCGAGCTCCCCAGCGTCAGCAGCCAGAAGGTGATCGTCACGCCGATCTTGCGCCGCGAGACGCCAGCGGAGCCCGCGGCCAGCCCGCCGCCGATGACCCCAGAGAGGACGATGTTGTTGAGCGAGATCGGGATTCCGAGCGCGATCGCCAGTTGGGCGATAATAAAGCCCGGGACGAGCGCGGCGATCGATCGGCGGACGCCGAGCTGGGCATACTCCCGGGACGTCGCCTGTAGGAGCCGCGGTGCGGCCATCCACGCACCGGCGAGAATACCGGTCGCCCCGATGCCGAGCAGGACGATCCCCGGCAGGCCGAGCTCGATCCGGAACAGGTGCTCGAGTGGACCGGTCGCGAGCCCGACCTGCGAACCGCCCGAGGAGAACGCGACGATCCCGCCCAGGATGAGCAGGAACGAACGGATTCCACCTTCGACGGAGACGAGGACTTGCCTGCGGATCCACCCGAACGCGAGCACGCCGAGCGCGATCGTCGTGAGAACCATCCCGACGTCGACGTTTGCAGCCAGCTCCGGCTCACCCCCGATGTGGGTCGAGACGAACCGTGCGAGCGTCCCCTGGTCGGCCGCCGGATCCGGAATCACGCCGAGTCGGATGTTCGCGAGGATCGCCCCGACGATGCCCGCGAGCAGCGGGACGCCGATCGTCTCGGGCACGTCGTCGCGTCGCAACAGCGTCGCCGTGGCGAACGCCAGCCCGCCGGACATGATCGGGACGAGTAGCCAGAACGTGCCGAGTCGCTGGTAGGTCGCGATGGCCGGATCTCCGCCCAGCGAAAGCCCGACTCCAACCATCGCGCCCGTCGTCGCGAACGCCGCCGGGATCGGGTACCTGGTGTAGATGCCGATCCCCATAAACGCCGCCGCGGTGAGCAGTCCCGCAGTGGCGGCAAGCGGCGTAATCGTGACGCCGTCGATGAGGTCCGCGCCGACGGTTTCGGAGATGCTCCCGCCCTGCATGAGCGCGCCAGCGGCCGCGAGCAAACCGATGACGAACGCGGCTCGCATCGTCGAAATCGCGTTCGCACCGATCGCTGGCGCGAACGGCGGCGAGTTACTGTTTGCCCCGAGCACCCACGCCATACACAGACAGGTGATGACGGCGATCCCGACGAGCAGGACGAACGACGGCGTGACCATCCGTTCTTCGCGTTTCTACGACCGTTCGGAAAAGCGTTCTTGCGGGTTTTACTTGCACTGATCAGCGGGTCCGCAGGACGGACTCGCGCTCTGTGCTCGGCGCCGAAAGAACGAAGCGACGAGGACGTCGTCGTCCGTTACGCGATCTCGTCGTACTGCTCGGAGAGCTTCTCGGCGGCCTCGCCGAGCTGGTTGCGTTCGAACTCGGTCAGGTCCCACTCGACGACCTCCTCGACGCCGTCGGCGCCGAGCTTCGCGGGGACGCCGAAGGCGGTGTTCTCGTGGCCGTACTCGCCCTCGAGGGCGACGCTGCAGGGCAACACCTCGCCGGTGTCACGGAGGATCGCCTCGACGGTGTGGCCGACGCCCGTCGCGGGCCCCCACTCGGTGGCGCCTTTCTTCTCGATGACGTTCATCGCCGAGGTCTGCAGCTCCTCGAGCAGCTCCTCCTTCTCGTCGTCGGAGAACTCGACGTCTTTGCCGTCGACGCGGACCTTCGAGAAGACCGGGACCTGGGCGTCGCCGTGCTCGCCGAGGATCGTCGCCTCGACGTTTTGGACGGGGACGTCGAAGCGCTGGGCGATCACGTACCGGAACCGGGCGGAGTCGAGCCGCCCGCCGAAGCCGACCACCTTCTCGCGGCTCCGATCGCCGGTCTCGTAGAGGTGGCGGTTCAGCAGGTCGACCGGGTTCGAGGTGGTGACGGTGACGAAGTCGTCGTTGTGCTCGGCCAGCGAGGACCCGATGTCTTCCATGATCGGGGCGTTGTCCCCGGCCAGATCGATCCGGGTCTGGCCCGGCTGGCGCGGGATCCCGGCCGTGATGACGACGACGTCCGAGCCGGCGGTGTCCTCGTAGCCGCCCTGCCGGATCGTCGTGTTCGAATCGTAGGCGACACCGTGGTTCGTGTCGGCGGCCTGGCCGACCGCGTCGTCTTCCTTGTCGGGGATGTCGACGAAGACGAGCTCGTCCGCGACGTCTCGGAGCGCGATGTTGTAGCCCGCGGCTGCTCCGACCGTTCCGGCCGCACCGACCACGCTAACTTTCGTCATACCACGTGAAACTGCACCATCCCAGGCGTTAAATCCGTCGGAACGCCCACGATCATCCGATACTGACGAGAAATTATACGTCGATCGTCGAATCTCGAGTCGGGGCCGCTCTCGCCCGTTTCGTCCCGTTTTTGCCCAGGCGCGTCGACGCGGTTCGGGATCGAACGGATCTTTGGACTCGCCGTCGCGTCCTCGAGCATGCGCGTCAGCGTCATCGGCGGCGGACGGATCGAGGACGAGGCGAGCACTCGAGCCGAGGCCGTGGGTCGGGAGCTCGGTCGAAGAGGACACACGGTCGTCTGTGGTGGCCTCGGCGGGACGATGGAGGCGGTCTGTCGCGGTGCCAAGGCCGAGGACGGACGCACGATCGGCATCCTCCCGACGGAGCGCCCGGCGGACGCGAACGACTACGTCGACGTCCCGATCGCGACGGGGCTCGGCCACGCCAGGAACGCGCTCGTTCCGCTGAACGGCGCGGCGGTGATCGCGCTCGCGGGGAGCCACGGCACGCTCTCGGAGATCGGGTTCGCCGGCGTCTACGATCGACCCGTCGTCGGCCTCGAGACCCACGAGCTGCCGGGAATCGAGGCCGTCGAGACGCCGCAGGCGGCCGTCGACGCAGTGGAGGCCGCGGTCTCCGAGTAACCGCTGCTCGCGTCGTCCCGTCTCCGCTGGTTGACAGATGGTAACAAACAACAGCTAGTCTGTCGACTCTAGAACCGACGCTCCGCCGAGGGAGCGTCCGCCGAGGTAAAAGTATGGCAACCCAGACTGGATCGAACACGGAACTCGTTCGGGAGTATCTGGCCGCGTTCAACGACCGGGACCGCGAGACGCTCTCGGAGCTCCTCGCGGACGACGTCGTCGAGCACGGCATCCACGACGAACTACACGGCGTCGACGAACTCCTCGAGAAGCTCGAGGCACACTTCGAGCCGTTCCCGGACTACTCGGGGACGACCGAGGCGATAGTCGCCGAGGACGATCTCGTCGCGGTCCGGTACACGGTCGGTGGGACCCACACGGGCGAGTACCGCGACGTCGAACCGACGGGATACGCCGCCGAGTGGAGCGGGATGGCGATGTACCGGATCGACGGCGACGAGATCGCCGAGGTCTGGCTCGAGGAGGATCGGCTCGGACTGCTTGAGCAACTCGAGGTCGTCGACCCCCCGGCGCACCTCCGGATCTGATCGGTACCGCTTTTTCCCGCCCCGACTACTTCCGATCGTGACCGACGACAGCGATCCGTACACGGTACACGATCGGCTTCCCGATCCGGATACGTTCGCCCGCTTGCGCGAGGTGACCGGGATGTCCTCACGCTCCCGCGAGGGGATCGAGCGCGGGCTGCCGAACTCGCTCCACGCCGCGGTCGCGGTCCACGAGCCGACCGGCGAAACCGTCGGAATGGGACGGCTCGTCGGCGACGGCGGCACGGTCTATCAGATATGTGATATGGCGGTCCACCCGGACCACCAGGACCGAGGACTCGGCACGCGGATCATGGAACGGCTCGAGGCCTACCTCGAGCGTGAGGCACCCCCGGAGGCGTACGTCAATCTGGTCGCCGACGTCGACGGCTTCTACGAGGAGTTCGGCTACGAGGAGCTCCGTCCCGCGTCGAAGGGAATGCACCGCTGGATCGACTGATCGCCTGTCGCAGCTTTTTCGACGCTCGGGCGCCTTTCGACGGGTATGAGCGACTTCGACAAGGAAGCCGAACGCGAGAAGCTTCGCGAGAAGTACGAACGCGACAAGGCAGAGCGGGAGGCAACCCAGCGGATGAGCGACCTTCTGCTCAAGGGCGCGACGATGACCAACAATCACTGCGGAACCTGTGGTGACCCGCTCTTCCAGCAGGACGACACGACGTTCTGTCCGAGCTGTCACGGCAACCCCGACGCCGTCCAGGGAACGAGTCTCGAGGCCCAGCCGGCCGAGGACGGGCCCGAGCCCGAGGGGACCGACGAAAGCGCGGACGGGTCGGACCGCCCCGAGCCCGAAATCGACGTGACGCGGTCCGAAACCGACGCTGACGGCCCCGACACGGCACCCGACCGCGCGGGCCAGGGCCAGACCGCCGACACCGACCCCGCGGGCGACGCGAGTGCGCGGCCGTCCTCGCCCCCGTCGCGGTCGACGGCCGACGGGGAGGTCAGAACGCAGTCCCGGGACGACCGATCTCGCGATCCGGAGCCCGATCGGGCACAGCGGGACCGCCACCACGGTGAGTCACGCCGTCCCGCTGACCGATCGCGACGAGCGACCGACTCGCGAACACGAGCGACCTCGGGCTCCGGCGAGCTCGAGGACGCCCGCGCCTCGCTGGTCGCCGCCCTCGAGAAGTTCGCGCGAGAGGCAAGCGAGACGGACGATCCCCGCTACGCCCGCGAGTGTCTCGAGGCCGCCCGCGAGGCCGGCGAGACCCTCGAGACGCTACGCTAGTCGAGAAACCGCTCCTGTACGTTTCCGGTCGGCATCATACACTGGTCTTTCTTGCCGAACACGCGGTACCGATTGGCCGCGACGACGTCGTACCCCAAGTCACGGAGTCGTCGCGGGAGATATCGGAGCGGCCGCCCGAGGGCGTAGACGCCGCCGAGGCGTTCGCCGATCCGGAGGACGGCCGCGGACTTGACGTAGGCGTCCTCGCCCTCGATCAGGACGATCGACTCGAGGCCGTCCTCGGCGAGGCCGTGCTCGGCCAGCAGGCGCTGGCCGACGTCTGACTGTAGCGACGCGAAATGAAAGATCTCCTCGTCGTCCCGCGGCACGATAAACTGGACGAACCCGGCACAGAGGTTACAGACGCCGTCGAAGAGGACGATCGGCGCGTCCTCGGGGATCTCCTTGCTCATTGAGCATCAGTTCGGAGCGCTCGCAGTTCAGAATTCCGGTCGGAAACCGCGACGGCAGGGATGAAACCGGCTCGACCCCTAGAAGTCGGGCGGCTGGATCTCCGCGGGTTCGTTGTCACCACAGCCGTGGGCGGAGACGAGATCGACGCTCCGGTCGCGATCGTCCGGATCGCTTACCGTGTCCATCGTGACGTCCTCGGAGACCCGGTACATGTTCACGTGGGTGAGCTCCGTTCCCTGCTCTTCCTCCCAGCTCGTACAGATGTACTCCGCCAGGGAGTCGTCGGCGTCGTTGGTTCCCTGCATCCCCCCGCGACGGACGCTGTTCATGTAGAACCGCTCCCGGTAGGAGCCGTACTGCTCCTGGATCTGGCTCCCCTCGTAGGGGCGGTCGTAGGAGACCGACGACTGGCCGTTGTAGACGTCGACCACCTCGCCGTCGGCGGTCTGTGCCGGGAAGACGTAGTAGCTGTCGGTCGTCCGCGGCGTCGGTGCGAAGACGCTCCAGTCGGGCTGGTCGATGCTGAGCTGCTGGGCGCGGTCCTCGATCTGTTCCTCGACGACGGTCTCCTCGTCGGCGACGCCGCCGATCGGAAGCATCGAGAGGGCCACGAACAGCACGATCGAGAGCACGACGACGCCGATCGCCGCGTTATAACCGAGCTCGCGCGCGCGGCGCTGACGTTCGCCCCGGAGTCGGACGTCGGGGACTCGCCTCGCGAGCCCGGCGAGACGCTCCCGTCGAGCGTCGATGGCGTCGAGGTCGACCCCGAGATAGCGAGCGACCGCCTTCAGATCGTCCCAGAACTGCGCCTGGAGGAACAGCATCACGCCGGCGATCGCGACGTATGGGAACGCGCCGATCCGTACGGTGACGATAAACGAGGCGTGTGACGCCACGAACATCCCGACGAGCGCCATCCGCAGTCGGCCCCGCAGTACGAACAGCAGCCAGGAGAACAGCAACATGTAGAACCACGTCAGCCCGCCGATCTGGAGCAGCGTCTGGAACTCCCGGAGGTAGGGTGCGAGGAAAAACGTCGTGTCGTGAAGCCCCATAATCAACGGCGTCGCCTCGCCGCTCGTCCAGAGCTCGTCGTGGGCCTTGTGGTAGCCGTTGACAATGTACATGACCACCATCTGGGCGAGGATCAGCGCCGACGCGACGCTGGCGATCCCCTTTCGGGGTTCCCGGTCGGCGTGAACGGCGTCGATCGACCACCGCTCGCCAAGCGGGAGGAAGATCGCCCAGAACAAGAGGAGCCGGAACAGCGTGTCGGCGTAGCTCAACACCAGCGGGTTGTGGTGATCGAGCGAGACCACGAGCAGGAAGGAAAGGATCGTCGCGATCCGGGTCTTGTAACCGACGATGAGCTGGACGGCGATCAACCCCTGCAGCACGAACAGGCCGGCGATGACGGTCGGATCGGTCGTGTAGTGGTAGATCGAGATCGCCCCCTCGGAACTCATCGCCTGGGCCAGCGACTGTGGGACGGCGCCGTCGTTCGTATAGTAAAACGAGAAGTTCCGACTCCGCAGGAGCAGGTCGGCGATGATCAACAGTCCGGCGAGGACGCGAAACGCCGCGAGCGTCCGGGTATCGATCCGGACCCGATTCGCGACCGCCCGGCGAAGCCGCCCGGCAAGGGCATCGAAGCTAGAGGTGGCGCTACTCATCGCTCCCCGGCCCCAGCAGGCCGATTGTCGGCTGTCGGTTCGTGCCGTCGATCGACAGAACCTCGATTTCGTGGCTGTGCTCGCGGTGTGTGGCGTCGTCCATTCTGTAGCACCCCTCCGCTGGTCGCCCGGCCCCGGGTCGAGAACGCGAGTGGTCCCGCGTCCCGACGGCCGAGGGAGCGGGTCGGTTGTCTCTTCGATAATCGAGACGCAACCGGTATATATTTTCCGTCCATACTCACCGAAAGCTGTACCGTCTCGTCGGTCAGCCGGTGTACTCGCTGCCGATCACGTCGCGGATCCGCTCGGCGGTTACCCGACCGACGCCGTCGGCTTCCATCAGTTCGTCCTCGGTCGCGATCATCACCGCCTCGACGGTGCCGAACTCCTCGAGGAGCGCTCGGGCGGTGACGGGCCCGATCTCGGCGATTGAGGAGACGACGTACTCCTGCTGTTCGGCCATCGTCTTGGCCTGCTTCTGGCCGTGGACCGACACTTCCCGGTCACCGACCTCCTGTTCGCGGCCGGCGATCACCGCGAGCAGGTCCGTCGTGTCGGCCTCGCTCTCGGTCCGGAGGACGCTCGCTCCGAAGTCGACGGCCAAACTCGAGAGCGCCCCCCGGACGGCGTTGGGGTGGACGTCGCGTTGCTCGTACAGCCCCTCGCCCTCGACGACCACGATCGGACGGGCGTAGTGGCGGCTCATCGCCCCGACCTGCTCGAACACCGAGCGGTCGCCCCCGACCAGCGAGTCGACGAAGTCGGCGACGGACTTGCGCTCGACGGCGACTCGATCCGAGAGGACGTAGTCGCCGACCTCCAGCGTCTCGAGGCGCACCTCGTAGCTCTCGCGCCGCGAGAGCTCGCGGGCGATGTTGGCGTCCATCTCGCGCTGGTCGGCGACGACCTCGACGCGGTCGCCCTCGGCGTGGGGTTCGTGGGTCGCGACGTCCGCGGCGTCGTCGCTCGATCCGTCGGCGTTGCTACTCGACTCCGAGTTCTCCGCGTCGAACTCCTGCAGTCCGGGTCGGTCGCCAACCCCCTCGTTTCCGCTGGAAGATCCGCTTCCCTCCTGTGGTTTTTCGCCTTCCCCGTTCACTTTCGCTCCGCTCTCGAACGCGGCCAGGGACTGCTGGGCGTCGTCGAGCTCCTCCTCGAGCTCGTCGGCCATCCCCTTCAGCTCGCGGAGCTCGGATTCCATCTCCTTCTCGCGGCGCTTCGAGATCCAGAAGTAGGCCTCGTCGCGGGTGTCCTCGGCCAGCAGGACAACGACCCGTCCCTCCGACTGGCGACCCGTACGACCCTTGCGCTGGATCGACCGGATCGCCGTCGGGACGGGCTCGTAGAACAGGACGAGATCGACCTCGGGGACGTCAAGCCCCTCCTCGGCGACCGACGTCGAGACCAGCACCTCGAACTTGCCGGCCCGGAAGGCGTCGAGTACCTCCTGTTGTTCCTTTTGTGTCATCCCGTCCGAGCCCTCGCGGTCGCCCTGGCCGACGAAGCGCTTCGCGTCGAAGCTCTCGCTCAAAAACTCCGTCAGCGCTTCCGCCGTATCGCGGGACTCGGTGAAGACGATCACCCGCTCGCCGTCCTCGAGCCCCAGAGTCTCGGCCAGCAGCATCCGGCTCTTGCGGTACTTCGGGTGGAGCTCGTCGAACTTCTCGGCCCTTCGCATCGCCTCGCGAACGCGGGGATCCGAGACCATCCGCTGGCTGGCCTTCGAGGCCCCCGAGGACCGGGCCTGGTTGCGCTGGCGGTCGAAGTACCGCCGCAGGGCCTCGACGCTCTGGGTCTCGACGAGCGTCACGGCCTGGCGGAGCTTCATCACCTCGGCGTGAACGGACATCCCCTCGAACCCCTCCGACTGGTCGTTGTCGATCAGCCGCTGGAGCTCGGCGCGCATCCGGTTGAGATCCTTCTGGGACTGGTCGGGCTGGGTCGAGCCAGCGACCCCCAGCTCCTTGAGGGTCTCGAGGCGGTCCGTGATCACCTCGTTCAGGGCGTCGCGGATCTCCAGGACCTCCTCGGGGAGGTCGATGCGCTCCCACTCGACGTCGGTGTCGTGGGTAAACTCGGCGACGTCGGCGTCCTCCTCGGTCATCACCTCCACTTCCTGGAGCCCGAGGTTCTCGCAGACCTCGAGGATGGCCTCCTCGTCGCCGCCGGGGGAGGCGCTCATTCCGGTTACGAGCGGGTCGCGGGCGTCGGCGTGATAGCGCTCGGCGATGTAGTTGTACGCGTAGTCGCCCGTCGCGCGGTGGCACTCGTCGAAGGTACAGTGCGTAACGTCAGAGAGGGAGATCCGACTGCCGACGAGGTCGTTCTCGATGACCTGCGGGGTGGCCATCACGACCGTCGCGTCCTCCCACAGCGCGGCCCGGTCGTCGGGACTGACGTCGCCCGTGAAGACGACGATCTCGTCGTCGGGCACCTGCAGGGCCTCTCGGTAGAACTCGGCGTGTTGCTGGACGAGGGGCTTCGTGGGCGCGAGCATCAGGGCGGTTCCGCCGACCTCCTCGAGCCGGCGGGCGGTCACCAGCAGGCTCACCGTCGTCTTCCCCAGCCCCGTCGGCAGACAGACCAGCGTGTGGTGGTTCGCGGCCGTGCCCGCGAGCTTCAGCTGGTAGAGCCGTCGCTCGAGGAAGTTCGGCTCGAGTAAGGGGTGATCGATCGTCGGCTGTCCGCCGTCCTCGTCCGTCGCTGCCATTGCCGGGCGTTCATCCTCGCCGCGAATAAGGGTTCGCGTATCGGGGTGAAAGTGAAGCTGGTATCCGGAACCGACACAATACTCTTGTATACGGCGTTGTATACACACTAGTATGAGCAAGAGTATCCGTGTCGACGAGGATACGCACGCAGCACTCGCAGCACTCAAGGGTGAGGACGAAACGTTCGACGACCTGCTATCGCGACTCGTCAGCGAACGGCGCGAAACGGTTCGTGAAGGGGCCGGACTCTGGGCGAATACCGACGCCGCCGAGAAAGCTCGGCAGGCTCGAACGGAGATGAAACGCGGAATCGGCTCCGACGACGGATGACACTGTACGACAGCAGCGTGCTGATCGAGTACTTGGACGGCAACGATGACGTCGTCTCGTACGTCGAGAGCCACCTCGACGAGCGCGCAGTTACGCCGCCGCTCGCGTTGTTCGAGGTGTACCAGGGGGAAATATTCAAAAACGGCCCGACGAATCTGGATGCGGTCGACGGTGCGCTCGAGTGGGTAACGACCGTCGAAACTGCCGGTGAAACCGCCCGCGCTGCAGGGGAGTTGCAGGACGAACTACGCAACCAAGGACAACCCCTCGCCGCCCGCGATGCGTTCATCGCAGGGGCTTCGATAGCCCACGACGAACTCCTCGTCGTCGCAGACGCCGACTTCGAAGTCGCAGCACTCACTAACTTGCTCGAGGTCACATTTCTCTGACGTTGCAACGTCACCCTCCAAGCAGCTGTGGCTCGTCGAGGACGTATGGAAACCTCGAGGCGCACCCTCGGTCTGCCGGAGCCGCGATCGATCCTCACCGCCGTCGGCTTCGTCGTCCTGGTCAACGCCGTCGGCAGCGCACCCGCGCTGATCTCGTCGTCGGATACGGCCTGGTTCCAGGCGCTCGACAAACCCTGGTTCTACCCGCCCGGGATCGCCTTCTCGATCGTCTGGACGCTACTGTTTACGCTCATGGGCGTCGCGATCTGGCTCGTCTGGCGCAGCGACAGCGACGGCCGTCGGCTCGCGCTCGGCCTGTTCGTCGTCCAGATGGCGGTCAACGTCTCCTGGACGCCCGCCTTTTTCTCGCTCGAGCGGCTGCTCGTCGCGTTCGGGATCATCGCCCTCCTCTGGGTGCTCGTCGTCGCGACCATCGCCGCCTTCCGACGGGTAGATCGCCGCGCCGCCGCGTTGCTCGTCCCCTACCTCCTCTGGGTGAGCTTCGCCGCCGTCCTCAACTTCGAGATCTGGCGACTGAACGCCTGAGTGGTCCCCTCACTCCTCGGGTCGGCGCGGTCGGTCCGGATCGACCGCGTGGGCGAGGACGTCGACATCGCTCCCGAGCGGATACTCGAGGATCTGGGCCGGCTCCTCGAGGACGCGCCCGAGAACCAGCTCCGAGAGCCGGGCGATCGGGTTCCAGGTGTCGTAGTAAGCGTCGTACACCCTCGCCATCTCGGCGGTCTCCATGTATCCGTAGAGCAGGTATCCCTCGGGTCGTCGCTCGAGGACGACCGACTCGGTGTACATCTCCTCGGCCTCGAGCATCGCCGCGCTCCACGTTTCGACAGGGCCGAGTTCGACCTCCCCCGCCGCGACGCGCCGGGAGAGTCCGGCGAATCTGTCCGCGAGCCGCTCGGCCACCCCCGGTTTCAGGTGCAACTGGACGAGGTCGACGTCGACGCCGCACTCGCCGTCCGGGCCGACGACGAGGGGGCCGTCGTCGGTCCCCGTCGCGGTTCGGGGTCGGTTCGGATTGACCGCGTGGACCAGCAGCTCGCGGTCGACCGCCATTTCGTCACCGATCGCACCGTGTTCGAGGGGAAACGCCGCCTCGACGCGCGATTCGGGATCGGCCCAGTCGACGATCGCGGAGCGAGGGATTTCGACGTACCAGCACAGCGACGGGGATTCGCCGCCGGTGTCGAGGAACAGTGACGCCGTGGTCGCGTCCTCGAGACCGAGCAGCGGGTTGGGGTCGTCGGGGTCCGCACAGAGTCCCGCGACCGCCTCGCGGACCGACTCGACTCGATTCGCGTCGACGGGTCGGCGTACGAGAAAGGCCGCGCCGTGGCGCTCGGTGATCGTTCCCTGCCGATCGTCGGCTCGAGCCGGACGCGTCCGCTGCCATGCGTAGCTGGCGGCGACGAGCGCTCCCAGCGCGACGGTTCGGCGTCTCCAGGTTCGAAACTCCATACCGAACGATCGGCACGACTTCGGTTTGCAGTACTCCCGAAACCTATCGCCATTTTAAGTTATCGCCGTCCGTACCGACGGACATGAAGTCCGTCGGGATCGAACTCCGATACGCCAGCGAGGCGCTTCCCCCGATCCACGAGGGGATCTGTACGTCGCCCGACCTCGAGCGGGAGCTGATCCTCGGCGGGCAGGCCGTCGAGGACGTCGAGACGATCACGTCGTTCGTCGACGGCGACCCGGCAGCCTACGAGCCGTTGCTCGCCGACTCCGAGCGAGTTCTGGAGTACGAGATCACGCCCGCCGAGGACGGGTTCTTCCTCTACTTGCGCCAGGAACTCGGCCCGGAGGGACGCTCGCTGCTGGACGCGCTCGCGCGAGAGACCGTGGTGGTCGTCCCGCCGATCGAGGTTCGTGCCGATCGGACCATGCGCCTGACGCTCGTGGGCCACCCCGACGACCTCGGGACGATCCTCGAGACGGTGCCGGAGGGCGTCTCGCTGGAGGTGCTGTGGGCGAGCGACGAGCTTCCCGTTTCCGGGGACGTCGTTTCGGACCGCCAGCGGGAGGCTCTCGCGGTCGCCCGGGAGCTCGGCTACTACGAGGTGCCCCGACGAAACGGGATCGAGGACGTCGCCGCCGAGCTCGGCTGTGCGGTGTCGACGGCCTCCGGGCTGCTGCGCCGGGGCGAAGCGCGAGCGGTGGCGGGCGTCCTCGACGGCGGGCCGTAGCTACAGGAACTCGAGGGCGAGATACGCCAGCACGCTTGCGTAGATGGGGATCGTCAGGTTGTCGTCGACGATGAAGTCGCCGACCTGTACCTTGATCCCGTCGGCGATCGTCGCGCCGAGCGCGGCCGCGAGCACCGCCGGCGGCGCCTCGTAGAGGAACGGTGCCGCGAGGACGGCGCTGACAACGAACATCGTCCCGAGCACCGTCGGTCCCTTGACGGTCTTGAGCGTGTCGTCGGAGACAGCGCCGCTGATCGGATCGCCGATCGCGAGCATCAACATTGCGGGGAGGGCGATCTGTGGTTCGAACAGGAGGACCGCGACGGTCATGCTGACCATGTAGTAGCCGTAGCCGGCGAACTGATCCTGTTCGTACTCGCGGGTCAGCTTCTCGTAGATCCACCAGTCGAGCCCGACCTGCAGCCGCAGAAACTCGAGCCCGATGACGCCGAGCGAGAGCGCCACCATCAGGAGCCGGAACCGATCCCAGGTGAGTCCGACCCCGAAATAGTCAGCGAGGAGATACAGTGCGACCAGCCCCGCTCCGCTCGAGTGGACCAGCCGGCGCTTCAGTTCGTCGGCCATCACCTCGTGCCTCGAAGGAAGTGACCTTCAGTGCGTCGGTTATGTTTCGGCTGACAGGCTGAGACCGCGGGGGTCAGGTCTCGGGCGGTTCGATGACGACGTCGCCACAGGTCGAGACGGTTACATAACAGTCCTCGTAGGCGAACGATACCTCGACGGGTCCGTCCCGGGTCGAGGCCACAAGTGCCGAGAGCGCCTCGGGATCGACGGCCTCGAACAGCGGCGTCATTGCGACCGGGTCGCGGTCGATCGCGGTCGCGACCGCTTCGACGAGCGACACTGTAATCGATTCCGCTTCCGGATCGAACCGGGCGTGAAGCGTTTCGGTGGTGGGGTCGTAGCCAACGCCGTCGGCGTCGATCGAGGGAACGGCGTCTGCGGAGGTCGGCCTGTCGCTCATTGTTCCACAGTACTACGCCACCGGCGTAAGCGTGGAGGCTGACCAGTCAGCGTGCCTCCGCACCGGATTCCTCGAAGAGGTGCCGGAAGACCGTCTGCTGGGCCTTGCGGAGGTGCTGGTTGAACGTCTGTCGAGTCACGCCGAACCTGTCGGCCAGCTCGTCACCGGTGCTCGCCCGCGGCGTGTCGAAGTAGCCGCCGAAGTACGCGGCGTCGAGGACGGCCAGCTGCCGATCCGTGAGCGCGTCGGCGACGACGTCGTACAGCAGGTGTGGCGAGTAGACGAGGTCCTCGGAGACGAGCTCGACGTCGGGGTGGAACTCCCGGATCCCCTCGGCGGCCAGCCGGGGATCGACGTCGCCCGGTAGCTCGCCCCGGAACCTGACCTCGTCCGGCGTGATGACGATGCTGCGGGCGCGACCCCCGAGCGAGGGAAACACCGACGCGACGGTCGTCGGCTCGGCGTAGGCCTCGACGCGGTTGTAGCCGTCGATCGAGCTGAGCAGGCGCGCGTCCTTGTAGTGAGGTACCTCTTCGACGGCCGTGACGAACTCGCCGGGACCGAGGTCGTCCGTTCCCATGTACTGGACGGCCGTCTCGTCCGACAGCGAGACGACCGAATCGATCTCGATGCGCGTCTCCCCACCCTCGACGCGAAGCGAGGACGGGACCGCCGGCCCGTCGGCGCGAAACTCGAGGCGACGCACGTGGTCGCTGGTCAGACGTTTCTCGCGGCGCTTCAGCGCGGTGACGTCCTCGAAGGCGATGACGACGAACTCGACGTCGCCCGCCTCGTCCAGGATCGGCGCGGAGTTGCTCGAGAGCCACCGCTCGGAGCCGTCAGGAAACTCGAGCCAGTGCTGGAACCCATACACTGGCTCGGCGGTCTCGAAGACCTGCATCACCGGGTTCTCCGACACCGGAACGGGAGTTCCGTCGTCGTAGTAGAGCTTCCAGTCGTCGTGGTCGTACGGTCGATCGGCGAGCTCCTCGTCCGTCAGCCCGAGCACCGTCCTCGCCCGCTCGTTCGCGAACACATAATCGCCGTCCGCGTCGATCACGGCGGTCCCGACCGGAGTCGCGTCGAAGAATCGCCGCGCGAGATCTCCCGGAGGCGACTGCGTCCGTTCGGTCGGTCGGTCGGCGTCCGCTCTATCGTCGGAACGGTCGTCCGACGGCGTTCCAGTCACCGCTTCACCGCCGTCGGATCGCTTCGACGCTTCGTCGCTGACCCCTCGCTTTCGGGGCACCCGCCCGCGACCGCGATCGATCCGCCCGTCGGCCGATAGTCCGAACTGTGTACACCCTTCATCCGAGAACGGTAGGAACGCGATCGGAATAAGGAACGCGGCGGTTTCGGTCGGACCGCAAGGACGGAGCCGCTACAGCTCCTCGAAGGCGAGGTCGCCGGCGCGGATCGCGGCCAGCGTCTCCGCGAGTTCGTCGACCGCGAGTCGCTTCTGGTCGGTCGTGTCCCGTTCCCGAACCGTGACGGTCGTCTCCGCTGCTTCGACGGTCTCGTAGTCTACCGTCACGCAAAACGGCGTGCCGACCTCGTCCTGACGGCGGTAGCGCCGACCGATGTTCCCCGAGTCGTCGTACGTTACGGAGAGTCCCGCCTCGCGCAAGTCGTCGACGACGTCGTTCGCGACGGCCTCGAGCTCGTCGTCGCTCTGCAAGGGGAAGACGCCGACGAAGGTGGGCGCGACCTCGGGCTCGAGCTCGAGATACGTGCGGTTCTCGCCGTCGACCTCGTCCTCGCTGTAGGCGTGGTGGAGGACGGTGTAAACGACCCGATCGACGCCGAAGGAGGGCTCGATGACGTGGGGGGTGACGTGTTCGCCGGCGATCCGTTCCTCGTCGACCGAGAACCCGGTCTTCTCGACGGGGAGCTCGTGGCTCTCGCCGTCGAGTTCGATCTCGACGGTCTCGCCCTCGAACGCAGAACGGTCCCGTTCGGCCAGCGTCTCGAGTTCGCTGACGACGTCCTGGGCCGCGCCGCCGAACTCCGGTCCCAGATAGCTCATGTCGGGATCGACGGTCGCACGTTCGACCGTTTTGGGTTCGTCGTACTGTTTGAAGACGGTAAAGCGGTCCTCGGAGTACTCCTCGTGTTTCGAGAGGTCGTAGTCGGTCCGGTTGGCGAAGCCAGCCATCTCGATCCAGTTGCCATCGATTTCGCTCTCGGCGTCCCAGCAGTCCGCCGCGTAGTGGGCCCGTTCGCCCGAGAGGTGCTGGCGGAACCGGAACCGATCCATGTCGACGCCGACGGCCTCGTACCACGGCTTGGCGATCCCGAGGAAGTACGCGACCCACTCGTCGGCGACGATCCCCTCCTCGACGGCCGCGCCGATCGTCGTCTCGATCTCTTCGCCGTCCTCGTCGTTCTGTTCGCCGACGGGGTACAGGCACACTTCGACGTCCTCGACGCGCTCGAGGGGCGGTTCGTCCTCCTCGGGGTCGACGAAGTACTCGAGTTCGGCCTGGGTGAACTCGCGGGTGCGGATGATCGAGCGCCGCGGGCTGATCTCGTTGCGGTAGGCCCGACCGATCTGGGTGACGCCGAACGGCAGCTGGTTGCGGGCGTACTCCTTCAGGCGGGGGAACTCGACGAAGATCCCCTGTGCGGTCTCGGGGCGCAGATAGCCCGGCTGGGAGTCGCCGGGGCCGATGTTCGTGTCGAACATCAGGTTGAACGTCTCGACGGCCTGGCCCGCCAGTCCTGCGCCACAGGCAGGACAGACGAGCTCGTACTCGGCGATGACCTCTTCGACCTCCGGGATGGGGAGGCTCTCGGCGTCCTCGTACTTCGTGTTGTCCTCGACGACGTGGTCTGCGCGGTGGCTCTCGCCGCAGTCGGGACACTCGACGAGCATGTCGTCGAACCCGTCGAGGTGGCCCGACGCCTCGAAGACCGGCTCGGGCATGATCGTCGGGGCGTCGATCTCCATGTTCCCCTCTGCGACGGCAAAGCGGTCCCGCCAGGCGTCCTCGACGTTGCCCTTCAGCGCGGCGCCCTGCGGACCGAACGTGTAGAAGCCGCCGACGCCGCCGTAGGCCCCCGAGGACTGGAAGAAGTACCCTCGGCGTTTGGCGAGTTCGACCAGCTTCTCGCTGGTTGGCTGGTCGGTCGCGTCAGTCGGCTCACTCATACAGCGCCTCCAGGAGATCGACGTCCCGGACCACGCCGACGAGCTGTTCGCCCGTCACCATCGGAAGCTGTTCGACGTCGTTGCTGATCATCTTCTGTGCGGCGTTCTGGACCGACGTCTGGGCCGAGACCGTCACGACGTCCTCGCTCATGAACTCGCTGACGGGGCCGTTCGGGATTTCGATGTCCCGCGTCGGCAGGTAGCGGCTCCCGACGCCTTTGATCCCCTCCCAGGACCACTCGGCGTCCTGATCGGGGAAGTTGTCCCCGGTCTCCTCCTCGCCCTCGACGATGCGCGCGACGTCGATGATATCGACCTCGGTCAGCACGCCGCTCATTCGGCCCTCGTCGTCCAGCGCGACGGTGTAGGGGACGTTCGCGTAGTAGAGCTCGCGCTCGGCGACGGCCAGGGGTGCCCCCTCGTAGGTCGTGTTGACGTTCCCACTCGAGTGACCCTCGACGGTGTCGTCGGTCTCCTGATCGCCGGCCGCGATCGCGTGAACGACGTCAGTCACCGTAACGATCCCTTCGAACTCTCCGTCGACGACCGGGATCCGACGCTCGCCCTCGTCGAACATGAGCTTCGCGACCTCCTCGAGGGCGGTGTCGGCGGTCGCCGAGGGAACGTCGTCCATCAGCATGACGAGCTGGTCCTCGTCGGGTTGCTCGATCAGCGCGTCACGCGAGACCAGTCCGCGGTACTCGAGGCGGCTGTCGGTCCGGCTGACGACCGGAACCGACGAAAACGACCGTTCCTGCAGGTACTCGAGGACGTCCTCGCGAGTGCCTGGTAACTCGACGGTCACCACGTCTTCCCGCTGCGTCATCGCGTCGGCTACGTTCATATACTCCCGGTACGGCGAAAATGAGTATAAACCCAGTGTTTCACCTGCGGACGGCCCCCCGTTCGTAGTCGGCTCCGAACGTGCGGTCGACGATTCGACGTGTTTATATGTGAGTGGGATTCACATTCGTGTATGATGTCATCCGATGTCACGGTCGGAGCCGACGAGACGGTCGTCGGTGCGATCGATCCGGCCGAGTCGGCCGACCGGTATATCATCGCGGATATCGCCGTCGACGGGGCGTGGCTCTCGATGCGGGCCGACGAGGCGCCGACGCTGCCGTCGATGCGGTAGGGCGGTTCGCGTCGCCTCCGTACAGTACTTGCTCCTCCGGCCGTTCGTTTTCGGTAGATGGTTGGACCGCGCCCCCGGAGCGATCGGACCGACGGATCCGACGCCGACGACTCCCGGTACACGACCGCGAACGTCCTCGCCGCGCTGGTTCCGACAGCGCTGGCTCGACGGCTGCTTCGTGTCTCCGTCGAGACCGACCAACGGACGTACGACCGCGACGAACCGGTCGAGATCACCGTCGAGTTCAAGAACCCGCTGCCGGTACCGATCGACATCCCGACCCCCGAGCAACGCCGCTGGGGGTGGACGATCGACGGCCAACTCGAGGCCAGCGACGAGAACCGCTACACCCGTAGCCGGCCAAGCTCCTTCTCCTTTGGCGGCGGAGAACGAAAACGAACGTCGTTCACGTGGAACGGTCGGTTCGAACGGCATCGCGAGGACGCCCTCCGCGAGTCGGTCGTCCCCGACCCCGGTGAGTACGAACTTCGGGTTTTCGTCGCCACCCACGAGGACGCGTACACGCCGAGCGATACCACCACGGTTGCGATCCGGTAGGGACGTCTTCGTCTACCCCGTCAGCATGCCGCCGGCCGGAGCCTGCGTCTCCGGTCGGCCGTCGTCGCTCGTCTGAACGCCGGTGAACTCCGGCGAGTTGTCGATTGCTCGTCGTACTTTGGTGCCGAACACGGCGGTCGTCGTCAGGACGGACATAATCTTACTCATTCACGAGTTAATAATGAGGCCGGCCGCTTAAGAGTTTATGCCACCAACAATGGTGTTGTAGAATAATTCGCACGGGATACGTCTCGGCTTCCCAAACGGCGCCGAAACGGAGTGCGAGCGAGCCGATGGCTTGCGACTCGAAACTCCCGAATCGGAACCCACCGGCCGCGATTAGCGGTGGAGGTGACAGGCCGCGAAGTGGGGATCGGTGCCGTACTCGGGTTCGAGCTCGTAGGCCGGCCGCTCGGTTGCACAGATGCTTCGACGGGCGAACGACTCGAGCAGGAGCTCACGGGCCTCCTCCCAGTCCTCGTGGTCGTCGGCGACCGCCGCCGACTCGGGATCGGTCTCGAGGAGGTCGATCGCCTCCGCGACGATCTCGCCGGCCTCGCCGCGGGGGAGCTCCCCGCCGAAGAACTCCCGGCGGAGCTCGTCGGCCGACATCGGCTCGAGGGTCCGGCGTTTGACCGCGCGCATGAACGTCCGGGTGTGGGCCCACTCCTCGTCGGTCAGCTCGTACTCCTCGGGGGCGATCAGCCGTGGACACCGGGTCCGGAATCGACAGCCGGAGGGCGGATCGACCGGACTCGGTACCTCGCCCTCGAGGACGCCCCGGGCGTCTCGCTCCCGCGGATCGGGAACGGGGATCGAGTCGAGCAGCGCCCTCGTGTAGGGGTGCTGGGGGTTCTCGAACAGCTCCTCCTTGTCCGCGAGCTCGACGATGTTGCCCAGATACATCACGGCGACCCGATCGGAGATATGCCGAATCACCGAGAGGTCGTGGGCGATAAAGAGGTAGGTCAGACCGAACTCCTCCTGGAGCTCCTCCATCGTGTTCAGCACCTGGGCCTGGATCGAGACGTCCAGCGCCGAGACGGGCTCGTCACAGACGATAAACTCCGGATCGACCGACAGCGCTCGAGCGAGGTTGACCCGCTGGCGCTGCCCGCCGGAGAACGCGTGGGGGTGGCGGTTGTAGTGGTGGGGGTCGAGCCCGACCTTCTCGAGCAGCATCTTCGCGCGTTGCTCGCGACCCTCGTCGTCCAACATTCCGTGGGCGCGCATCGGCTCTTCGACGATCTGGCCGATCTTCATCCGCGGATCGAGCGAGGCCTGGGGATCCTGGAAGATCATCTGAATCTCCGAGCGCTTCTGGCGGAGCTCCTCGCCGCTTAACTCCGCCAAGTCCTCGCCCTTGAAGTCGATCGTTCCCTCCGTCGGCTCGAGCAAACGCAGCAGGGTTCGCCCGAGTGTACTCTTCCCGCAGCCGGACTCGCCGACGAGTCCCAGGGTTTCGCCCCGTCGGATCTCGAAGTCGACGTCGTCGACGGCCTTGACCCGCTGTTGGCCGACGTCGATCGGCGGAAACTGGTCCGAATCGAAGGAGATCCCGCTCAGGAGCCCCGAGTCCTGATTGAAGTACTTCTTGAGGTTTCGGACCCGGAGCAGCGGCTCCTCGCCGGTCGCTCCGGAGCCGACGGGACTACTCACCGTCCTCACCTCCCGGCGTCCCCGCGGTTAGCTGTGGCTCCTCCTCGAAGGGCGGGCTCTCGTCGTAGCCGACGTCGAAGACGTCGTGTTTGACACAGGCCGCGTTGTGCGGGTGGCCGTCGGCTCGGGCGACCTCCTTGGGCTCGGGGTGGACTCGCTGGCAGACCTCCCTGGCGTCCGGACAGCGCGGGTGGAACCGACAGCCCGAGGGCGGTGATATCGCTTCGGGCATCACGCCCTCGATGGGTTCGAGCTCCTCGACGGTCCGGTCGGGTCGGGGCATCGAGTTCAACAGTGCCTGCGTGTAGGGGTGTTTGGTGTCGTGAAACAGCTCGTCCACCGGCGCCTGCTCGATGATCTCGCCGAGATACATGACGTTGACCCGGTCGCAGATCTCCGCGACGACGCCCATGTCGTGGGTGACCCAGATGAAGCTCGTGTTGTACTTCTCCTGGAGGTCGTCGACGAGGTCGATGATCTGGCCCTCGACGGTGACGTCCAAGGCCGTCGTCGGCTCGTCGGCGATGATGAGGTTCGGCTCGCAGGCAAGCGCCATCGCGATCAATACGCGCTGGCGCATCCCGCCCGAGAACTGGTGGGGGTACTCCTCGTAGCGCTCCTCGGGATCGGGGATACCGACTTCCCGGAGCATCTCGATCGCCTCCTCCTTTGCTTCCGCCCCCGAGAGGTCACGGTTGAGCTCGATGAACTCGCGGAGCTGCCCCCCGACCGTGAACACGGGATTGAGCGACTCCATCGGATCCTGGAAGATGACGGCGATCTCGTTACCCCGGATCCGATCCCGGACCGCCTCGTTCGAGAGCATGTCCTCGCGCTCGCGGAGGTCGCCATCGGAACCCTCCTCGAGGCCGAAGATCGTCTCACCCTTGTAGGTGATCTCGCCGGCGACGATCTCGCCGGGGTTCTCGACGAGTCGTAACAGGCTCATCGAGGCGACCGATTTGCCAGCCCCCGACTCGCCGACGAGGCCGACGATCTCGCCCTCGTGGACCTCGAAAGAGATCCCGTCGACTGCGCGTACTGTGCCAGCGTCCGTAAAGAACTGCGTCTTGAGATTCTCGACGCGAAGTAGTGGTTCGGAGCTCATGTTAGTTCTTGAGTCGCGGATCGAGCGCGTCCTGCAGGCCGTCGCCGAAGAGGTTGAACCCCATGATGGTGACGAGGATGGCAAGGCCCGGCCAGACGCTCAGCCAGACGTTCGCGTGCATATACCCGTGCGAGACGTTCAGCATCTCGCCCCAGTCCGGCGTCGGCGGCTGGGCGCCGTACCCCAGGAACGAGAGGCCGGCGACGATCAGGATCGTGACGCCGATCTGGAGCGTCGCGTAGACCAACACCGGCGCGAAGCTGTTCGGGATCACGTGCCGGAGGATGATGTTCCGGTTTTTGACCCCCGAGGCCCTGGCGGCCTCGATGTAATCCATCTCGCGGATCGAGAGCACCTCGCTGCGGATGATGCGGGCAAACACCGGAATGAACGTGATCCCGACGCCCAGTATCGCGTAGGTGATGTCGGGGCTGCCGCCGCTGACGAACACGGTGAAGACGATGATGAGGATCAGCGGAGGGATGGCGTAGACCGTCTCGACGGCCCGCATGAGGACGTCGTCGATCTTTCCGCCGTAAAAGCCCGCGACCGCGCCGACGATCGTCCCGCCGACGAATCCGATCAGCGTCGAAACGATGCCGACGCTGACCGACACCTGCGCGCCGTAGACGATTCTGGTGAAGTAGTCGCGGCCGTCGGCGTCGGTGCCCAGCGGGTGGGCCATCGATCCGTCGGCGTGGAACGCCGGCGGTACGTGGCTCTCGCCCTCGCCCGGTGGCGGGATGCGCTCGGGGTGATCGAAGATCGGTAGTGCCTCGGCGAACGTAAAGTCCGACACCATCCCGAACGTGATCCGAGAGAGGTTGCTGTCGACCATCGTGTACGCCGAGATCACGATCACGACCGCGACGATGTACAGCCCCCACCGTGCGGTCGCGTCGTCCATCACCTTCTTCAGGGTGTAGCGCCACCCGAACTTCGCCTCGACCTCCTCGGAGGGGCCCGATTCGTCCCCCATCTGAGATTCGCCTATCGCCATCGTTTACTCCTCCTCACCGTAGGTGACGCGGGGATCGATGTAGGCGTAGGAGATGTCCGTGATGATCACGCCGATGACGAACATCGTCCCGATCACGATCGTGATCCCCATGATTAGCTGGTAGTCGAGCGTCTGGATCGCCTCGATGAACAGCCGCCCCATCCCGTTGATGTTGAAGACGTACTCGATCAGGACTGCCCCGCCAAGCGCCGTCGAGAGGTTCAGTCCGATGATCGTGATGATCGGCAGCTGGGCGTTCTGGAACGCGTGTTTCCGGAGGATCGTCCGCTCCGGAACACCGTAGGCACGCGCGAGCTTGACGTACTCGCCCTGCAGCGACTCGATCATCTGTGTGCGTTCGACGCGCATCAGCGTCGCCATCTGTAACGTCCCGAGAGCGATCATCGGGAGCAACAGGTGCAACGCCGTCTGGTAGAGCAACTCGGGCCACGTGTCGATCCAGTCGTACCCCTCGGGGCCCCACCACGGATAGACGAGCCCGGTCGAAGGGAACCAGCCGAGCTGGACGGCAAAGAGCAGGATCAGCATGATCCCGATCCAGAACGACGGGGTGCTCACACCGAGCAGCGCCACGATACGGGAGACGTGGTCGGTCGGCTCGTTTCGTTTCGTCGCCGCCAGGATTCCGAGCGGAATCGCGGTGACGACCGCGAACGCGTACGCCGAGAGAACGAGCAACAGCGTCGGCCCGAGCCGGCTCCACATGAGATCCGACACCGGTTCGTTGTAGTGAATGCTGTGTCCGAAATCGCCCTGTACGAGACCGCTCATATACGTCAGATACCGCTCGTGAAGCGGTTGATCGAGACCGTACCGCTGCTCGATGGTCTGAATCAGCTCCTCGTCGACCTCCTGGCCCTGTAGCATGAGCCGGACCGGATCACCCGGCGCCGAGTTCGCGAGGAGAAACGTAATGATCGTGATACCGATCAGTACGGGAACCGCCTGAACGAGCCGGTACAGCGTGTAACGAAGTAGTCCCATCTGGATATCGTGCTATCAGTAGTTGTCGGAAAGGGGTATGTAGGTATTTTCGTTTCTGTTCTATTCGGGTCGTCGAACTGATTAGTCGTCGACCCAGACGTTGCTCTCGTCGGAGACGAGGTTAGGGTTGTACTGCATCTGTGGATGGACGTGCATATCCCTGATCTGCTCGCCGGTCGCCATCGAGTTGTGCTCGGTGTAGGCCGGTAGCGCCGGCAGCTCCTCGAGGATCTCCTCGATGATTCCGATGTAGAGCTCCTCGCGCTCGTCGTCGTCGGCGGACTGGCGTGCTTCGACGATTCTGTCGTGGAAGTCGTCGCGTCCCTCGTAGTGGTGGCCGTTGTTCAGCTCCTCCATGCTCTCGTGGAACAGCGAGTAGAGGTACTGGTCCGGGTCCGGGCCGCCGGTCCAGCCGAGGATGTACAGCTCGTAGTCGTCGGGGTTGGCCTCGCTGTAGATCGTCTGCTCGAGCATGGCGCCGAAGTCCATCGTCTGGACCTCCATATCGTAGCCGATCTCGTCGAGGCGGGTCGCGACGCGCTCGGCGAGGGTCGCCCGCTCGTCGTCGGGCGCCATGAACGTCGGGTTCCAGTCGTCGGGCGCGTGCTCGTCGAGCAGCTCCTCGGCCTGCTCGGGATCGTATTCGGGATAGACGTCTTCTTCCCACTCGTCGATCGGGAAATCCCACAGGTCGTTGGTGATCCGGGACGTCGGTGTCACCAGCGGGATCGCGGCGTTGTTCAGGTACGTCTCGACGTAATCCTGCATCGAGAACGCGTGGGCGATCCCCCGGCGAACGTTCGGATCGGCCGTCCCCGCACCCTCGTTGGTGTTGAAGAAGATGTACGTTACCGACGGACTCTCGGTGACGTGAACGCTGATGTCGTCCTCGCCCTCGAGCTCGTCCCAGTCGTCGTTGGGAACGTCGCCGATCGCGTCGGTGTCGTGGGAGAGCATCTCGCTGACCCGGCTCGCGTCGTCGACGTTGTCCTCGAACCGGATCCCCTGGAGATGTGGAACGGGGTCGTCCCAGTAGTCGTCGAACCGCTCGAGCTCGATGAACTCGCCGAACTCGAAATCGCTCCACTCGAACGGCCCCGAACCGATCGGGTTCTGGTTGAACTCCTCGCGGTCGTCGGTCCGGGCCCCCTCCGGAACGATCTCGACCGCGTGGTTGAACATCTCCCAGGGGCCGTACGGGTTCTCGAGGTCGACCTGGAGCTGGTAGTCGTCGATCACCTCGACGTCTTCGATCATGTCGAACTCCGACATGTTCGGCGTCTCCTCCTCGACGGGCGCCGTAAACGAGTGGGCGACGTCCTCGGCGGTGAGCTCCTCACCGTTGTGGAACTCGATCCCGTCGTGAATCTCGTAGAGATACCGGGTGTCGTCCCGTTCGACCTCCGGGAAGTCGACCGCGACCTTCGGCTCGAGTTCGTAGTCGTAGTTGAACTCGTAGAGCCCGTCGAACACCTGCGTGATGATCTGGAAGCTGTAGGCGTCGTTCGAGACGACGGGGTCGAAGTCCTCGTCGCGCTCGAGCTCCTGCGTGTAGACCATCGTCCCGTCGCTGACGGCGTCGGGGTCGTCCGGTTCGTCTCGCTCGTAGTCGTACTCCTCGGGGTCGAGGATCTCGCCGCCCTCTTCGTCCTCGTCGCCGTTCCCACCGATGCACCCTGCAACGGCCGCGGCGGAGACCGCGGCACCCGAGGCGAGAATTCGCCGTCGGGTCCAAACCTGCTGGTTGTTTGCCATTCTCACAGTAATGGCCGTAGCAGCAAACTATATATGTTTTGGTTTATCCCTAGAAATCGGTCGATCGCACCTCGATCGTATAACATGCCTGTCGTTCTCGCGTGTTCCGAGTGGGTTTTCACAATACTCAGTTACTAATTCTACTTCTGACGGACGGGTACAGATCCGGAACGCGATCACGAGAGCACTCGGTCGCGACCGGTGCGCTTTTTCTCCCGGCCGCCACAGTAGTGTCGTATGACCTATCGAGCCGTCGACGCTGCGAACGAGTACGACCTTCGTTCCGTTCGCTCCGAGCGCGAGGACGACGAGACGACCGCGTTCGATCGCTGGCTCTGAGATGCGCGAGGAAGACGAACGCTACTTCCGACGCCTCGAATCCCAGCTCGACACGGCGTTCGACGTCGCCGAGCGGGCCAAAGAGCGCGGCGCGGACCCCGAACCCGAGGTCGAGATTCCCGTCGCCAAGGACATGGCCGACCGCGTCGAGAACATCCTCGGGATCGACGGCGTCGCCGAGCGGGTCCGCGAGCTCGAGGGTGAGATGAGCCGCGAGGAGGCGGCGCTGGAACTCGCCGAGGACTTCGCGGAGGGACGGGTCGGCGACTACGAGACGAAAGCCGGGAAGGTCGAGGGTGCGGTTCGAACGGCGGTCGCCCTGCTCACCGAGGGGGTCGTCGCCGCACCGATCGAGGGGATCGACAAGGTCGAACTCCTCGAGAACGACGACGGCACCGAGTTCGTCAACGTTTACTACGCGGGACCGATCCGCTCGGCGGGCGGGACCGCACAGGCCCTCTCAGTGCTCGTCGCCGACTACACGCGCGCGCTCGTCGGGATCGAACAGTACGACGCACGCCAGGAAGAGGTCGAGCGCTACGCCGAGGAGATCGGCCTCTACGACAAGGAGACGGGGCTGCAGTACACCCCCAAGGACAAGGAGACGAAGTTCATCGCCACGCACCTCCCGATCATGCTCGATGGAGAGGCCACTGGCGACGAGGAGGTCTCGGGCTTTCGGGACCTAGAGCGGGTCGACACCAACAACGCCCGCGGCGGGATGTGTCTCGTTCTGGCCGAGGGAATCGCGCTGAAGGCGCCGAAGATTCAACGGTACACCTCCGCGCTCGACGAGATCGACTGGCCCTGGCTCCAGGACCTGATCGACGGGAACTACGAGGCCGACGCCGAGGACGGGCCCGACGACGCCGAAACGGACGAGGACGCCGAGGACGAGGCCGAAAGCCTCGAGGACGAGGACGCTCTCGACGAAAGCGACGACCCCGCGGGCCCGCCCCGCGTCGGGACCTCGAAGAAGTTCCTCCGAGATCTGATCGCCGGCCGCCCAGTCTTCTCTCACCCCTGTTCTGAGGGCGGGTTCAGGCTTCGTTACGGGCGAGCCCGCAACCACGGGTTCGCGACCGCCGGCGTCCACCCCGCCGCGATGCACCTGGTCGACGACTTCCTGGCGACGGGCACCCAGATCAAGACCGAACGACCCGGGAAGGCCGCCGGCGTCGTCCCCGTCGACACGATCGCGGGGCCGACGGTCAAACTCGCGAACGGAGACGTCCGTCGGATCGACGACCCCGAAGAGGCCAAAGAGATCAGAAACGGAGTCGAGGAGATCCTCGATCTCGGCGAGTACCTCGTCAACTACGGCGAGTTCGTCGAGAACAACCACCCGCTTGCACCTGCTTCCTACACCCCCGAATGGTGGATCCAGGACCTCGCGGCCGCCGGCGCCGACGTCCAGGCCCTCGAGGACGACCCCCGGATCGATCTCACCGATCCCGACGCCGACCGCGTCCTCGAGTGGGCGACCGAGTACGACGCGCCGTTACACCCCGCCTACACCTACCTCTGGCACGACCTCTCGGTCGAGAACTTCTGTACCCTCGCCGACGCCGTCGCGGACGGCCGCGTCACGAACGCCGGGGAGACGCTCGTCCTCGAGCACACCGACACCGTTCGGGAGGCCCTCGAGACGATCGTGATCGAACACCGCCAGCGCGAGGACCGCCTCGAGGTCGACGACTGGCGACCGCTCGCCCGCTCGCTCGGCTGTGAAATCCGGCGCGCGTCGGCCGACGGCGCCGTCCTCGAGGAACCGACCGTCGAGCTCGAACGCACCTGGTCCGACGACGACCTCTCCGAACGGGCTCGGACGTGGGGCCACGAGGACGAGCCCGACGGCGCGAACGCGATCGAGGCGGTCGCCGAGGTCGCCCCCTTCGACGTGCGCGAGCGCGCCCCGACGCGGGTCGGGAATCGGATGGGTCGGCCCGAGAAATCGGAGCGCCGGGATCTGAGCCCGCCGGTCCACACGCTGTTTCCCATCGGCGAGGCCGGCGGTCCCCAGCGAAACGTCGCGGACGCGGCCAAACACGCCGAGACGATGTCGGATACGCCCGGCGTCGTCGAGCTCCAGATCGGCCGCCAGCGCTGCGAGAACTGCGGGACCGAGACGTTCGAGAACCGGTGTCCGGACTGCAACGAGCGCACGACCCCCGACTACCGCTGTCCGGACTGTGACAGCCAGATCGAACCCGACGAGGCCGGCCGCGTCGAGTGCGGTCGCTGCGAGGTCGAGGCGACCTGCGTCGAGACCCGCGAGGTCGATCTCAACGCGCAGTACCGCGACGCCCTCGGATCGGTCGGCGAGCGCGAGAACGCCTTCGAGATCCTCAAGGGGGTCAAGGGACTGACCTCGACAACGAAGGTTCCCGAACCGATCGAGAAGGGAGTGTTGCGGGCCAAACACGACGTCTCGGCGTTCAAGGACGGCACCGTCCGCTACGACATGACCGACCTCCCCGTCACCGCCGTGCGGGCCAGCGAACTCGACGTCGACGTCGGCCAGCTCCAGGCGCTTGGCTACGAGGAGGACATCCACGGCGAACCGCTCGTCCACGAGGACCAGCTCGTGGAGCTGAAAGTCCAGGACGTCGTCCTCTCGGACGGCGCCGCCGAGCACATGATACAGACCGCGGCGTTCATCGACGATCTCCTCGAGCAGTACTACGGGCTCGAGCCGTTCTACGAGCTCGAGGACCGCCAGGATCTCGTGGGCGAACTCGTCTTCGGGATGGCACCTCACACGAGTGCGGCAACTGTCGGTCGAGTGATCGGATTTACGAGCGCCGCAGTGGGATACGCGCATCCGTACTTTCACGCCGCGAAACGCCGGAACTGCTTCCATCCCAGGACAAAGGTCTGGTATCGAGACGAAGCCGACGAGTGGCACCACGAACGGATCGAAACGCTCGTCGAACAGCGACTGGACGATCCGGAACGGGACGACTTCGGAACGCTGGTTCAGGAACTCGACGGCGAGCTCGCCGTCCCGTCGATCGACGACACCGGAACTCTCACCGAACAACCGATCGACGCCGTCTCGAAACATCCCGCTCCCGACCACCTCGTTCGACTCGAGACACGCAGCGGTCGCGAGATCACGCTCACGCCGGACCACGAGGTGCACGTCTCCGAGAACGGCGAGCTCCGATCGAAGCGGGCCGGCAACCTGACGACGGAGGACTATGCCGTCGTTCCCGAGGACCTCGATATCGTCGAGGGAACCGACGATCCTCGCGTCTTCGACCTTCTCGAGGAGTTTCTCGAAACCGACGCCGTCGACTCGTCCAGGCTGATGATCAAGGGCCTGGAGAAGGATCGACTGTACGACCTCTTCGAGGACCGACTCGGTGAGGAGTGGGACGGACAGTTCTATCCGCTTACGAGTACGGCCGAACAGTTCGGACTGAGCAAGAAGACGTTCAGCAACTACCTGTACCGGGAGAGCTTCCCCGCGGCATTGCTTCTCGACCTGTTCGATTCCCGCGAGGCGTTACTCGAGTTCGTTCCGGACGACGTCAGTCTCGGGATGCGACGTGACCGGACCGAGATAGATCGGTTCGTCGAACTCGACGAACGCGTCGGAACCCTGTTAGGGTACTACGCCGCCGAGGGGTTCGCGCGCGAGCAGGAAACGCCGAAGGGACGGATCCACCAGACGACGATCTGTGGCACCGAGACCGAAGCGCGGGAGTTCTACGTGGAGGTGCTTCGCGAGGCGTTCGGTGTCGAACCGTACCGCGAGAACGAGGCGAAAGTCACCGTTTCGGGTCGGCTCCTCCGGGTCTTCTTCGAGTCGGTGCTCGAGGCGGGGATCTTCGCGGAGACGAAACGCGTTCCCCAGCCGATCTTTGATGCGTCCGACGAGGTTGTCGCCGCCTACCTTCGCGGCTACTTCAGCGGCGACGGCGGCGTCGATTCGAACGGGTTGCTGGTTTCGGCGACGACCGTCAGTCGCGAACTCAAGGAAGACGTCCTCGCCCTACTGAGTCGATTGGGCATCTGTGGCCGAGTAACCGTCACCGATCCGGTACCGCCCTCCGAGAAGTTCCCGGAGCTCTACGCGGCCGACGATTCCTCGATGACCGCGACGTCGTACGTCCTCGAGATTTCGTCCGAGGACGCGACCCGGTTCGCCGAGACCGTCGGATTCCACCTCACTCGAAAGGACGACCGGTTACGGTCCCAGATCGACGCTATCACTCCGCGCGGACGGCGCGTGTTCGACGGCGGGGCCGAGTCCGCGCTCGTCGAACCGATCTCGACGGTCGAGTACGTCGAATCGACCGTCGATTCGGTCTACTGTCTCACCGTCGCGGAGACACACTCGCTCGTCGCGAACAACATGTCACAGAAACAATGCGACGGTGACGAGGACTGTGTGATGCTTCTTCTCGACGGATTGTTGAACTTCAGTAAGTCTTTCTTGCCTGATAAAAGAGGGGGAAAAATGGACGCACCCCTCGTCATGTCCTCGCGGATCGATCCTTCGGAGATCGACGACGAGGCCCACAATATGGACATCGTCTCGCAGTACCCACGCGAGTTCTACCTCGCGACCTTAGAGCAGGCCGATCCCGACGCGGTCGACATCCAGGTCGGCGAGGACACGCTGGGAACCGACGGCGAGTACACCGGATTCGAGCACACTCACGACGTCACCGACATCGCGATGGGGCCGGACCTATCGGCGTACAAGACGCTGGGCTCGATGATGGAGAAGATGGACGCCCAGCTCGAACTCTCGCGGAAACTCCGGGCGGTCGACGAGACCGACGTCGCCGAACGAGTGATCGAGTACCACTTCCTGCCGGACCTGATCGGGAACCTGCGGGCCTTTTCTCGCCAGGAGACCCGCTGTCTGGACTGCGGTGAGAAGTTCCGGCGGATGCCCCTGACCGGAGACTGTCGGGAGTGTGGCGGCCGCGTCAACCTCACGGTCCACCAGGGGTCGGTCAACAAGTACATGCAGACCGCGATCCAGGTCGCCGACGAGTACGACTGTCGGGACTACACGAAACAGCGCCTGGAGGTGCTCGAGAAGTCGCTCGAGAGCATCTTCGAGGACGACAAGAACAAACAGTCCGGGATCGAGGACTTCATGTGATCTCGCGGACTTCGTGAGTTCCGTCCGGACGGATTGTATATTTACCATTAATCAGAAGGCAGAAATCAAATAACGGGATCTGTCGACGCTCTACCATGAGCCGCAATAACTGTTGTACCGGTAGTATCGCGCCGGACCCGGACAGTCTCCCGCCGATCGCGACCGAGCGGCGATCCTTTATCAAGGGGGTCGGTGCGCTCACCGGGGGCGCCGCGCTCTCCGGTCGAGCGGCCGCCGACGACACCGACGAGGAGAGCAACGCGGACTCCGCGGAGGAGTGTCGAAACGCGATCATGTTCATCCACGATGGGATGGGGCCGACCCAGGTCACGGGCGCTCGCTACCTCAAGGCTTACCAGGAGGACGCCGAGCAGTTCCCGCTGAACGCCGATCCGTCCGAGACGCCGCTGCACATGGATCGCCACGAGGCCCACGGGACGATGACCGTCTTCCCCGACGATCCAAACGAGGTCGTCATCGACTCGGCGGCGGGGGCGACGAGCCCAGGTGCGATCGACTGTGCCGCCTCGGCTACCGGGATCGGTGCCGGGGTCAAGACGTACAACGGCGCGATCGGCGGCATCAGAAACGAGGACGGCGAGTTCGTCCCGGTCGAGACGATCCTCGAGGCGGCCAGCGACGCGGGGCTCGCGACGGGGCTGGTGACGACCACGCGGATCACCCACGCGACGCCGGCGGCGTTCGCCGCCCACGTCCCCCACCGGTCGATGGAGGACGAAATCGCCGAACAGTACGTCGAGAACGCCGACGTCGACGTGTTGCTGGGCGGCGGGAAGGCCCACTTCGATCCCGACCAGCGTGAGGACGGCCGGGACCTGCTCGGCGCCGCGGAGGAACAGGGGTATCGGATCGTCGAGACCGACGAGGAGCTCGCCGACGTGGATGAGTCGCCGGTCCTCGGGCTCTTCACGGAGGACGACAGCCACCTGAACTACTACCTCGACCGCCAGTCGGGGACGACCCAGCCGGGGCTGGTCGAGATGACCGAGAAGGCTCTCGACTTGCTCTCGCAGAACGACGAGGGCTTTTTCATCATGGTTGAGGCGGGACGGGTCGACCACTGCGGCCACAAGAACGATCCGGCGATCCTCGACGAACAGCTCGAGGGCGACCGAGCGGTCGGCACCTGTCTGGACTTCGCGCGGGACGACGCGACGGCGCCGACCAGCGTCGTGACGACGGCGGACCACGAGTGTGGCGGCTTCTCGCTCGGCCGTGACGGGATCTACAACGTCGACTACGAGATGATCGACGCCCTCGAGGCCAGCGTCACCGAGGGGATCGTCCCGGCGATCGACGACGACGTCGAGGACGTCACGGACCTCCAGGAAGTCATGTCCGAGGTCGCCGGGATCGAACTCGAGGACGTCGACCGCAACCACTCCGAGGCCGATATCTACCGGTCGATCGACCTCGGGCCCCTGTACGCCGAAGTTCCGGCGCTTCGGGACATGCTCAACCGACAGATGCTGATCGACTTCACCTCCCACGGCCACACGGGCGTCGACGTGCCGCTGTACGCCGATGGGCCGAACGCGGAGTTCTTCGACCGGGCACGAGACAACACCGATATCGCTGACGTGATGGCTGACGCGCTGGGTGTCAAGTAACTCATCCCTGACGCGAACACCCTACTGAGAGATCTCGACGGTTGGTGCCCGGAAGGCCAATATTCCGACGCTCGTTGCTCGACGTCCGCTCTCCTCCGGATCGACCGTGGTCGAGGTCAACTGAAATTAGTATCGTGGTTACTGGTTTATCACTGAACTGCCGGTCGTCCGGACCGCGAACGGGACAGTCTCGAAAACAGTACGTTCAGACCGTCCGAAGACCGTCCCTCCTTTATGACGCTCGGCAACGTCGGGGGTCGTATGGCCGAAGAAAGAGACACCACCCGTCTCGGGTTCGGAACGCGAATCTACACCGAGGACGGAACCCAGGTCGGACGTATCCGCGGGTTCGACGAGGACGGGTTCTACGTCACGGTGCGCGAGGGACTCGAGGGGATGAGCGTCGAGCACGTCCGCTCGGGGAAGAACTTCGGCGAGGCCCACCTCATGTGGCGCTGCTGGGAGTGTGGTGAGATGGGTCGGCTCGACTCGGAGCTACCCGAGAACTGTCCCTCCTGTGGCGCCGAGCGCGAGGAGCTGTACTACTGGACCGAGGACTAACGACAACCGTTTTCACCGCTGGGGCGTCACCGTCGAGCGATGGAGATCGTCATCTTCGGCGCCGGCAGCCTCGGGAGCCTCGTCGGCGCCGTCCTCGCGCGCGACCACGGGGTAACGCTCGTCGGCCGCGAGGACCACGTCGAGGCCGTCCGAGAGCACGGGCTCGTCCTCGAGGGCGAGCTCGAGGCCGCGGTCGCGCCGCGGGCGACGACCGACGGAACGGAGCTGGTGGCCGATCTCGCGGTCGTGACGGTAAAATCCGCCGACACGCCGCGGGCCGCCGACGTCCTCGCGACGGGCGCGTTTGAGGCCGTTCTCTCCCTGCAAAACGGGATGGGCAACGAGGAGACGCTCGCCGACACGCTCGCCTGTCCCGTGCTCGCGGGAACGGCCTCCTACGGCGCCGTTTTACGGGAGCCGGGCGTCGTCGAGTGTACCGGCGTCGGCGAGATCGTCCTCGGCGACCGCCGCGGCACCGCCTCTGCGATCGCCGACCGCGTCGGCGCGGCGTTCCGTGCGTCGGGTCTCGAAACGACCGCCACCGACGAGATGGATCGCCAACTGTGGGAGAAGCTCGCGGTCAACGCCGGGATCAACGCCGTGACCGCGCTTACCGCGACCGAGAACGGCGCGGTTCTCGAGGCGCCGGCCGAGGACGTCGCCCGGGACGCGACCCGCGAGACAGCCTGCGTCGCCCGCGCGGAGGGTGTCGCCCTCTCGGACCATGAGGCGCTTACCGCCCTCGAGACGGTCGCGACTGAGACGGCCGCCAACACCTCCTCGATGCGCCAGGACGTCCGGGCCGAACGGCGGACCGAGATCGACGCGATCAACGGCTACGTTCTGGAGTGTGGGGCCACACACGGGATCGAGGTCCCGTCGAACCGCGTCCTCGCGGCGCTCGTCCGGGCCTGGGAGCGCGGCCACGACCTCCGGTAGAGTGCGGCAGCTACCGGACTGAAAAACACGAGAACGGATCGAGAACGAGGACGCGTTAGAACGGCGCTTCGGGACCTTCGTCGGCTTCCCCGTCGTCGACGGTTTCGCCGGGGAACGACGGCTCCATGCCGCCGCCCATGTCGTCGCCACCGTCCATTCCGGTGTGGGCGTTGACCTTCTCGATCTCGGGGATCTCCTTGACCATCCGGCTCTTGATCGCCTGGATCGTCATCGGCGAGATGCCACAGCCACTGCAGGCGCCACCGAGCGCGATGGTGACCTCGCCGCTCTCGCGGTCGAGATCCTGAATCGCCGCCGAGCCGCCGTGCATCTGGATCTGCGGGAAGTTCCGTCGCAGGAAGTTCGAGACGCGGTCCTCGAGATCGTCTCCACCCTGAGTTTCGGTGCTCATGTCTCGCCGTTGGGGGCCAACCTTCCTAAACCTTCCGTCGCTTCCCGGTCAGTCGAACTCGAAGACCCGCTCGAGTTCGGTCTCGATCTCCTCGACGTGGATCTCGAGGACGTCCTCGAAACGCTCCTCCTCGACGAGCACCCCCGATACCCGCTCGTAGGGGTTGTCGGGAAGCTCGACGCGAAACTCGCCGTCGCCCTCGTAGAAGGGTTCGCTTTCGTTGAGGACCTGCTGGTCGATCGCGTGAACGAGCTCGGAGTCGTAGCGGTCGTTCATTCGGTTGAACGCGTTCTTGTATGCCTGCTGGAGTTCAGGGAAGTAGTTGGCGTACTTGTCCTCGAACTTCTCGGGGTCGAACTCTGCCATACCGTGTACGAACGCGAGCGAGGACAAAAGTCGGACGATTGGGCGCTCGCAACCGGGTAACGCAGACACTAGTAGCGGCGCTGATACGGTACGGGGTACCTACATACGACACACGCGTACGCAAGCGGCACCAACATTCCTCTCACTGGGATAGCGAGCTACGATGTCATCCGATCAACACCCTGTCCCGCCCGAGGCACTTCCGCCGGGATGGGGGCCGGTCGAGTGCTGTCGTGACTACCTCGCGTACCGTCGCGCTCGACCACCGATCGAACTCATTGCGGACCGCACGACCGCAGACGGCTGTCATCCCGGACTCGGTCTGGGGTGTTACTGGGAACTTCAGTTCCAGTGTCTGCTCGAGGACCGAACGATTACGGAGCGTATCGGCTGCGTCTCGACTCGTCACGCCGCGGTCGAAGGATTGCTCGAGTGTATGTCCCGGATTCACGGTCGCGTCGGTGACCAGCCCGATCCGGCCGAGCTCCGTGGTCTGCTGGCCGATATCTCGTTCGCCGACGCGATCCCGGACGGTTCGAGCACGTCGTGATCCGATCGGGTAACAGCGGCTTACCGTCGATCCGACCGCTCGAGGCGCAGCTTTTCGAGGTAACGTACCGTCCGATTCACACCGCCGATATACACCCAATAAATCCCATATTACGATATAGAAATCAGACCTCGGCAACCACTAGTCCGAGGATGGACTCGAGGAACCGTCCGAGCGATCGCCGGGTCAACCGCGACCAGTACTACCATCGAATGACCGAGCGAGGACGGCGACGGCGGCGACGGCGAGTCCGACCGTCGCCAGTGCGGAGAGCACTTGCAGGGTGTAGCCGCTGACGAGGGTCGTTATCCAGAGCTGAACGCCGGTCGCGAACACTAACGCGACTCCGACGAGCAGGGTTCTGTTCATACCTGCGTCTACGATAGTACTATAGAAAACGACTGTCAGGGCGACGGGCTACCCGAGCTGCTCGCCGACGATCTCGTCGGCGCGGTCCACGAACTCTGCTTCTCGACCCGCGGGGACCGTCGCGCCGGCGGCGACGTCGTGTCCGCCCCCGTCCCCGCCGACGTCGCGGGCGGCTTCGCCGACCACGACCGAGAGGTCGAGCCCCTCGCGAACGAGACTGTGCGTGCCGCGGGCCGAGACCTTGACCGCATCGGCGTCGGCGTCGTCACCCTCGTCCGCCGTCTTTTCGGCGAAGGCGACGATCGGCTTCGATCGACTGACGCCCGCGTTGCCCATCGCCATCCCCGCGACGATCCCGACGATCGTCTCGCGAATCCGGTCGCCGGCGTGGAACCACTGGAGGTGGTCCTCGTGGGTAACCCCCTCCTCGGTGACGAGTTCGATCCCCTCCGAGAGGTTCCGACGGTGGTTCCGCAACAGGGTTCGGGCGCGCTCGAGAGCCTCGTCACGGTCGCCCAGACAGACGCCCAGCCCGACGTCGGCCCGCTCGTACCGGGCGGTCGCGTTCAGCAGTGTCGAGAACTCGCTGGCGTCCCGGAGCTCGGTTCCGACTGGTTCCTCGCTGAGGACGTAGCTGGTACCGACGAGCCGATCGATCTTGCTGGCGGGGACGCCTCGTGAGACGGCCCGCTTGACGAGTGCGCTCGCGACGGTCTGTTTCTCCGCGGGGGTGAGCTCCGCCCAGCGACGCCACTCGCCGTCGGCCTTCAGATCGAGATCCAGTCCGTCGAGGAACCGTAACGCACCGCTCTGATCGCCCGAGATTCCCGGAATTCGGACGTCGGTCGCGTACTCGAGGAGCTTCGGCAACGGCCGAGTCTGTTTGCCATAGAGCGCGAGGTCGGTTCCGGTCTCGAGGACGTCGGCCTCGACGCCCTCGGCGACGATCCCCTCGTTGGCGCCGTGGAGCTCGCCGCCGGAGGCCTGCATGTCGCCGACCGCACCGACGACCGCCAGCCCGGCGAGGTCGCGGTTGTCGGCGCGGGCGGTCGTGGCCGTCTGTCCGCCGTCGGCCGCGACGTCGTGGTCGGCAGCCTCGGCCAGCGCTCGCGCGAGGACGTAGCTCGCCCCCGCGCCCGACAGTTCGGCGGCGCCGTCGATCCCGAACAAAAGCGGGTTGAGGTGGTACTGGGTGTCACGGTCGGCGGGCTGGTGGTGGTCGGCGATGACTGGTGTGAACGCGCCCGCGTCCTCGTGGTCGCCGATGATATCGAGCTGGCCGCTCCCGAAGTCGGTAAAGAGGACGGTGTCGTAGTCGGTCGCGGCGATCTCGGCGATCGCGTCCTCGTCGAGTTGGTTCTCGAAGACGACCTCGAAGGGAATCCCCGCGCGCTCGAGGGCGGTCGCGGCGATCGCGGCGCTGGTCAGTCCGTCGGCGTCGATGTGGGAGGCGAGCAGAACGCGATCGCAGTCGCGGAGGAACTCCGCACAGGCGGTCGCTCGCTCGGCGAGTTCGGGAACCGGCCCGGTCATCGGTCGATGGTGGGGCGGCTTCGGAAATAAACCTCCGGTCCTCGCGTGCCATCAGACACCGAGCGGAGCGTCCCCCGAGAGCAGCAGGACGACGTTGTTCGTGACGAGCACGAAGTAGACGACGACCATCGCGCCGACGAACCGGCGATCGATCGGCTCCGAGAGGTAGTGGCCGATCGCGACCACGAGTCCGGCGTAACAGATCGCTGCGATGGGGACGCCTCCCAGCCCGAACTGCTCGTAGAACCACACGGTGACGGGGTTGAGCTCGGTCGCGTACGGCACGAGAAAGAACAGGGTAGCGGCGACCATATCGATCCCCCAGAGGACGAAAAACATCGCTCGCATCCCGATCGAGCCGGGTGGGTCGAGGTCGATGCCGTCGATCCCGGGAGTTCGTACGTTCGTCATCCCGCCGCCAGTAGGTCCCGGAGGTGATTATGGAGTGGCCCTGCCAGCTCCGGTTTGGGACCCCGTCGCACCTGTTCGGCTCCGAGACCGTCTCTCGACACTGAACGGAACGACGCGCCGAGCCGTCGACCCGGACCGTGGAAACTGCGGTCCAGCGATCCGCCTCAGTCGTGGTAGGTCGGGGCGGCCGCCTCGACGGTCTCGCAGGCCAGCGCGTCGAAGGTCGCCTCGCTCGCGACCAGATCGACGTCGAGCCCCAGCTCAGCGGCGGTTTCGCGGGTCGGCTCACCGATGACGCCGACGGTTGCCGCTTCCAGTCCTGCGATCGCCTCCTCGCGCAGGCCGCGGTCGGCGGCCGCCTCGAGGAAGTGCTCGACGGTCAACGAGGACGTAAAGCAAGCCGCGTCGAGCTCGCCGGCGGCGGCCCGCTCGGCCGACTCGCCGCTCCCCGCGGGGCGGACGAGCCGGTAGAGGATCGTCTCGTGGACGTACGCCCCGGCGTCCTCGAACCCCGAAAGCAAAACGGGGCTGCCGTGGTCGCTGCGGGCGACCTCGACGCGTGCCCCGTCGAGCTCGTCGGCGAGGGTCTCGACCAGTCCGCTCGAGGTGTACTCCTCGGGGACGACGTCGACGTCGTAGCCGACCCGTCGAACGGCGTCGGCGGTCTTCGGGCCGATCGCACAGACGGTCGCCGAACCGGGCTCCCAGCCGGAGCCGGCGACCAGCTCAGCGCCCGTCTTGCTCGTCAGGACGGCGTAGTCGGCGTCCTCGCGGGGCGTTGCACCCGTCGCTTCGACCGACAGCATCGGATCCGGTACCGGGGTTGCACCCAGCGAGTCGAGCAGTTCGACGGCGTCGGCGAGCCGTTCGTCGTCGGGCCGAAACACGGCGACGGAAAGGTCTCGCATTCGGTTACACCCCCTCGTCGGTCTCGACGGAGTTGTAGTCGGGTTCGTTCGCCAGAAAGTCAAGAACCTGCGATCTGGTCGCGGCGACCTCGCCGATGACGGTCACTGCGGGCGGCTCGATACCGACCTCGTCGCGGGCCTCGACGATCGTCTCGAGGGTGCCCGTCGCGACCTGCTGGTCCGGCCAGGTGGCACGCTCGACGAGCGCGACCGGAGTCTCGGCGGCCATGCCGGCCTCGATCAGCGCCGCAGTGTACTCGGGCAGCCGACTGACGCCCATCAGGACGACGATCGTCCCGCCGACGGCGGCCAGCCCCTCCCAGTCGACGGCTGACTCCTCTTTCATCGGGTCCTCGTGGCCCGTGACCAGCGAGACCGAGGACGCGTGGTCACGGTGAGTGACCGGGATGCCGGCGACGGCGGGCGCGGCGGTCGCTGACGTGACCCCGGGGACGACCTCGAACGGGACGTCGTGGGCCGCGAGGTACTCGGCTTCCTCGCCGCCGCGACCGAAGACGAACGAGTCGCCGCCTTTCAGCCGAACGATCGAGTTCCCCTCGCGGGCGAGTTCGACGAGTCGCTCGTTGATCTCCGACTGGGGCGTGCGCTCGCCCCCGGCCCGCTTGCCGACGTCCTCGCTGCGGTCGGTCGGCAGCTGCTCGAGGATCTCGGGACCCGGAAGCCTGTCGTGGAGCACCACGTCGGCCCCATCGAGCAGTCGTCTCGCCTTCACGGTCAACAGTTCGGGATCACCGGGGCCGCTACCGACGAGGTAGACGGTTCCCGGTTCGGGATCGGTCATCTACTTTCCCTCCGGTTGCTCCTCCGGCGCGGGTTCGTTCTCGTCCTTGCGGGCGGCCTCGATCAGTTCCGCGGCGCCCCGGTCGGCGAGGTCGGCGGCGAACTCGCGGGCGGCCTCGGCGTGGCGATCGACCGGGAGGTCCCGGCTCGCGGTTACCGACTCCTCGCCGTCGCGGTCGAAGACGGTGACCGACGCATGGACGTACTCGCCCTGGAGGACGGCGTAGACGCCGATCGGGGCGATACAGCCCCCGCCAAGCTCGGCGAGGACGGTGCGCTCGACGGTCGTTTCGACGCGGCTCCGTGGGTGATCGATCAGCGACTGGATCTCGCGGGCGGTCTCGCCGTCGACCGCGGTGATCGCCAGCGCTCCCTGTCCGGGTGCGGGAACGAACGTCGTCGGCGAGAGCTCCCGGTAGTCGACGTAGTGGGCGAGCCCGCTGCGCTCGAGACCGGCCTCGGCGAGCACGATCGCGTCGTACTCGGTCTCGACCTCCCGGCCCAGTGCCTGTTTCTCGAGCTCCGAGAGGTCGTCAAACCACTCGTCGACCGTGCGGTCGTACTCGGGCTCGAACTCCTCGTCGTCCGCGTTCCCCTTGCGCTCCTTGTCTGCCTCGCTGCGCTTCTGGTGTTCCTCCTGGAGCCCGGGCGCGAGCAGCTTTTCGAGGCGCGTGTCGACGTTCCCCCGCAGCGGCTCGACCTCGAGATCGGGGCGTTCCGACAGCAGCTGCGCGCGCCGGCGCAGGCTCGAGGTGCCGACGGTTGCCCCGTCCGGTAGCTCCCCCAGCGTCGCCCCGTCGGGCGTGACGAGGACGTCCCCCGGGCGTCCTCGTTCGGGAACTGCCGCGGTCACCAGCTCGTCGGGCTGGTCGGTCGGCATGTCTTTCATCGAGTGGATCGCCCCGTCGAGGTCTCCCTCGAGGACGCGCTCGTCGAGTTCGCGGACGAACGCTCCCGTCTTCCCCAGCCGGTGGATCAGTTCGTCCCGGATCTGGTCGCCTTTCGTTTCGACGGTAACCAGCTCGACCTCGTACCGTCGGTCCTCGAGGGCCTCCTTCACGAGGGTGGCCTGTCGTCGGGCCAGGTCCGAACCCCGCGTCGCCAGTCGCAGCGTCCCGCGCGTTCTCATGGGCAGTACTCGTCGCCTGGGGTATGAAAAGCGCACGCTTGTCGCGCGACTTGCGCCGCATCCGATCTCGAACCGATCGCCGTTCGTCCGGTTCGGGCCGCTCCGTCGACGATCGGCTGCAGTCGGGCAGGTAGCAGTCGTGCGTGTCATCTCCAACCATATTTTAGCCAACATATTCGGGTTATATTTTATCCCCTGCAACTGCCAACCCGTGTGTGATGACAGACACGCTGTACGATCGACTCGGCGGCCGGGACGCGATCGGTGCCGTCGTCGACGAGTTCTACGACCGCGTTGTGGCCGACGAACGGGTCGCCTACTACTTCGAGGACGTCGACATGCAGAAACAGCGGGCCCACCAGACCCAGTTCATCAGCTCCGTAGCAGGGGGGCCGGTCGAGTACACGGGCGAGGAGATGGAGGCGGCCCACGAGGGGATGGGGATCACGCCGACGGAGTTCGACGCCATCGCGACCCACCTCGACGACGCGCTGGCCGAGTTCGACGTCGACGAGGCGGACCGGCGGGCCGTCCTCGAGGCGGTCGACAGCTACCGTCCGGCGATCGTCACCGCGTCGGACTGAAGCTACGGCGTTCCGAGCGTTTCGCGCCGACGCAGGAGGTAGTACCCCGCCAGTAGCGGCTGCAGCGGTGCGATCGAGAGGCTCAGAAAGGCAAGCCCCAGATAGAGCCCCGGGTTCGGTCGCCAGGCGTCGCTTCGGGTACAGACGTAGGCCGCGTCCTGGTGGATCGCGATCGGGAACGTACCGAACGCGATCGCTCCGGTGACGCCGATCACCGTCCGCAGCGATCCCGGAAACGCGAGGACGACGGCGATCGTCGCCGCGACGAGGCCGATCACGGTCGCCGCGAGCGAGACCGCGACGACGAGCCACCAGCCGCCCCACCCGGGGGGCGTTCCGAATCGACGGTGGCGCCGGAAGAGGTAGACGACGCCCGCCAGCGGCGCCCACAGCAGCGCGAAGCCCGCGTTGAGCCACGGGCTGGGCCGCCACTCGCCGCTCGCTCGTGGCTGCCGACGGACTCGACGGGCGTCCAGGAGGATCGCTCCCGCCAGTCCGAGGGTCAGAACCGTGTAGCCGAACGTGCCGAACAGGACCAGCCCCCGCTGGAGTAGCGGGACCCCGAGGTCGGCCTCCCGGAGCACGCCGACGACGCCGACGCCGACCACCGGCGGGAACAGATAGAGCAGCCGCTCGACGACGCGGGCCCAGTCGAGCGCGTCGGCGCTTACGGGGAGGTCGACGTTCATCCGGCGTCGTGAAATCGACTGCCAGTCGGTCGGGCCGTCGACGGATCACGGTCGCGTTCGGGGACGGCCATCGGCGCCGCGCCTACAGTGCCTCCTTGTACGCTTCGAGGGTCGCCTCGACGTCCTCGTCGGTGTGGGCGTAGCTGACGAACTGGCACTCGAACTGGTTCTGCGAGAGGAACACGTCCCGATCCCGCATCTGGCCCCAGAAGATTCGCCGCCAGCGGTCGGTTTCGGCGTTTTTCACGTCGGCGGCGTTCGCCGGTACCCCCGTTCCCTCTCGGGTGAAGATGACCTTGAACATGCTGTCGGTCCCGGCGACGGTGTAGCTCGGCGCCTGGTCGGCGACGACGTCCTCGAGACCGCTCCGGAGCCGATCACCGAGTTCGTTGACGTGGTCGTAGACGTCGTTCTCGGCGGCGAACTGCAGGGTCTCGAGGCCGGCCGCCATTGTGACTGGGTGGCCCGAGAACGTGCCGGCCTGGAACACCGGCCCCGAGGGCGCGAACTGCTCGACGATCTCCGCGCGGCCGCCGATCGCGCCGACGGGAAAGCCGCCGCCGACGATCTTGCCGAACGTCGTCAGATCCGGCGTGATCCCGAACTCGCTCTGGGCACAGCCCAGACCACCCACTCGGAACCCGGTGATCACCTCGTCGAAGATCAACAGGGCGCCGTGGTCGTCGGTGATCTCCCGGAGGAACTCGTGGTAGCCGTCCTCGGGGTGGACGATCCCGTGGTTGCCCAGGATCGGCTCGGTGAGAACGGCCGCGATATCGTCGCCGTGTTCCTCGAAGACCTCGCGGACGGCGTCCTCGTCGTTGAACGGCACCGGGAGGGTGTGCTCGGCGAACGAGCTGGGGATCCCCGCCGAGGACGGTTTCGGGTTCTCGTGGTCGCCCTCGACCAGCGTCGACTCCTGGGCACCGTGGTAGCCACCCTGCATGACAACGATCTTGTTTCGCCCGGTGTACCCCCGGGCCAGTCGCACGGCGGAGGTCGTCGCCTCCGTCCCGGAGTTGACAAAGCGGATCTTCTCGACGCTTGGAACATGGCGGACGACGAACTCCGCGAGGTCGACCTCGACCTCGGCCGGGGCGCCGTACATCGGTCCCTCGCTGGCCTTCTGCTGGATGCCGGCCCGGACGGACTCGGGCAGGTCGTGGCCCAGCAGCAAGGGGCCGAGCCCCATCACCCAGTCGACGTAGCGGTTGCCGTCGGCGTCGATGATGTGGCCGCCGTCACCCTTCCGGACGAAGAACGGATATGGCTCGATCGCGGCTCGAACCGCCGAGTTGACACCGCCAGGCAGTACCGACAGCGCCCGATCGTACAGCTCACGAGAGTGGTCGTCGTTCATGAGCGGCCCTTGTCGGTCGGACGGCAAAGTAGTACCGAGGTTCGCTCGCCGGCTCGCGCTCGCCGGGATCGCGTCCTCGTCTCGATCCGACCGAAGAAAAGCTACCTGCCCGGGTTCAGACCGCGTCGGTGCCGGTCTTGCCGGTCCGGATCTGGACGGCGCGCTCGACGGGGGTGACGAAGACCTTCCCGTCACCTGGTTCGCCGGTGTTTGCGCCCTCGCAGATCGCGTCGACGACGGCCTCGGCCGGAATGTCGGCGACGACGCACTCGATCTTGACCTTCTGGTGGAGGTCGACGGTGTACTCCTCGCCGCGCCACTGGCCCTTCTTGGCGGGCTGGGACCCCCGGCCGGAGACGTTCGTGACCGTCAGCGACGGCGCACCGGCTTCCGCCAGTGACTGCTTGACTGCGCCGAGGCGGTCGGGACGAACGATGGCGGTGACCATCTTGATCTCGCCGTCGTTGGGGCGTCCGCCGTCGGAGCACAGCTCGGACGAGGATCGCCTCGCATCGGTCGGCTCACCGCCGTCGGTGCGAACGCCGTCGTCAAGGGCGTGTCCGCCGTCGGCGGCGATGTCGGGTTTGCCGAACTCGGGGTAGGTGTCGACGCCGTGTTCGGCAACGTCGAGCCCGTCGCGCTCGTGCTCGGGGGTTACGCGGGCCTGTCCGATCGCCTTGAACGCGCCCCAGACCGCGGCGGTCGCGACGACCGTCCAGACCGTGATCACGGCGACGCCGACGATCTGGGGAGCGAACGCGCTCGCCTCGATCGACAGAATCCCGCCGGCGACGACGCCGCCGCCGATCGCGGTTCCCTCGATCGACCACAGCGGGTAGACGATCAGTCCGAGCATTCCCGCCGACCCGTGGACCGGGAACACCGCACAGACGTCGTCGATATTGAGCCGCTCGTCGACGAGTTTGAAGACGATCGGGAGCTGCGCGCCGGCGAGGAAGCCGATCGCGATCGCGCCCATCGGTGTGATGAGGTCCGTCGGTCCAGTGACGCCGACGAGTCCGGCGAGCATCCCGTTGGCGACGTACAGCGTGTCGACCTTACCGTTTATCGCCAGCGAGACCGACGACGCGCCGATCGCGCCCAGACCCATCCCGAGCGCGGTGACCATCGCGACGCTCCCGACGTACTCGAAGTCGGCCAGTCCGACGACCTCGCCGGCCGCAGCGCCGGCGTCGACGTCGACGACCGTCGCGGCCGTCCCGACGTTGAAGCCGAACCAGCCGAAACAGAGGATCAGGGTTCCCAGTACCGCGAAGGTCATCGAGTGACCTGGGATGATGTTGACGCTCCCGTCCTCGTTGTACTTGTCCATCCGGGCGCCGAGGATCCAGGCGGCGGTGAGCCCGGCGACGCCGCCGACGCCGTGGACGACCATCCCGCCAGCGAAGTCGGAGAAGCCGAAGCTCGCGAGGATCGGCTCTCCGCCCGGTGCGTACCAGACCATCGCCGCGACCACCGGGTAGATGACCGCCGCGAGCAGGAACGTGTACGTGACGTACGCCCGGAGCTTCGCGCGGCCGGCGACGGCCCCGGAGACGATCGTGGCCGCGGTCATCGCGAACACCGCGCTGAACAGCCACATCGCCCAGTCGAACGATCCTTCGCCGAACATCGTCAGCGGGCCGGCGTCGCCGCCACCAAGGGCCGCGCCGACGTTGTTCGAGATCCCCATTCCGATAACGAAGAAGACGAAGATGCCGACTGCCCAGGTCAGCATGTTCTTCGTCAGCTGGTTCGCGACGTTCTTCGAGCGGACCTGCCCCGCCTCGAGCATCGCGAAGCCGGCGTGCATGAAGAAGATCAGGAAGGTGACCGTCAGCGCCCACATCAGGTTCATTCCCGTCGCAAGCTGTTCGATGTCCCCCGTCGAGACCTCGAGCGCGATCGGCTCGATCACGGGTCGCTCACCTCCGCCGTCGACCCTCCGTCCAGGAGCTGTAAACGATTGTCCGACACCCATCCACCTTCTTCCGTGTATGTGCTCTGAATCACGGATACAGCTGATGGAAGTCAATAGTATAAGGTTTAGCGTTGACGGTTGACCATCTATATGTGGATATTCGTGACGAGCGTAGCTATTTAAAGGCAATATATCCTGTATAAGGGGGTTCGAACCCGGTCACGGACGCGGTCTCGCCCGCCGACGAGCCGATTGTAAGCGGCTGTCGCGTGAGATTATCGCCGCTTGGGGTAAATTTCTTCTCCGTCGGTGCCGATCGGAGCCCGCGCGGAAGATATTGCCGAGCGGCGACAGCCGTCGGTCCGTCGTTGGACGTTCGTCCGAAACCGCTCGTCGGCGCGTTAGCTCTCCGTTCCGAGCTACTCCGCTCGCATCGATCGAACCGAGGACGCGTCCGATCAGTTTCGATCGGGGAGCTGCCTCGCGACGTCCTCGGCGAAGTACGTGAGGATCAGGTCCGCACCCGCACGCTTGATCGAGAGCAGCGACTCCCGGGCGACGTCCTCGAGGTCGAGCCACCCCTTCTCGCTCGCGGCGTGTAACATCGCGTACTCCCCGGAGACGTTGTAGGCCGCGATCGGGTGATCGAACTCCCGCCGGAGCCCGCTGACGATGTCGAGGTACGGCAGGGCAGGTTTGACCATCAGAACGTCCGCACCCTGCTCGACGTCTAGCCGGACCTCCCGCATCGCCTCGCGAGCGTTGGCGGGGTCCATCTGGTAGTGTCGCCGGTTGCCGAAGGCGGGGGCGCCGTCGGCCGCGTCCCGGAACGGCCCGTAGAAGGCGCTCTCGTACTTCGCCGCGTAGCTCATGATCGGAACGTGCTCGAACCCCTCGCGATCCAGCCCCTCGCGGATCGCTGCGACCATCCCGTCCATCATCCCGCTGGGGGCGATCATGTCCGCACCGGCCTCGGCGTGGGAGACGGCGATCCGATCCAGCGCCTCCAGGGTCGCGTCGTTGTCGACCGTCAGCGTCGGCTCGCAGGCCGGGCTACCCTCCGCGACGCCGTCCTCGGCCCGCAGCTCCTCCTCAAGGGGCCCGCAGTGGCCGTGGTCGGTGTACTCGCAGAGACAGACGTCAGTGATGACGTAGGCGTCGGTCTCGCTCGTGATTCGCCGGGTCGCCTCCTGGACGACGCCGTCCTCGGCCCAGGCGCGAGTCCCCTCCGGATCCTTCGACTCGGGGATCCCGAAGAGCATGACGGCCTCGACGCCGGTCTCGAGGACGTCCTCGACGCGGGCGACGGCCTCGTCGATCGGAACCCGCTCGTGGCCGGGCATCGTCTCGATCGGTCGTCGCTCGTCGGTCGTCGCGTCGACGAACACCGGGGCGATGAAGTCGGCGGGCTCGAGGCTCGTTTCACTGACGAGCCCGCGGACCCGGTCCTGGCGGAGTCGTCGCGGACGGTGTGTGAGATCCATACCGGTGCTACCGAGGGAACGACAAAAAGCGGTGCGCTCGAGGACGGAGTCAGGACATCGCCTCGTCATCGACCTCGGGATTCTCGCGGACGAACTCGACGAGGACGTCGACGTAGGACTCGAACGGTGGACACTCGATCCCGGTTCCGGCGAGCGCGCGCCGGGTGTTCGGACAGGCGTACCGCGTCGGATGGTCCAGATAGTCGAGCGTCGCGGGCTCGGCGGGCACCCCTCGCGCCGCGGCGACATCTAGCAGGCGCCTCGTGACCGATTTCGAGCCGGGCACCGAGAGGACGCGGTGTCCGATCGCGTCGGCGACGGCGTCGACGAACGCGGGCACCGACAGCGGCGCCGGATCACAGAGCTGGTACACCTCGCCAGTGGTGTCTTCGCGGGCGCTCAGGTGATCGATCGCGTCGATGACGAAATCCCGCGGGACGACGTTGAGTTCGCTCCCGGCCGCGCCGGGGAGGCTGGTCGTCACCGAAAGCCACGACGGCTGGGAGCGGAGCATCCGGAGCAGATAGTACGGCCCGTCGTACTTCTCGGTCTCGCCCGTCTCGCTGTCGCCGACGGTGATCGCCGGTCGGTAGATCGTCGCCGGAAGCCCATCGGCCAGTCGCTCCTGGACTGCGACTTCGGCCTCGTACTTCGTCCGTTCGTAGTGGTTGTTAAACGGCTGGCCCTCACGCAGGTGGGCCTCGGTGAAGACGCCGTCGTATCGACCGCTGACGTAACACGTGCTGACGTACTGGAACCGGTCGACAGCGAGCTCCTCGGCGACGTCGAGGACGTGTTCGGTTCCTCGGACGTTGACCGCCTCGGCGGGTTCGGGATCGACGGCCAGGTCGTAGATCGCCGCGAGGTGGTACAGCTCCTCGACGGGCTCGAGTTCGGCCAGCGAGTTCTCGAGTCCGAGCCCGGGCTCGGTGATATCGCCCTCGTAGAGTCGGATCCGGTCGTCGTCGGGGCCGGCGAGTTCGGCCGCGCGGCGCTCGGCGAGGGCGCGGTACATCGGTTGGACCAGACAGGCGATCGGCCCGTCGCCGCGCTCGAGCAGCCGATCGACCAGCGCTACACCCAGAAAACCGGGGAAGCCGGTGAGGAGGACGGTCGGCGGCTCCCCGTCGCCGTCGTCGCCGCTCATCGGAGCCACCTCGCGACGCTCGCGGCGGTCGGCAGCCGGCGTTGCAGCCGCGTCAGCGCGACCATCCCGCGGGCGTACCAGGAGGTCGGCACGGCCGGCGGTGCGTCGAGCGGCCCGACCCGGGAGGTCGCGATCGTTCGGGCCTCGAGGTAGCGCTCGATCCCCTCCGGGCCGTGGCGCCGGCCGAGTCCGGAGTCGCCGACCCCGCCCATCGGGGCGTCGACCGCCGCCCAGCCCGAGATATAGGCGTCGTTGACACAGACGGTGCCACAGTCGATCTGGCGGGCGACCTCGCGTCCTCGGTCTCGGCTACCGGCCCAGACGCTCGCGTTCAGTCCGTACGGGGAGTCGTTAGCTGCCTCGATCGCCGCCTCGGTGCCGGGAACCGACCGTACGGAGACAACGGGGCCGAACGTCTCCTCGCGAGCGACCAGCGAGTCGGGATCGACGTCGGTCAGGATCGTCGGCTCGTAACAGAACGGGCCGACGTCGGGCCGGTGGCGACCGCCGGTGAGCAGGGACGCCCCCGACTCGACGGCGTCCTCGACGTGGGTCTCGACCTGCTCGAGGTGGTCGCCGTCGATCAGCGAGCCGACGTCGTCCTCGAAGTCGAGGCCGGTACCCAGCGAGAGTCGCCGCGTCTCGCCGACGAAGGCGTCGACGAACGCGTCGTACACCGACTCGTCGACGTAGACGCGCTCGGCGGCGAGACAGAGCTGGCCGGCGTTTGTGAAACAGGCCTGGACCGCACCGCGGGCGGCCTCCTCGACGTCGGCGTCGTCGAGCACGACCAGCGGGTTCTTCCCGCCGAGTTCGAGCGAGCAGTCGATCAGGTTCCGACCGGCCCGCTCGGCGACGGTCCGACCGGTCTCGGTGCTTCCCGTGAAGCTCACGTAGTCGACGTGGTCGATCAGTGCCGGACCGACGACGGACCCTGCTCCCGTCACGATTTCGAGGACGCCGTCGGGAAGGCCGGCTCGCTCGAGCAGCTCGGCGAGCGCGAGCGCGATAAACGGCGTCTTCTCGTCGGGTTTCAGGACGACGGTGTTCCCGGCGAGCAGTGCGGGAACGACGTCGGTGAGCGAGAGCGTGAGCGGGTAGTTCCACGGGGAGATAACGCCGACGACGCCGACCGGGTTCTTCGTGACGCGGGCGGTCGTCGCCGGCGGGATCGCCCCGCGCCGGCGTTCGTCGGTAACCGCTGTCGGCCCGCAGTCGGCGTAGTACGAGCAGGTCAGTGGTACATCGAGTACCTCCTCGACGGCGTGGCGGCGGGACTTGCCCGTCTCGAGCTGGAGCAGATCCAGCAGCTCCGCGCGGTGTTCGAGGACGAGATCGCCGAACCGCTCGAGGATCGTGGCACGCTCGTCGACCAACGTTTCGGCCCACAACGTCTGGGCCCGTCGAGCGCGACCGACGGTCGTTTCGACGTCGTCGTCGGTACAGGCGGGGACGTCCCCGATCGGCTCGGTAGTCGCTGGTGCGTGGACGGGGATGCGATCGGTGGCGTCGGCCTCGATCCGGTTCGATAGGATCTCGAGTCGATTCTGTGAAAGGCGGGACGCCGCGAGCGCGGTCGCCGGGGACTCCAGTTCCATGAACGGCGTTGACGACCACTCCCGTGCTGATACGCCTTTCCCGGAACGCAGGGGCAGGTCGGCTCGACCCGCGGCCGTCGCCTCGAGGGACCGTTCAGTCGTCGTCCTCCGCCGAACGGACGTCCTCGGCGGTGAGCCGGTCCATGTCCCGACTCGCCAGATCCCTGACTTTCTGGTTGCTGAAGGTCTCTCCGTCGTACAGCAGGCTTACGACGACGATAGTGATGATCGCCGCGGCCGTTGCGGGGACTGCCGGCTCGACCTGTCCCTCGCCGAACAGCTCGGGCGAGCCAAGGCCGAACTCCCAGATGACGAAGACGACCCCGCCGACGATGAAGGCGGGAAGACCGGACTCGCGGACGGTGCGATCCCACAACATCATCACCAGCCCCGCGAACAGCACCGACATAATCCCCATCCCGAGGGTGTTGATGACGATGATCTCGATGCCGCTGAGCGCGATCAACGCGGCGCCGACGCCGAAGCCGATGATCGTCAGCCGCGTGACGAGGACGAGGTGAGCGTCGGTGAGGTTCTCGCGCCCGCCCCGGAACGGGATGTAGAGGTCGTTGATGAAACTCGTCGAGCCGGCCAGCAGGAACGAGTCCGCGCCGGTGATGACCGAGGAGACGGCCGCAGCCAGTAACAGACCGGCGAAGACGTCCGGGAGCATGTTCGTGATCGTCCAGGCGAACGCCATCTCGGACTCGATGTCGGCGCCCTGCGCGTTGGCGATCATGCCGGCCGCGGCGGTGAGGATACCGTAGCCGGTGATGACCGTCCCGGCGAGGAAGGTCCCGAACATCGCGACCTTTCTGCTGCGGGCGGACCAGGTGCGCTGGAGCATCTGTTGTTGTGCTCCGGCGACGGTGATGTACATCAGGTACCACGTCCCGATCTGAACGATCCCGACGCCGATCCAGTTCGTGTGTCCTTCCGGAACGCCGGCGGTGATCGTTCCGACGCCGCCGGCGTTGGTCACCGCGAGGGGGATCGCGACGACCATCCCGAAGATGATGATGATTCCGTGGAGCGTGTCCGTGTACGCGACCGTGTTCATCCCGCCGTAGGCAGTGAGACCGACGAAGACCGCGACGCTCACCCAGAACGCCGTCGTCAGATCGAGTCCGGTGGTGACCGCGAGCACCGACGCCATCCCGATCGTCTGTCCCGTCGTCAACGCGATCTGGCCGACGACGGTGAACAGCGCGGCGAAGTACTTCGTGTACTCGCCGTAGACCCGCCCCAGCAGCTCGGGGACGCTGACGACCTCGAACGAGTAAATGAAGCCGATAAACAGCGTCATCGTCATCCAGGCCAGCCCCTGGGTCATCGCGTACCACTGGGCGCTGATCCCCTCGATGAACGCTTCCTGGGCGATCCCCATCGTGAGACCGCCACCTGCGAACGTCGCGAAGTAGGTCATCATGTACACGGGCAGGCTCAGGTTCCGACCGGCCAGGGTGAACTCGACGTACCCCTCACCGGCACCCCGTCCGAACCAGATCCCGACCACGAGCGTCAGCGCGAAGTAGCCGATCATGGTCGCGACGACCGGATCGGTGATCGTATCAATCATACGAGTACCACGCGAAAAAATCACTTCGCGTCATACGACATCTCCATCAATTGGAACTTTCGCTGAACGGCCTGCATATACAGGCCCGTTATGCGCTCGTCGAGCGCCTTCGACGAGGACGGTCGTCACTAGCGAGGACCGTTCGACGGCCGTCGTCGATCGAGCGTCCTCGCGACCCGTGAGCCGAGATCGGGGGGGAGACAGCCGCCCCTGTGTCGCCGTTTGCCGCCTCCGTGTTGCCGTTGGCCGAACCTGCGTTGCCGTTCGCCGAACGGTCGACTCCCGACGGGCCCCCGGCCGCGAAAGCGGGCTCGGGGCGCCAAATCGACGAGGATTGCGAGAGCGTCCGACTTTTGGCCGCCGGCGCTCGTGGGTACGTATGGCCAAAACGGAGGAGGCGGTCACCGCGCTGTCAGAGCTCGGACTCACCGAGTACGAGGCGCGGTGTTTCGTCGCCCTGACCAAGATCACGACGGGGACGGCAAAGGAGATCAGTCAGGTCTCGGACGTCCCGCGATCCCGGGTGTACGACACGATCGAGCGGCTCGATCGGAAGGGACTCGTCGACATCCAGCAGTCCGACCCCCGGGAGTACCGCGCGATCGAGATCGAGACGGCCTGTCGACGGATCCGCGAGAACTACGACTCTCGGATCAACACCGCCGAGAACGCCCTCGAGCAGATCGAAAAACCCGACTCCACCGAGGACGCAGGGGTCTGGTCGATCTCGGAGACCGACCACGTCAGCGATCGGATCGTCACGTTCCTCTCGAACGCCGAGGAGTCGATCCACCACCTCGTCGCGGCCGACGAGGTAGTCGACGACGCGATCCGCGCGGAGCTGCGATCGGCCACCGACCGCGGCGTCGAGGTCGTCCTCGAGGTGCCGACCGAGGACGTCCAGGCCGCCTTCGAGGAGGCGATTCCGGACGCGACCGTCGTCGTCGCCCCCGACCTCGAGACGACACACGCCGTCTACTCGGAGTGGCCCGCACAGCTCCTGCTGGTCGACCACGAGGCGGTCGTCGCGGCCGCGCTCAAGGAGGGCGGGCTCCCCGACGTCGTCCAGGAGACGGCGATCTGGACGTACGGCCACGACCACGGGCTTGCGGTCTGGATCCGCGAACTGCTCGACGATCGGCGCGCGATCCGGGACCGGGACGACTGACCCGTTCCCGATCGCCGCTCCGTGCCGCGAGTTTCGGCCGTGAAGTCAGGACATACTTTTAAGTCCTGGCGGAGATTTTTACCTGTTAGCAATGACCATAGATCCGCAGTTTCACGAGAACCGGGACCAGGTCGACGAACACAACGGCCACGCCGTCTGGGGACCGGTCGACGAGCCCGAAGAGCTCGGCATCCACGGCACCCACGTCGCGGTCGACTTCGACCTCTGTATCGCCGACGGCGCCTGCCTCGAGGACTGCCCCGTCGACGTCTTCGAGTGGGTCGACACGCCGGGCCACCCCGAAAGCGAGGAGAAAGCAGATCCCGCGAACGAGGCCCAGTGTATCGATTGTATGCTCTGTGTCGACGTCTGTCCCGTCGACGCGATCGACGTCGACGCCGGCCGAACGGCCTGACTACTCGGCGCGGTCGACGTCGACCTGCTCCTTGAGCGTCTCGAGGCCGTCGGCCTCGGCGAGTTCCTGCAACCGTTCGCGGAAGTGCTCCTCGCAGAGCCCGACCTTGAGCCCGTCGGATTCGGCTGCGAAGGCCGCTTCGCGGTCGCAGTAGTGGCAGTTCATGGATGGCCGTACGAGCCAGGAGACATTGAACCCTCCGCTCTCGGCCGTCTTCACCTCGGCACGTCCTCGAGTCCGAGCTGTCGGTACGCGGCTTCCGAGAGCCCGGCGACGCCGAGTTCACGCTCGTGGGCATCGGTGCCGCCCGTTGCAAACAGCCCGCGTCGCTCGATGGCGCGATCGATCGGTCCGGGATCGATCTCGCGGCCGTAGGGGTAGTAGCGCTCGACGGCGTCGAGCTCGCTTGTCAGCTCGAGGGCGGTCGCGGGATCGGGGTACCGGAACGGGTGAGCCAGCGAGACGATTCGGCCGGCCTCGGCCAGTACGTCCCGTCCGCGCTCGAACGACGGGAGTTCCCGGGGAACGAAGCAGGGGCCGGCGTTGCCGATGAGCTGCTCGAAGGCGTCCTCGTAGTCGTAGCTCGTGTCGGGATGGGCGTCGATCGCCCTGGCGACGTGTGGTCGGCCGAACCCGTCCTCGACGGTGACGCCGAGGTCGATCCCGAGCCGATCCTCGACCCGCTCGACGATCGCCCGGCCGCGTTCGATCCGGTTGCGCTGGATCCGTTCGGTCGTTGCCTCCAGTTCGCTCGTCGGCTCGATTCCGTACCCCAGCAAGTCGACGCGCTGGCCGGTGTCGGTCTCGACCCGGAGTTCGATCCCGTGGACGATCGTTACGCCGTCGCGTTCGATCGCGCGCTCGTCGAACGGCTGCAGCCGATCGTGGTCGGTGAGGGCGACGACGGCCACGTCCGATCGACGCGCGGCCGCGGGAATCTCCTCGAGTTCGAGTGCCCCGTCCGAGCGCGTCGTGTGGACGTGTAGATCCGCGTAGGCCATGCCATACCCGAGCCCTCCCGGGATCGTAAGCCCACTGTTGTGCCGTCGTTACCGGCGTCGCCCCCCTCTAGGTGTTTAAGGTGTACGGCACTCCTAGAGATCGATTATGGAAAATGTTTATAATCATTGTTCACGAGGGTGGTAGTGTAATGCTGCTCAACGGCACCGGCGAAGTCATCGACGACTACGAGTACCCCGCGACCACCGAGGAACTGATCGCAGAACACGGCGACCGTACCCTCGAGCTCCCGAACGGGACCGAGACGGTCGAGGAGGTACTCGAGCGTCTCGAGTCCGAGACCTTCGACAATCCGGAGGACGCCCGGTTCGCCGTCTACTCGGCGGTGAGCGACAAGGCCGTCGGTCGGGTCGGCTACAGCGACCGCGATCCGACGCCGCTTGGCAGTCCGTACTCCCCGGACGCGGTGTCGTTCTAGAACCGTTCCACCAACGCTCGATCTCGCTCCGAACGTGTTTTTTGGCGTCCCGATCCCGACAGCGACAGCTCGAGTTCGCCGTCAGTGCCCGCGAAGCCACGACAGCGGTTTCGTGACTGCGAGCCGGTAGTCCTCGTGGGGATCGTACTTCGCGAACGCGAGACTGTTGCTCATGACGCTGACGCTCGAGGCTGCCATCGCTAGCCCCGCGAGTGCGGGGTTGAGCAGCCCCAGCGAGGCGACCGGGATCAGCGTCGCGTTGTAGACGAACGCCCAGAACAGGTTCTGGCGCACCTTCGAGATCGTCGCTTCTGAGATCCGAACCGCCTTCAACACGTCGGCGGGGTCGTCGCGCATCAGGGTGACGTCGGCGCTCTCGATGGCGACGTCGGTTCCCGACCCGATGGCGACGCCGACCTGGGCGGTCGTCAGCGCGGGCGCGTCGTTGACGCCGTCGCCGACCATCATCACCTTCGCACCCCCCGTCTGGAGGTCCTCGACGTGGTCGGCCTTGTCCTCGGGCAGCACCTCCGCGCGGACGTTCTCGGGGTTGATCCCGACCTGCTCGGCGACCGCCCTCGCGGTGCGCTCGTTGTCTCCGGTGAGCATCACGACCTCGGTTCCCCGCTCGTGTAGTGCCGCGACGGTCCGCTTCGCGCTCGCGCGAACCTCGTCGGCGACCGCGAGGACGCCGACCAGCCGACCGTCGACGGCCACCGGCATCGCGGTCTTCCCCTCCCGCTCGAGTCGCGTCAGGGTTTCCTCGGCGGGTCCGGTGTCGATCCCGGCCTCTTCGAGGAGCTTCCGGCGCCCGATCAGGACGCTGCCGCGATCGGTCTCGGCGCGGATCCCGTGGCCGGGGACGTTCTCGAACTCGGTGACTTCGCCGACCTCGACGCCGCGGTCCGCGGCGCCGTCGACGATCGCCCGCGCGATGGGGTGTTCGGAGCCGGATTCGGCGGTCGCGGCGGCGCCCAGCAGCAGTGACTCGGGCGACTCCTCGCGTTCGATGATCAGGCCGCCGTCGGGCGCGGGATCGTTGCCTCCGTCGGTCGCGGCCCGCTCGCCGACGAGCTCGACGTCGGTCAGGGTCATCTCGCCGTGGGTCAGCGTCCCCGTCTTGTCGAAGACGATCGTGTCGATCCCCCGGACCTGCTCGAGGACGTCGCCGCCCTTGAACAGGACGCCGTTTTTCGCGGAGAGCGTCGAGCCGACCATCGTCGCCGCGGGCGTCGCCAGTCCCAGCGCGCAGGGACAGGCGATCAGCAGCGCCGAGGCCAGCACGACCACGGAGAACTCGAAGACCGGGACGCCGCCGACGACGGGCCCGCCTCCGACGGGCTCGAGCAGCGGGATCCACGAGCCGAGCGCCGCCGAGAGGCCGTACAGCGTCTCGGGGAAGAGGAACCACAGCACCGCCCAGACGACGGCGTTGACGATCACCGCGGGGACGAAGTAGGCGCTGACCCGATCGACGAGCCGCTGGATCTCGGGCTGGCGGGACTGGGCTTCCTTGACCCGCTCGACGATCTGCTGGATCGCCGTCTCGGAACCGACCTTCGTCGCCTCGACCAGCAGGACGCCGTTCTCGTTGATCGTCGAGCCGACGACTTCGTCACCCTCCCCTTTCTCGACGGGGACGGACTCCCCGGTGAGCATCGACTCGTCGACCGCGCTCTGGCCCTCGTGGACGACGCCGTCGGTGGGGATCTTCTCGCCCGGTCGAACCTTCATCACGTCGCCCGGCTCGACGTCCTCGAGGGGGACCTGCTTCTCTTCGCCGTCCACAACGATGGTCGCCTCGTCGGCCTCCATCTCGAGCAGTTCCCGCAGCGCGCTGCCCGCGCGGGCCTTCGAGCGAACCTCGAGCCAGTTCCCGAGCGTGATGAACCACAGGATAAAGGCGACGGCCTCGAAGTAGAACCCGCCCGTAACGATCCCGAGCAGAACGGCCGTACTGTAGACGTAGCCCGCCGAGGTGCCGACGGCCACGAGCGTGTCCATGTTCGCCCGGCGGTCGTTCGCGAACGCGCGGTAGGCGCCGACGAGGAACTCCTTGCCGAGCGTCGCCATCAGGGCGGTCGCGAAGACGAACTCGACCCAACCCAATCCGATCCCGAACACCGCCTCCGGCAGTTCGACGAGGCCGAACATCGCCAGCATGATCGGGACGAACGGCAGCGTCAGCAGCCCGCCGCCGATCACGAGTCGGCGCTGGCGCCGCAGCTCCCGCTCGACGGCGCGTTCGCGCTGGCTCGCGCCCTGGGTCTCCTCGAGCTCGTCGCGGACGGGGTCGTACCCCGACTCCTCGATTGCGTCGCCGATCTCGCCGATCGAGACGTCGTCGGGGTTGTACTCGACGCGGGCCTCGTCCGAGGCGAAATTCACGTCCGCACGGACCACGCCCGGCAGCTCGGTGACCGCGTCCTCGACGGTCCCCGAGCAGGTCGAACACGACATCCCCATCACGGTGATCGTCTCCGTCGCCGAGGCCGCCTCGTACCCCGCCGCCTCGATCGCGTCGTAGATCGCGGCCAGCGACGTCTCTGCGGGGTCGTACTCGACGGTCCCCTCGTCGGTGGCGTAGTTCGCGCTCACCGACGCGACCCCCTCGAGCTCACCGACCGCGTCCTCGACGCTGCCCGAACACGTCGCACAGGACATCCCGGTGATCTCGAGGTGCGCTCGTCTGGTACTCATGGTCGATGGTACGTCCTCTACGTTGAAGCGGGTTGCGTCTCATATAGCCAAAATAATTCGGATTTAGAAACTCGAATATAAATTTAGAATTCGAAGAACCCTTCTAACTGAAACCGGCTGGCGATGATCGGATTGATCGCTTCGGCCGTGACGACGGAACCCCGTCGCAACCGGGGTTAGCAGTGACCGCCCACCTGATGGTGCGTTCCGTTGTCCTCGGGGTGTTCGGCGTGATGTTCGCCGTGATCGTGTTCGCCGTGATGTTCAGCGTGGTCATGTTCGCCGTGATCGTGTTCGGCGTGATCGTGTTCGGCGTGATGTTCGCCGTGGTCATGTTCGGCATGATGTTCGCCGTCGCTGTGCATCCGGTCGAGGACGTCGACCGGACCCGTGTCCGCGCTTACGACCGCGACGCCGCCGAGCAACGCGACGATCACGACCGTGGCTGCCAGGAGTCGGAGTAGGGGTATCGTCATTAGTCTTCTCCTCAGTCGATCGAACGGGCGGGTAACGGTTGTAGATCTGGGTGTGAACCCGCGTCGGAGATCGTTCGAGATCGTTCGTGCGCCGATCTAATCGTTTCTTATCGGAGAGACCGTTCGTTCGGCCTCTGTGTGGCGGTCTCGATCCCGCCGATCCAATCGTCGCACCGAAGCGACCCGTGTCGCCGGAGAGCGGTCACCGTTCGCCGTCCAGGTCGTCGATCAGTTCGTCGCTCGGGTAGACGCGGTACGTCCGCCCCTGTCGCTCGCGGTAGAGCAGGCCGCGTTTCTCGAGGTCGGTGACGGTCTGGCTGACCTTGCTCTTGGAGAACTCCGACCGATCCCGGAGTGCGATCTGCGTAATTCCGGGAGAGTCGACGACTGGCTCGAGGACGCGGCGTTCGTCCTCGGGCAGAACGGTCAGGATGTGAGGAGACGCCCGAGCCGCTGGCTCGTCCGTTCGGTCGGTCGAGGATTCGTCTCGCTCGTCGTCAGCCGCGATCGACGGGCCGTCCTCTCGAGGTGTGGTTTGCCGCTTGGGGTTCCGTCCTCGCTCCTCGCGAACGATCCAGTACGCGCCAGCGACGACCCCCGCAACGAGAACCGAGCCGAGCAGATACCAGCCCGGATTTGTCCCGTGAACCGCAGCGTGACCCATCATCTCGCCGTGCGCCTGAGCTTGTCGATACGCCTGCCAGGCGGCCCCGACACCGAGCAGGAGGATCCCGGCAACCAGCGCGACGATGGCGGTGTCGCGTGTCGTTCGGCCCACTATTTAGTCCGTGTGGCGTCGCTCACCTATACGTTTCCGCTTCCGACGGCACCGGCAGATGCCATCGTCGGCATCGAGAACCGTGTATGAGAATTAAGACGATTCGACGAAAACTAGCGACGACGACCGCCGACGATTCGGAGTGTAGCCGAGCGACGATCACTCGAGAGTGACGCTCGAAGCCAACGCGAGCGAGCCGGATAAGCGGACTCGAAATCCATGACCGAGCCGACCCACGATCACGGCGACGGCGCCCGCCCGGAGGGCGAGTCCGCTCGCCGCGAGAGGCCCACGGACCGCTACTGCTCGTGTTGTCGGGTGTGTGACTGCTACCGGGACGCACCCGAACCCGACCAGAAGCCGGTCGAACGTCGCGACGACCGCGAGGACGCCGCTCACGAAGACGATCACGAGCACGGTGCTCACGTCGACCACTCGGGCCACGAGGAGATGTTCCGGAAGCGGTTTTTCGTCTGTCTCGTGCTCTCCCTACCGGTGTTGTACTACAGCCCGATGCTCCAGGAGTGGCTCGGCTACACCGCCGTGACCATCCCGGGCAGCAAGTTCGTCGGCCCCGTCCTCGGCGTGGTCGTCTTCGCCTACGGCGGCGTTCCGTTCCTGCGGATGGGCGCGGTCGAGGCGCGCAACCGCGAACCCGGGATGATGCTGCTGATCTCGCTGGCGATCACGGTCGCGTTCGGCTACAGCGTCGCGGCGGTCGCCTTCGGGATCGGCGACCCGTTCTTCTGGGAGCTCGTGACGCTGATCATCATCTTCCTGCTGGGTCACTGGATCGAGATGCGCTCGGTCAGACGAGCCTCGGGCGCGCTCGACGAACTGGCCGAGCTGATGCCCGACACCGCCGAGCGGATCACCGAGGACGGCGAAACTCGGACGGTTCCGACCGACGTCCTCGAGGAGGACGATCTCGTACTCGTCCGACCGGGCGCGAACGTTCCCGCCGACGGCGTCGTCGAGGACGGGACGTCGAACGTCAACGAGGCGATGGTCACGGGGGAATCGACGCCGGTGAAAAAGGAGCCGGCCGACGTCGTCCTCGAGACGATCGAGGGCTGGAGCGAGGACGACGTGTTGACGCTTGCGGCCGCGGCCGAGGGCGATTCGGAGCACGTGATCGCACAGGCCGTTCGCGAGGAAGCCGAGGCGCGTGAGCTTTCCGCACCCGACGTTCGCGGTTTCGAGGCCCTCGAGGGACGGGGCGTTCGCGCGACGGTCGAACGGGACGCGGTTCCGGCCGCAACAGCGGGCGGTCCCGGCGGAACCGCGGACAGGAGCGAACCGGGCGACCGGAACGGCCGCACCGTCTCCGTCGGCGGCCCGAATCTGTTGGGTCACCTCGGGATCGAGCCCGGGACCGCCTTCGAGGAGTTCGCCCAGGAGGCCGGCGAACGGGGGTACGGAGTCGTCTACGTACTGTGTGACGACTCGGTCGTCGGCGCGCTCGCGCTGGCCGACGTGATCCGCGAGGAGAGTTTCGAGGCGATCGACGCGCTGCAGGGGATGGGCGTCGAGGTGGCGATGCTGACGGGCGACGACGCCGAGGTCGCTCACAGCGTCGCCGACGAACTGGGCATCGACACCGTCTTCGCCGAAGTCCTGCCCGAGGACAAAGACGAGAAGATCGTCGAACTCCAGGAGGAGGGCACGCTCGTCGCGATGGTTGGCTCGCAAGAGCTACGCTCTTGCGAACGGCGTCAACGACGCGCCCGCGCTCACCCGCGCCGACGTCGGCGTCGCCATCGGCTCGGGGACCGACGTTGCCGTCGAGTCGGCCGACGTCGTCCTCGTCGAGAACGACCCCCGCGACGTCGCCCGGCTCGTGTGCCTGAGCCGGAAGAGCTACCGGAAGATGCAGGAGAACATCGCCTGGGCCGCAGGGTACAACGTGTTCGCGTTGCCGCTTGCGGCCGGCGTGCTGGCGCCGATCGGCGTCCTGCTCTCGCCGGCGGTCGGCGCGGTGCTTATGTCCGCCAGCACGGTGATCGTCGCGATCAATGCGCAACTGCTGCGCCGGGTCGATCTCTCGATCTGATCGCCGTCAGGGTTCGGGATCCGTGGATCGTTCTTTAAGTGGTTCTGGTCACAAGGTGAAGCTATGACGGGAAGTCGTCGTTCTCTCGGTTCTCGCTTCCGGTAGTCGTGGCTCCCGACAGCGACGCGGACGGCAGCGTCGCCGGGATGAAAAGACAGTTCCCCGCCGACGCCGAACGGTTCGACAATGCGAATCGCCGTTCCCAACAAGGGCCGCCTGCACGAGCCGACGATCGACCTCCTCGAGCGGGCGGGGCTGCACCTCGAGAACGGTGCCGACCGCAAACTGTACGCCGACACCGTCGACCCCGACGTCTCGGTGCTGTTCGCCCGCGCGGCCGACATCCCCGAGTACGTCGCCGACGGCGCGGCCGAGATGGGGATCACGGGCTACGACCAGGTTCGGGAGGCCCGCGTCGACGACGTCGCCGAACTGCTGGATCTCGAGTTCGGGCGCTGTCGGCTCGTCCTCGCGGCGCCCGAGGACGGCGACATCGAAGGCGTCGCGGATCTGGCCGGGAAAACCGTCGCCACCGAGTTCCCGAACATCACCCGCGACTTCTTCGACGACGCCGGCGTCGAACCCGACATCGTCGAGGTCTCGGGTGCGACCGAGCTGACGCCTCACGTCGAGATGGCCGACGCGATCGTCGACATCACGAGCACCGGGACGACCCTGAAGATGAACCGGCTGGCGATCGTCGAGGAGGTGCTCTCGAGTTCGGTCCGGCTGTTCGCCCGCGAGGACGTCCTCGAGGAGCCGAAGGTCCAGGAAGTGCAGACGGCGCTGTCGTCGGTGAAACACGCCGAGGGGAAACGCTACCTGATGATGAACGTCCCCGAGGACCGGCTCGCGGACGTCCGCGAGGAGATCCCCGGCCTCGGCGGGCCGACGATCATGGACATCGCGGACGATAACGGCGACGAGATGCTCGCGGTTCATGCCGTCGTCGACGAGCGAAACGTCTTCGAGACGATCACCGACGTCAAGGAAGCTGGCGCCAGCGACATTCTCGTGACCGAGATCGAGCGGCTCGTCGAGTAGGGTTCTCGAAAGACTGGCGGAGGAGTGTCGATGAGGGCCCGTTCCGGTGAAACGGCGCCACGGATCGGACGTGGCGCGGGACGTCGGTCGCGTATACCGATCGCTCAAGGGCGAGGCAGGATCCGTCCTGAACTATATACTTCCTCTGAACGTACGTTCAATGGGCTATGGAACGATTTACTGGCGATACGGCACTTGTTACCGGAGCTGGATCGGGAATCGGACGCGCAACGGCTCGACGGCTCGCCACCGAGGGCGCTAACGTCGTGGTTTCCGACGTCGACGAGGACCGTGGGGAGGACGTGGTCACAGCTATCGAGGACGACGGTGGAACCGCCACCTTCGTCTCGGCCGACGTCACCGACCCCGAAGCGGTTCAGCGGCTCGTCGAGGTCGCCGTCGAGACGTACGGAAGTCTCGATATCGCCCACAACAACGCCGGTATCCTCACCGGTTTCGAGGACATCGCGGACATCGACGAGGACGACTGGGAACGGCTCGTCAACGTCAATCTGAAGGGGGTCTGGGCCGGAATGAAAGCCCAACTACCCGTAATGGAAGACCAGGGGAGGGGAGTCATCGTGAACACGGCGTCCGAAGCAGGACTCGTCGGGATGGGTGGACTCGGAAACTACGTCGCCAGCAAACACGGCGTCGTCGGACTCACGAAGACGGCCGCACTCGAATACGCCGACCGAGGTGTCCGCGTCAACGCGATCGCGCCCGGGCCGACCGAGACGAACATCCAGGAGACGATGGCGGGCGGTTCGGATCCCCGCGAATTGCCGTTCGACACGAGTGCCATGTCCGACGTCCCGATGGGGCGCCACGCCAAACCGGAAGAGATGGCGAGTGTCGTGGCCTTTCTCTGCTCCGCGGGCGCATCATTCGTGACCGGCGTCACCGTCCCGGTCGACGGCGGTCAGGCGGCTGACTAGCCGTCAGCTCCCCTCGTGTATCACAGGCGAAAGCTCACGGCTTGCACTGTGGGGTGAATCCGTTACCAGGGTCGCTCGAGGTCGACGTCTTCGAGGACGGACTCGAACTCCCGGAGGTTCGCCGCGGGCGAGACCAGCCCTCGATCGCGGTCGTACTGCACGAGACCGTACCGCTCGAGCAGCGGCAGGTGAGTGCGACACAGCGCGACGTGGACACGCTGGCGCAGCTCGTGGATCGTCGTCAGGACGGTCGTCTCGTCCTCGGTGTCGGCGAGCCAGCCGACGAGTCGCTGGACCGTGATCGGCTCCTCGGCGGCCAGCAGGTACCTGAGCACCTCCCGTCGCCGGTCGTTTGCCAGCACACGACCGAACTCTCCGCGCGTGAGGGCGCGAAGGGGCGTCGGTTCCCCGCTCGGTCCCTCGGCGACGGACGTCGTTCGGTCCGGATGGAGCGTCATCATCGATGGAGACTCAGTCGGGCCGAATAAACGCGGTCGGTCGTTTCCGATCCTCCGCTCCGGTTCAGGCCAGTCCCGACGATTCGGGCCGGTATGAACGGTTACCAACTCGAGCGAACGATCGCGTCGAATCCGACTCTCGGCGATAATGAGGGAGTTAAACCGACGTTACCCAGTCGGTTACCGCGGCGAACCGAAAGCAGCGTTCGCTTTCAGCGACAAAAGCGGTGAAACGGTCAGTGAGAACGATGGATCTACGGCGGCGACGACCGCGAGAATCGCGTCGGGTTCGTTACTCGAGCAGGCCGAGGTCCTCGAGACGAGAGACGATCTTGTCGACGGCGTGCTCGGCGTCCTCGGGCTTTTTCCCGCCGGTGATGACGAGTTTCCCGGAGCCGAACAGCAGGGCGACGACCTCGGGCTCGTCGAGCCGGTAGACCAGGCCCGGGAACTGCTCGGGCTCGTACTCGATGTTCTCGAGACCGAGACCGATCGCGATCGCGTTCAGGTTGAGGTTGCGTCCGAGGTCGGCCGAGGTGACGATGTTCTGGACGACGATCTCGGGGTCCTCGTTGACCTGAATCTGGAGTTCCCGGAGCTTGTCGAAGACGATGCGGAGACTCTCGTGGACGTCGTCGGTGCTTTTTGCACCGGTACAGACGATCTTCCCGGAACGGAAGATCAGGGCGGCGGACTTGGGGTTCTGCGTACGGTAGACCAGGCCGGGGAACTGTTCGGGGTCGTAGTCGGCCCCCTCGAGGTCCATCGCGACGCTTTGCAGATCGAGCTCCTGTCCGATGCCGGTCGACGCCACCACGTTTTCGATATTGATGGTGTCCTTCGGATCCGTCATAAGTCGCTTAAAAAGACGTATTTAAGGCTTATAAAGGTTGGTACCGGCACCTGATATATCCGGTTTATATCGGACGGTCTAGTAACGAAATCGCCGGCGTTCGACGCCGTCCGGGCGGTTCGATGGAGATCGTGCGCCGCGTTCTCTCACCACTGTGAGACGCGGTCGAACCTCGAGTACGAAAAACGGTACGCTGATACCCGCGCCCGAGCGATAGTCGGACGTGTACTTCCTCGAGCTCGGCGGCGAGGACGACGCGTTCGCAGTCTGCGAGGCCGAAAGCGCCGCGGCAGACGTTCGCCCGATCGCGCCCGGGCTCGCGGTCGCGAACGCCGTCGTTCCCGAGCGTGTCCGCGGACTGGCCTACACGCACCGTGTGAGCGCGCTGCTGGGCCGGACCGACGCCGACCTCGCCAGTGCGAAGGTGTTACTCGAGGCCGCCCCGATCGACCGCGAGGGAACAGTCGCGGTGCGCGCGACCGACGTTCACGGCTCGACGGGCGTCGCGACCGACCGCGTGGAGCGGGAACTCGGCCAGATCCTGGTCGACCGTGGGTTCGCGGTCGACCTCGAAGACCCCGATCACGTCCTGCGAGCGGCGTTTTCGTCGGGGCGACTCGAGCGCGACGAACGTGACGGCCTCCTCTCGAGTGCCGACGGCGAGGACCCGACGCGAGGTGAGCAGGTGTCGGTCTGTGCGCTGGGCTGGCTCACAGCAGCGAGCGTCCGGGACTTCGGTTCGCGTGCACCGACGGACAAACCGTTCTTCCAGCCCGGCAGCATGGATCCGCTGTTGGCCCGTTCGGTCGCGAACGTCGCGGGCGCCCGCCTCGGCGCGACCGTTCTCGATCCGATGTGTGGGACAGGCGGCGTGCTGGTCGAGGCAGGACTGGTCGGAGCCGACGTCGTCGGCACCGACGCCCAAGAGAAGATGGCAGTGGGCACACGCCGGAACCTCGAGCACTTCCTCGACCGGGACGACCCCTCGCCGACGGGCGTTTCCCGAGGGTCGTGGCACGTCGGCCGCGGCGACGCGACGCGGTTGCCGTTTGCCGACGACGCGGTCGACGGCGTCGTCTTCGACGCGCCCTACGGTCGCCAGTCGAAGGTCGACACCCACCGCCTCGAGGATCTCGTTTCGGGCGCGCTCGCCGAAGCCCGTCGGGTCGCCTCTCGAGCCGTCGTCGTCGCCGACCGCTCGTGGGCCGCGGAGGCTCGCGAGGTCGGCTGGGAGCTCGAGGCCGCGTTCGAACGCCGCGTCCACCGGTCGCTGACGCGGTACGTACTGGTACTCGAGTGACGGCCGTTCGGGACCGAGCCGAACCGTCGTCGGCTCTCACGGACCGGATAAGGGACTGTTAAGGTCCGATATCACAACGACCCGCCATGGATATTTTCTTCAGCGGCTCCATCCGCGGCGGGCGGGACGACGTCGATCTGTACGCCGATCTCATCGCTCTCCTCGAGCAACACGGAACGGTCCTCACCGAACACGTCGGGACCGAGGACGTCGAGACGAAAGAGCAGGCGGCGGGACTGACCGACGGCGACATCCACGACCAGGACGTCGCCTGGCTCCGGCGGGCCGACGCCGTCGTGGCCGAGGTGACGACGCCGAGCCTCGGGGTCGGCTACGAGCTCGGCCGGGCCGTCGCGTGGGAGACGCCCGTCCTCGCGCTCTACCGTCCGGACGGCGAGCACGAACTGTCCGCGATGGTGCGGGGCAACGACGCCGTCGAGGTGGCCGAGTACCGGACCCTCGAGGAGGTCGCACCCGTCCTCGAGGCGTTCCTTCGACGGGAGTGATCGTCGGCTACGGCTCGTCGCCGAGCGCGCGCTCCCGGAGTCGCCGCCCCGAATCACTCTCGACGGTCAGTTCGGGCACCGGCTGGGGTTTTCCGCTTTCGTCGATCGCGACGAACGTAAAGGAGGACTCGGTCGTCTTCTCGGTCTCGCCGGTTCGGGGCTCCTCGCGCCAGGCCCGGAGCGCGACGTGGACGCTCGAACGACCCGCGTCGTAGACGTAGGCCTCGACCAGCGCGATGTCGCCGATCCTGATCGGCCGCTCGAAGTCGAGTTCGTTCACGCGGGCAGTGACGCAGGTCTCGCCGGCAAAGCGCATCGCCGACATCGCGGCGGTCTCGTCGAGCCACTTCATCAGGTTCCCACCGTGAAGCGTGTTGTTGTTGTTCGCGTGGTTGGGCTGGACGCGGAATCGGTTCTCGATATGGGTCTCGCAGACGGTCGGCATACTCACGTCTCGGTTCGGAGTGACGAAAAGTCCGGGCCCGGAACGTGACTACGCGTTCCGACCGAGCTCCGCGAGCAGATGCGAGACGTGGATCCGATCGCTCGACCCTTCCTGCATCTCGAACTCGACGTCGGCCGCGAGCCGGTGGGTACGGGCCAGCTTCTCGCCCTGGTAGCGTTTTCGCGCGACCTCGAGGACGAGATCCAGTACCTCCCCGCCGTCGAGCCCCTCGTCGACGAGCAGGTCGTCCAGCGCCTTTCGGGCGTCCGTGAACTGTCCCGCCTCGGCGTCGTCGAGCATCTCTTCGACCTCGTCCTCGAGGCCGACCTCGCCGATCGTCTCGTAGGCCGCGCTCATCGTCAGCTCGCCCGCGTCTTCGACGGTCGTCTGGGCCGCGAGGATCGCCTTCCGGAGGTTTCCGTTCGCGTAGCCGGCGACGAACTCGAGGCCCTCGGCGTCGTAGTCGACCTCCTCCGTGTCGACGATCCGTTCGAGCACCGCGACGGTCTCCTCGCTGGTCGGCGCCCGCACCGAGACGGGGAAACACCGCGAACGGATCGGCGGGATGAGCTTGGTCGGCTGGCGGGTCGCGATGATAAACTGGGTCGTCCGGTGGTGTTGTTCCATGATCCGCCGCAACGCCTGCTGGAAGTCCTCGCGGACGTCCTCGGCGTTGTCGAGCAGGATCGTCTTGTACTCCCCGGAGACGGGCGCGTAGCTCGCCGACTCCTTGAGAACGCGGTTGATCATGTCGCGTTTGGACATCGACGACCGCCCAGTTAGGAAGGAGGCGAAACGGGGGTCGTTTTTGATCTCCGTCTTGGTTCGCCCGAAGAAGTCAGCGACGTTGATCTCGACCAGATCGTTGTCCGGGTCCTCGTGCGCTTCTCGAGCGAGCGCGCGCGCCGCCGCGGTCTTCCCGCTGCCGGGCGGTCCCTGCAGGACGAGGTTCAGCGGCTCCTCGACGGCTCGCTCTAAGTACTCGCGAGCGTCGTCCTGTGGCAACTCGGCCAGCTCCGGGGCGTGGGTGTCGGTCCACAGCGGCGCGTCCATCGCTCGTCGGTAGGGGAGAGGGCGGTAAGAATCGGTCGGTTGGACGCCGCGTTACTCGTCGTCGTCACCCGCGTCGTCGTCCTCGTCGTCCGACTCGTCCTCGGCTTCGATATCGGCGATACTGAACGTCGCCTCGACCGGTTCGTCGTCGTGCTCGAGCGGCTCTGCGTCGTCGACGTCGTCGGGATCGCCCTCGTAGACGACGGCCGTGAGCTCGTCGTCATCCTCGACGCTCGCGTTCTCGTCGAACTCGACGGTGACGTTCTCGTGTTCGCCGGCCTCGAGTTCGTCGCTCGTGCCGAGCAGCTCGTCGTCGTCCTCGACGGCGACGAAGCCGTCCTCGGGAGTCGCGACGTCGACGGTCACTTCGTCGGTGTCGGCGTCGACGACCGAGATCGACGGATCGGTGTGGAACTCGAGTTCGATCTCGCCGATCTCGCCGTCGTCGTCGGTGTAGACGCCGATCGCCTGTGTTCCGGGCGGCGTGCCGCTCGTATCGACCTCGAACGTGACTTCGCGGTCCTCGCCGCCGTCGAGCTCGAGGATCTGGCGCTCGAGGACGGTGCCGTTCAGCCGGAATTCGACGATCTGTTGCTGGGCGAACTCGGTCGGGTTCCGGACCTCCGCGGTGACCGAGATCGTCTCGTTGGTCGTCGCCGACTCCGGCGCCGTCATCGATTCGACGACGAACGAGTCGGAGACCGCCTCGTCCTCGTCGAGGGTCACCGACGCAGTGTCACTGACGGGGTAGCCGTCCTCGAGGTAGGGCTGGTCCTCCTCGCCGTCGGTCTCGTAGTACTGGAACGTCTCGTCGCCGGTGGTGTCCTGGTGGACCGTCGCGGTCAGCTGGCCGGCGAGCTCGGTCTCGTTGTCCTCGCTCTCGACGGTGACGTTCTCGTGGGTTCCGTCCTCGAGGTACGTCGAAACGGCGAGGGGTTCGTCGCCGCCGTCCGTGATGACGACGAAGCCGCCGTCGGAGAGGGTAACTTCGTCGATGCCGACGCTCACACCGTCGTTCTCTTGATCCTCGAAGCTGATCGAGGCCGACGGGTCCTCGTCGACGCCGAAGATGACTGGTGCCTGGCCGACGACGATTCCCGCCGCGAGGACGACCGCGATCGCGATCAGGATGGCGGTAACTCGCTTGATAGTGCCGAACGTCGCTCTCGAACTCATTTGGTGGTGGTGATGCTCGACACGTTAGGGCTGCAGGGACGTAAAACGCACAGTCCGTTCGCCGTTCCGAACCGACGGCCGACTGCTTCGTGTCCGACCGACGGTCGCGCCGGATCCGAAGGCGGTTTAGTCTCAGCGCGTCGAACACGCAGTGATGCCACTGCGTGTGACGTTTCTGGGGACCGGCGGGGCCGTTCCGACGACCGAGCGCAATCCCAGCGGACTCTTCGTCGCCCGCGAGGGCGAGGGACTGCTGTTCGACGTCGCGGAGGGGACCCAGCGCCAGATGATGCGGTTCGGGACGGGGTTTGCGGTCTCCCAGATCTTCGTCACGCACCTCCACGGCGACCACGTCCTCGGGCTTCCGGGGCTGCTCCAGACGATGGATTTCAACGACCGCGAGGACGCCCTGGCGATCCACGCCCCGCGTGGCACGCGCCGGGAACTGAAATCGCTGGTCGAGGCGCTGGGGAACCGCCCCTCGTTTCCGGTGCGAATCAACGAGGTCGGCGGGGGTGACGTCGCCTACCGCGCCGACGAGTACGAGGTACGGGCGTTTGCGACCGACCACGACACCCGCTCGGTCGGCTATGCGCTGGTCGAGGACGACCGCAAGGGACGGTTCGACCGCGAGCGTGCCGAGGAGCTCGGCGTCCCCGTGGGGCCGAAGTTCTCGACGCTCCACGAGGGCGAGTCGGTCGAGCTCGAGGACGGTACCGTCGTCGACCCCGAGCAGGTAGTCGGCGCCCCACGGCCGGGACGATCGATCGTCTACACGGGCGACACCCGTCCGACGGCCGGGACGATCGAGGCCGCAGACGAGCCCGAACTGTTGATTCACGACGCGACGTTCGCGGACGACCGCGCCGAGCGGGCCGCCGACACGGCCCACTCGACGGCCCGCCAGGCAGCCGAGATCGGTAACCGCGCGGGCGCCGAGCGGCTGGCGCTGATGCACCTCTCCTCGCGGTACGCCGGCGACGTCTCGGCTCACCTCGAGCAGGCTCGGGAGGTCTTCGCAGGCGAGGTGATCGTTCCCGACGACGGGGAGACCGTCGAGATCGAGTACCCGGACGCCTGAACGAGGCCGACCGCGGGGAAGGGCGTCCCGTACTGCGTTCGGCCGATAGGACTTTGTGGGACTATCACACAGTATCGGAGGTATCGACATGCAACCGTGCCAGAACTGTCAGGCGATCATCGACGAGTACATCCTGGACAAACAGCTCGAACCCCTGCGCGGACTCACAGTCGACGATTTCAATCTCTGTGTGGACTGTGTAACGGTCGTTCCCGACGCCTGCGTGGAGTGTGGCGGCGCGGTTTACGTTCCCCGAAACGAAACGGTGACTCCCGACTACTGCCCGGCCTGTCGATCGGACCGGATCGAGCGGACGGGTCGCGATCCCGGCTGGACCGTCGAGAACACCTCCTGACGGCCAGTCGGCGAGCGAGTCCGTCCTCGACCCTTCGAACGGGGCGGGGAGCTGTGAATGACGGGCAGCTCGAACAACGAATATCGCTGGATCGGTTGTCCTCTCGGAAATAAGTGACCACCTCGACAGTGTATAAGGTGTATATTCACTGTGTGTACACAACGGTTATTAGGCAGAATCCGTTCTTGCTTCGCGTGAACATCCTGCACAGCCGTCCGGGCCGCAGCGCCGGCCCGTCGATTTGTCGACGGCCGAGACGCGGAGCGAGCGGGGCGATCGCCGTGGATCCGACTGCCTCGATTCTGCGGCGACCGACGTTCCCCAGCGATCGACCGACGCGCGTCTCCCGTGGGTGAGAGATGGCTGCCCCACTCGATACCGCAACCTCGTCGAACGACGGCGAACCGGTGCGACGGAGCGTCGAGGTCGAGTACTGGGTGATCGACGATCGCGGCCGACTGACGGAGCCCGGTGACCTCCTCGATGCCTCCCCGGGCGTCGAACGGGAGTTCGTCGCGCCGCTGCTCGAGATTAAGACGACGCCGTGTGAGTCAACGGCCGCCCTCCGCGACGAGCTGTTCGACCGGCTGGGTCGCGTTCTCCGTCGGGCCGAGGACAGAGGTAAGCGGCTCGTCCCGCTTGCCACCCCGATCCACCACGGCCCGATCGAGGACCGTCCGAGCGAGCGCACGCGGATTCAGGACCGCGTCCTCGGCGAGAACTTCGAGTACGTCCGACACTGCGCCGGAACGCACATCCACATCGAACAGCAACCCGGTCGCGAGATCGATCAGCTAAACACGCTCATCGCACTCGATCCCGCGCTGGCGCTGGTCAACTCCTCGCCGTACTTCGGCACGACGAAGCTGGCCGCCGGTGCGAGATCACAGCTGTACCGCCGGCTGGCCTACGCCGCGCTCTCCCACCAGGGGGGACTGTGGCCGTACGCCGCTGACAGGGAAACGTGGGCGAGGCGCGTCGACCGCTGCTACGAGGAGTTCCTGACCGAGGCCGCGATTGCCGGTCTCGACCGGGACACCGTCGAGTCCCACTTCGAGCCGGAGGGAACGGCCTGGACGCCGATCAAGCTTCGCGATCGGTTCTCGACCGTCGAGTGGCGCTCGCCCGACACCGCTCTTCCGAGCCAGGTCGTTCGACTCGCGGATGAGATCGCCGGCCTCGTCGGGCACGCTACCGAGGTCGACGTCCGCATCGAGGGAGAGACCGGTCGCGTGACGAGCGACTCGATCGTTCTGCCGGAGTTCGAGGCGCTGGAACCGTACGTCGACGCCGCCATCCGGGACGGACTGTCGTCGTCCTCGGTACGCTCGTACCTCGAACGAATGGGGTTCAACGTGGCAGCGTACGACCCGCTCTCGACCGAACTCGCTGCGGTTGGGGAGCCGACGAACGCCGAGGCGCGATCACTTCGCCTCCGGTATGCGGACCGCCTCGAACGCGATCTGTCTCGAGGCGTCCGTTCGATGTCCGTCGATCCACGAGAACACCGGCCAAGCGCCGACGAGAGGACGTCGCGGTCCGATTCGCGGTGAGAACGAATGGGAGAGCTACGACTCGCGCTACTGAACGCGGCTCACGAGGCGACCGAGACGCGACGAAACTTCCGTCGGGAGCTCGACGCCGAGCTGACGGCGTTTCACTGTCCGTCCGGCGAGTTCCCCGACGACTTTCGGTACGACGGGTTCGTCGTCACCGGTTCGAGAGCGTCGGTCTACTGGGATCGGGAGTGGATCGGCCGGCTGAAGACCTGGGTCGGCGATGCGATCCGGGCCGGGCTGCCGGCGCTCGGCGTCTGTTACGGCCACCAGCTCCTCGCTGACGTCATGGGCGGTCGCGTCAGTTCCATGGGCGAGTACGAGATCGGCTACCGCACCGTCGAACAGGACGGAGAGAACCGTCTCCTCGAGGGCGTCGGCGAAGCGATGACCGTCTTTACTACCCACTCCGACCACGTCTGTGAGAAGCCGCCGGGCGCGACGGTGTTCGCGAAAAACGAGTACGGAATCCACGGCTTCCGGAAAGACCGCGTCTTCGCCGTGCAGTTTCATCCGGAGTACGACATGGAGACGGCCGAATCGGTCACCGTGGGGAAGTCAGACCAGCTCTCGGAGGAGCGTATCGACGCGGTTCTCGAGGGAATCCACGCCGGAAACTACGACGCTGCCTGCGAGGCAAAGCGGCTGTTCGATAACTTCCTCGCGTACGTCGAAGAGCTGGAAGCGGAACGACTCGACGCGGACGGCGGACCGCCCGAGCCGTCACGTTGACCGCGACCGGCAGGGAGCCACCGGAGAGTGGCGATTCAGTCGTGGCCGTACACCGGCACCGGTTCGTACGGCTCCTCGAGGTAGTCGACGTCCGAGGACGACAGCGAGAGTTCGAGCGCCTCGACGGCCTCCTCGAGATGGTCGTCGCTCGAGGTGCCGATGATCGGAGCCGTCACGTTCTCGTTCTGGAACTGCCAGGCCAGCGCGATCTGGGCCATCGTGACGCCGTACTCGTCGGCGAGCTCCCGTACCCGTTCGTTGATTGCCTCGCTTGCCGGGAACTCGTGGTAGGGGACGCCCGCGTTCTCGACCTCGTGGTCGGCCCGCGTGGTCGTCCGGAACTCCTCGTGGGGCCGAGCGAGATAGCCAGCGCCGAGGGGGCTCCAGGGCATCGTTCCGACGTCGTCGGCCTCACAGACGGGGTACATCTCCCGTTCCTCCTCGCGGTAGGCCAGGTGGTAGAGGTTCTGCATCGTCTCGAACGGCGCGAGCCCCTCGCGTTCGCTCACCCGCCGGGCCTCGAGGAACTGGTGAGCCCACATCGAGGACGCCCCGAGGTGGCGAACCTGCCCGCGCCGAACCGCGTCGTCTAGAGCCCGCATCGTCGTCTCGATCGGCGTGTCGTAATCCCAGCGGTGGATCTGGTAGAGATCGAGGGTGTCCAGCCCGAGACGGTCGAGGGAGGCCTCGAGTTCCTGTTCGATCGTCTTCCGCGAGAGCCCCGCCGCGTTACGGTGGTCGCTGGCGCCGGGAAACCTGACCTTCGAGGCGACGACGAACTCCTCGCGGTCGTAGTCGGCCAGCACGTCCCCGAGGATCGACTCGGATTCGCCCGCCGAGTAGACGTTGGCGGTGTCGAAGAAGGTGATCCCGAGCTCGATCGCCCGCTCGATGAGCTCGCGACTCTCGTCCTCGTCGAGCATCCAGTCCTGTCCGCTGCCGAAGCTCATACAGCCCAGACAGATCTTGCTGACGTCCATCCCGGTCGAGCCGAGGGTCGTGTACTCCATCCGCGTTTGCCGACGCGTGTCGCTACCAAATAGCTACTGCCGACGCGACCGTCTCCTTTACTCATATCTCTAACGCCTAAAATTTACTCTCGGGGCCGCTACCCTCCAGAAAACCTATATAACCTGTTCCGAGAGGACGTGGTAGTGGTTCGTATTGGGTGCTCTCCTCACTGAGCTGACGACCGTTCTCTTCCCCGCAGTGTACGTGCTGTTCTTTCTGGGGACGCTCGGCGTTCTCGCCGTTGCCCGTCGGCGGTACGCCAGGGAGGTCTGGCTCGCTGGCTTTTTCACGACGCTGCTCGCCGTTACGCTGGTCGGGATGCCGCTGTTGCCCGTCGTCGACATGCACAAGTTCGCCCAGCCCTCCGAGGACGAGGAGAGCTACTACGAGATCCGGGTCGTCGACTCGGCGGGCGACGAACTCCGCGTTGACGACCGTGCGACGCCGCCGGTAACCGGAACGCGGACGTCGACGATCGGTGCCCACCTCAGCGAGGAGTACACCGACGAGCAACGCCTCGAGATGGCCGCGTTCTACCTCTCGAACGCCCAGGAGTACCGCCAGGAAATCGAGTCGGGCGACCGATCGACGACCGACCACCTCCAGCCGCCCCGGTACGTCGACGACCGGGCCTGGACCGCCGACGAACTCGAGGCTTACGGCGAGTTCGAGGCGCTCCGGGTCTACGAGCGAACGGTCGTCTACACCGACGACAATACGGCGGTCGAATCAACCGAAGAACGGCCTCGGGTCACGATCGATCCGACCGACGGCACCGTCACCGAACACGAGGACGACCGATGAGCGCGTTCGTCAACTACGTCGCCGACGACGCCCGTCCGTCGCCCGTCAACCTCGCGGTCGTCCGCGTCCTGCTCGGTCTCTACGTGCTCTGGCGCGTCCTCGCGCTCGAGTGGGGCGCCTACGGGGAGTGGCCCGACTTCCACGTCGACGAGACGATCGGCTTTCTCCACCAGGACCTCTTTTTTACACTCCTTCCCTACCAGCAGTGGGTCGTCGCTGCCCTGTTGGTACTGTTCATCGTCGGTTACCGAACCCGATGGACTGGCGGTCTCGCGAGCCTCCTGTTGATGCACATGCTGTCGGTCAAGGCGACGATCTACCTGGCTGGCACCGTCGAATCGCTGTTCGTCTGTGCGTATCTGATCCTCCTGTTCGCGCTGTTCGCCGAGGACGACGTCCTTTCCGTCGACGCGGTTCGCCGGACGAGCGATCGATCGATCGCGGAGCTGAACGCCGTTTTGCGCGGCGAGACGAGCCGAACCTACAGGATGCGCGCACTCAAGTGGGGGCTGCTCGCGGTCGCGATCATCTACGTCGGCTCGGCCTGGGGGAAGGCGCTGAACGGCCCCCTCGAGATCTGGCTGTCGGGGACCGAGCTCCAGCGGGATATCCTCTTCTATGGCGAGTTGACCGGTATCGACCGCGCGTTCGGCGCGCCGCTCGTCGACAACGAACTCCTGGCGTGGGTCGGCTTCGTCGGCACGGCGCTGGTACAGCTGTCGCTGCTCGTCGCCGCCGTCCTCGGGACGTCCGTTACCCTCCCCGTCCTCGGGCTGATCGGCTTTCACGTCGCCGTGATCCTGACGCTTGGACTCTACTTCGTCGACATGATCCTCGTCCTCTCGCTGTTTGCCGCCTGGGATGTCGCCCATCGGCGACTCGCGACCGCCGACGAGGCGACGGTGATGTACGACGACCGCTGTCACGCGTATGCCCGCGCGCTCGTTCCGTTCGTCCACCTCGACACCACCGATTCGGTGCGGTTCGTCCCGCAGTCCTCGGCGCCGTCGACGCCGATCGATCGGGACGTCCTCGACCGCGACGCGGCGCTGGTACTGTCGCACGACGGGGAAGTCGTCGAGGGGTACGAGGCCTCCCGTCGACTGCTCGGACGGTTCGGGCTGCTCGCTCCGGTCGCGTGGGTAATGGGAGTATCCCCCGTCCGGGCGGTCGGCACTCGAATCTACGAGCGTCTCGCCCCCGATCGGCGACGGCAGAGCCCTGATGCATCGACGGGCGGCCGCCACTGAAAACCCGCGTCGGATTTATACCTGGCTCGTTCCTACCACCGTCCGTGAGCACGCGAACGAGTGCGCTCGACGCGGTCGTCTTCGGCGTCGACGTCCAAAGCGGCGACGTGCGCGGGGACGCCCCGTCGTACGCGCTGACAGTCTACGACGGCGAGGACGTCGATCGGGACGTCGTCACCCACCGGAAACTCAGACGGTTGATCGACGACGAGGAGCCGGCGATCGTCGCCACTGACAATATGTACGAGCTGGCGGCGGACAAGGATCAGCTGATCCACTTTTTGGGATCGCTTCCCGCCGGAACGAAGCTCGTCCAGGTGACGGGTGCCGAACAGCCCGAACCGCTCTCTCGCGTCGCGAAACGCCACGGGATTCCCTACGGGAAACAGCCCATGCAGGAGGCCGAGGCCGCGGCCCGGCTGGCCGCACACAGCGTCGGCCACGAGGTCTCTGCGTTTACGGATACGACGACGGTCAAGGTCTCGCGGGGACGCTCGACGGGCAGCGGCGGCTGGAGCGAGGACCGCTACACCCGCCGCATCCACGGCTCGGTCAAGAAACGGGCCCGCGAGGTCGAGTCCGAACTCGAGGACGCGAACCTCGCGTACGACCGCGAGGTGCGGGAGGCCTACGGGGGGTTCGCCAACGCCGTCTTTACGGTCGAGGCCCGCCCGCAGGACATTCCGGTCTCGCGGAACCGCTCGGGCGACGTCCGGGTCGAGATCGAGCGGAAACGTCGCGACGGGATCGAGTTCCGACCGCTGGCCAAGCGCCGGGATCACGTCGTCGTCGGCATCGATCCGGGGACGACGACCGCGGTCGCGATCGTCGGCCTCGAGGGCGAGGTGTTAGACGTCTGGAGCTCCCGGACGAGCGACACCGCGGACGTCGTCGAGTGGATCGTCGAGCGAGGACGACCGATCGTCGTCGCCGCGGACGTGACGCCGATGCCCGAAACCGTCGAGAAGTTCCGCCGCAGCTTCGACGCCGCGGGCTGGATCCCCGACAGCGATCTTCCGGTCGACGAGAAACAACACCGGACCCGCGACAACTCCTACGACGACGACCACCAGCGGGACGCGATGGCCGCAGCGCTGTACGCCGCCGACGACCACGAGAGTCAGTTCGAGCGCATCGCCGAGAAGATTCCGCCGGGGATCGACCGCGGCGAGGTCATCGCCCGGGTCGTCGCCGGCGAGGAGAGCGTCGAGGCCGTCCTTACCGACCTGACCGAAGACGACGGCGACGAGGAGGAGTCGACCGAGCACGAGCCTCGGGAGCTAACCGAGGAGGAACGACGGATCAAGGATCTGAAGAAACAGGTCGAACGCCTCCAGTCCCACGTCGGAACGCTGGAGGATCGTCTCGAGGAGAAAGACGAGCGTATCAACGAACTCGAGAACAGCCTGAGCGGCGCTCGCCGCCAGGAGCGCAAGGAGGTCCGCAAGGATCGGGAGGTCTCCAGACTCGAGCGGAAGGCCGACCGCCTCGAGCGCGAGCGCGACGAGGCCCGCGAGGAGGTCGAGACACTCGAGGGGAAAGTCGAGCGGATGAAGGCTCTCTGGAAGCTCGACCACTCGAACTTCAGCGACGTCTCCGCCGAGAAGGAGGGGCTCGTTCCCGTCAAGGTGATCGAGAAGTTCACGAAGGGGGCGATCCGCGAGGCCGACGAACAGTACGGGATCGCGGCCGGCGACGTCGTCTACCTCCGCGACGCCAGCGGTGCAGGCCGTTCGACCGCGGAGCTGCTCGCGGGGTTCGAACCCCGGATCGTGCTGAAGGAGGGCGGGCTGTCGGATATCGCCGACGAGATCCTCTTCGACAGCGAGATCCCGGTCGGGCCGGCCGGCGACGTCGCGATGCAGGAGGTCGACGAACTCGCCGTCGCCCGCGAGGACGACGTCGAGGCGGCGATCGACGACTGGCGCGACCGCGCCGAGAAACGCACCCGCGATCGGAAGGCAGAGATGGTCGATCAGCTCATCAGCGAACACCGAGCCGGAGACAACGAAGTCTGAGAACTGGTGGCGAGCCGACGGCTACATCATGCCGAACTGTCTGAACACGCTCGAGACCAGCGCCTTTACGGCCAGCCCGAGACCCAGTAGGACGAGCGCCAGTCCGGCGGCGACCAGGAGACTCTCGTAGGCGATAACGACGAGTCCGACCAGCAAGAGCGCGATACCGGCGATTCCGAGCGGCCCGAGATGCCTCAGCATACGGGTGAGTGACCAGAGCAGGGGGATAAGCGACGTGGTTCGTCACGGCCCCAGATCGACAGCCAGTGGCGGTCCGATCGACGAAATCGATAAAGGATTAAACCGATCGAACCCGAAGCCTGCGGTATGAGCGACGACGGTGATGGCGGTCGGAACAATCTCCGGATGCCCGACGACGATGAGGTGTTCGCGACCGTCACCAACATGCTCGGGGCGAACCGCGTCAAGGTACAGTGTGCCGACGGGACCGAACGCACCGCGCGAATCCCCGGAAAGATGCAAAAGCGCATCTGGATCCGCGAGGACGACGTCGTCCTCGTCGAGCCCTGGGACTGGCAGGACGAGAAGGCCGACATCACCTGGCGCTACGAGAAAAGCGACGCCGATCAGCTCCGTCGCGAAGGCCACATTCAGTAACGTCGATTCTCCGCGCTTTGTCCACGACCGATCGAGTCTTTAGCGACAGCAACGGCTCGCGAGCGATCGGCGTGTCCGGCAGTCACAGGAGTTCGCAAAAACGAGCGTTATCGAACGTCGACGCTGATTCGGACGGTTCCGACGCCGGGGACCTCGAGTTCGGTCATCCGGCCGTGGAGCTCGCGGGCCAGCGCCGGCGCGCCGAGCCGGAAGACAAGCGCCGCGGCCGCGACGGTGCCGACGACGGCAGCGACGACCAGCGGGTAGCTGAGCGCGACGAGCAGTCCCATCGCCGCGAGGACGAACGCGAGCGCGCCGCCGATCGAACCGGAGTCGGCGTGTCGTTTTCGAGTCGATTCGGGTCGCTGGAGATCCGGGTGTCGCGTCATTGGTTGTTTCGGATCGAAGTACACGCTCGACGCATATAACCTTTCATCCTTTTGGTACTTTTGGGCACAAGTTACCACGACACATCCAATCAAAATGGGTGAAGAAGACTTCTCTGACCACGTAACTGGTACCATGGGAGTAGCTCTCTATATCTCGGCATCATGATATCTATATCCAGAACGATCGTGACAGTTCCCGCGTGACGGTCCACGAGACCGGTGCCGGCGCTGTCTCCGGCGTCGCCACTCGGTGTGGCTGAACGCGGGACAGAGGGGAGTCGACTTCGCGGCGAGGACGGCCGCTTAGAGCCCGGCGACGTCCTCGATGGCGTCGGTCAGCGCCTCGATCGACTCGCGGTCGTGTTCGCCCATGTGGCCGATGCGGAACGTCTGCTCGCCCAGCTGCGAGCCGTAGCCGTTCGAGAACACCATATCGTACTCCTCGCTGACGGCGTCGATGGTTTCGGCGACGTCGATCCCCTGTGTGTTCTCGATACAGCTCACCGTCTGGGACTCGTACCCCGCCTCGGGGAACATCTCGAAGTGGTCGCGGGCCCACTCGCGGGTGTACTCGGCCATCTCGCGGTGGCGCTCGTCGCGGGCGTCGTGACCCTCCTCGAGCATGTGTTTCATCTGCGTGCGGTAGGCGAGCATCACCGGGATGGCGGGCGTCGAGTGGGTCTGGCCCTTCCGGTCGTAGTAGTCCAGCGAGCGCTGGAACCCCCCGTACCAGGAGGCCGACTCGGACTCGAGTTCACGCTGGTAGGCCTTGTCGCTAACCACGCAGACGGCGAGGCCGGGCGGCATGGCGAAGGCCTTCTGGACCGAGGTGAAGAGGACGTCGATCCCGTGGGCGTCGATATCGACGTAATCGCCGCCCAGCGCGGAGACCGCGTCCACGATGAAGTAAGTGTCCGGATACTCGGCGAGGACGTCGCCGATCTCCTCGATCGGGTTCCGAACGCCCGTCGAGGACTCGTTCATGACGCAAGTGACGGCGTCGTAGTCGGTGTCGGCCTGTTCGAGGGTCGCCCGGACGTCCTCGGGTTTGACCGCCTGCCCCCACTCGTACTCGAGGGTATCGACGTTCTTTCCGAGCCGCTCGGCGACGTTGACCTGGCGCTCGCTGAAGCTGCCACAGGTCGTCACGAGGACGTCGTCGTCGACGAGGTTGAGGATCGAACTCTCCATGAACTCGGTCCCCGACCCCGTGAGGACGATCACGTCGTTGTCGGTGCCGAGGAACGCCTTCGTGTCCTCGACGATCGTGGTATAGAGGTCGGTCATCCGATCCATCCGGTGGCCGAACATCGGTTCGCACATCGCCTCGATGACGTCCTCGCGGACCTCGGTCGGTCCCGGGATGTACAGCGTCTTGTCGGGGTAGTCACCCGTATACTCGCGTTTCTCGGTCACGTTACGAGCCACTGCGTCGCGCGACGGTATGGTACTTGTGAATGCCACAGCGACTCCCGGACGGTCGCGAAGCGGCCGAACCGACACCGCTACGTCTCGACCCAGCCGTAGTCCGGTGGGCCGTCCTCGTCACCCTCCTCGTCGTCGAACGAGCGTTCGCAGTACGGACATCGGTCGGCCTCGGCCGCGATGCGGGCGCCACAGGCCGGACAGTTGGTTTTCGACACCGCTACGTCCTCGCCGCCGAACGTCTCGAGGGCGTGATCGATTCGGGCGAGGAGGAGGGCCAACGCTCCCAGCCCGAATACGGCGAGAAGCGCGGCGGTCCCGAGATCGATGTTCGCAGCGGCGGGGAGGACGCTACTGGTCACGCGGCTCGATCGTTCGCTCTCGGGGATACGTCTTGTGGCTCTCGAGAGGCGCCGTCAGTCCGCCGACTGCACCGGGCTGCCGTAGCCGTCGGTACCGGCGACGTAGACATTGCCGTCCACGACGACGTCGTCGGCCCTGGCCGCGCCTGCGGCAGGTCTGGTCGGTCCGTAGCCGACGATCGGCGCGCCGAGCTTCCAGAGCGCGTCGATCTTACACAGCGCGAAGCCGACGATGATCAGCGCGAACCCGCCGATCGTCGCGAGCGTGATCGTCTCGCCGAGCAGCGCCCAGCCGACGACCGCGGCGACGACGGGCGAGGCGTAGTTGACGAGGCTGAGTTCGCTGGCTCCGACGCGCTCGAGCAACACGAAGTACGCCAGGAAGCCGCCCGCGGTGGAGACGACCGCCAGATACGCGAGCGCCGCGGTCGTTTCTGTCGTCAGCGCGGCACCGAGTCCGGCGGCGCTCTCTGCGGGGTGGACGACGCTCAGCGCGTGCAGCATGAGGGCGCCGACACCCATCGCCCACGTCTGGAGGGGTAACAGCGACAGGGTACTGCGAGTTCGCTCGGTCAGCACCGAGCCGATCGCGAACACCAGCGACGAGCCAAGCAGCAGGCCGACGCCGACGATCTGGCCGTCGAGGGAGCCCCCCGACAGCGCGATCGAAACGACGCCGGCCAGCCCGAGCCCGAGGCCGACGACGGCCGGAGCGCGGAGCCGCTCCCGGGGCAACAGCGCCAGCGCGAGCGGCGGGGTCACGATCGGCGTCAGGCTGAGGACGATCGCAGCGACGGCGCTCGAGACGTACGTTTGTCCGAGAAACATCAGCCCGTAGTGGCCGCCGACGATGAGACCGCCGGCGATCGCGATCGTCGTCCAGTCCGCCCTGGTTCGGGGTCGCCACTCGTGGCCGAGCGCGGCGATGGCCGCGATAAACAGGAGGGTCGCACCGTCGAGTCGGAGCGCGGCGAAGAGAATCGGCGGGAGCGTCTCGAGGCCGACCTCGACCGCGCCGAACGCGGTCCCCCAGGCGACCGCGAGCGCAACGAAGAGAAAGATATCTCGCTGTGAAGTCATTTTATCACGGGAGGTTCCCGAGGGACTTGAATTTTGATATCCTGGTGTAGAGAGCCTCTGCGTACCGAATCCACAGAGGGGCGCTAGCACCCGTCACGATACCAGGCGGGTATGATAGTCAGTACTACGAAACGAATTTTCGAAGATCAAACCGGTCGCTTTCGTCACCGGATCCGATCGGTCGGCAGACGCCGTCCACCTGTTCGGGTGAGTGGCCGACACCGACAGCACGGTGTCGAAAGCCAGGTGAAACCGGCGACACGGTCGCTCGAGGAGGTACGACTCCGTCGGTACCGACGCGGCAAAAATGGAACTTTGTAGCGCGGGGCGACCGAGTTACTCGTCGTCGTCGACGAGCTCGTCGTCTTCGTCGTCGGCGCCGTTCTCGTCGTCGGCGCCGTTCTCGTCGTCAGCGCCGTTCTCGTCGTCGGCGCCGTTCTCGTCGTCGGCGCCGTTCTCGTCGTCGGCGCCGTTCTCGTCGTCAGCGCCGTTCTCTTCGTCGTCAGCGCCGTTCTCGCCTTCCTCGATCTCGAAGGCGCCGCGCATCGCGTTGTCGTGGGGACGGCAGACGTACTCGTACATCTCCTCGCTGGCCTCGAAGTCGAGGAACTGGTCGTCGCCACCCTCGTTCTCCTCGTCGGTCTCGAGGTCGTCGACGATCTCGTCGTCCTCGTCGACGATCTCGATGTTGTGAGCGGAACCGTCGCCCTCTTCCCAGCCGATCTCGTACTCCTCGCCTTCCTCGAGGATCAGCGTCGGGTTCTCCTCGTCCTCGATGTCGTCGGGAGCGACGCCGACCCAGCCACCGCTCTGTGCGTCGAGCTCGATCGTCTCGCCAGGCTCGATCTCGACACCGTCGCCGTCGGCGCCGTTCTCGCCGTTCTCGTCGTCGTCGCCGTTCTCGTCGTCGTCGCCGTTGTCACCACAACCGGCAACCAGCGTCGTCGCGGCCGCAGCACCCGTAACCTTCATCGCCGTTCGTCGGGAGATGCCGTTATCTCGTGTCATCACCGATGGGTTAGGACTGGGTACATAAAAATTGCAACCCTCCGATCGTACGTCGCTATGCGGTCTCATACCATAGATATCGGTAATAACGGGCGGATAACTTCGCGGCCGAGAGATGTTTTGAAGTTGTCACGATGGCTCAGCTGTCACCGTGTTCTCCGGTTCGGAACCGGTCGGGGTCCTCGAGCGAAAGCCGGAGGAACGCGGGGACGGCGACTAACGCGATCGCGATCTCGAGGCCGCCGACGACGAGAAAGGCCGAGCCGTAGCCGTAGTTTCCGGCGACGGTGCCGCCGATCAGGAACCCGCCAAGAAAGCCGAGGCTGCCGGCGAGGTTGAACCCGGCCATCGCGACCCCGCGTTCTCGCTCGCGCGCGATATCGGTGACCAGCGCCATCGTCGCGGGAGAGACGAGCGCGCCGAGGACGCCGACGGCGACCATCGCTACCGCCGCCGTCGCGACCGACGGTGCGGCGCCGACCGCGAGGATGCCGACGCCGTAACACAGCGAGCCGACGACGATCGGGGCCGTCCGTCCGATCCGATCCGAGAGCGCCCCGAGGGGGTACTGCAGCAGGGCGAAGGGGGCGAAAAAACAGGCCAGCAAGAGTCCGGTCGCGGCGGGGCCGATCCCGAACGTCTCCTGGAAGTACAGCGTTCCGACGAGGGCGAAAAAGCCCGCGGTCAGTCGGTCGACGAACCCGAACGCGTAGGGGATCGTCAGCGTCGGCTGCCGTCGGAGTCCCTCGACGAGCGCGCGGGCGGAGCGACGGTGCCCGCCGCTGCGGTCGGGCACCAGCGAGACCAGCGCCCCGACACAGACCAGCAGGACGGCCGCGGCGACCAGCGGCGCGAGCGGGTTCAGTTCGGTTAGCTGGCCGCCGATCGGGGCGCCGAGCGCGGCGCCGAGTCCGATGGCGATCCCCGCCGCACCCATGTTGCGTCCGTGCCCGCCCTCGAGATCCATCAGCATCGTCATCGTCAGCGAGAACGCGCCGATGGTCATCGTTCCCTGGAGGACCCGCAGGGCCAGCACGCCCTCGAACGGGATCGAACCGATCGCCGGAACTGCGGCCAGGGTGGCGTATCCGATTGCGCCCGCGAGCGCTCCGACGACGATGAACGGACGGCGCCGGCCCGTCGCGTCGCTTGCGAGCCCCCAGACACCGACGAAGGCGACGTAGGCGGCGAACTCGCTGACGAGGAACCACATGCTCGCGTCAAGCGCGGTCGCCGCAACCGGCGAGGACGTCGCGTCGGCCCCGAGGGTTTCGACGAGCGTGGCGACCCCCGGGTACAGCAGCAGCTGAGAAAACAACACCGCAAAAACGACCGCCGCGAGGAGGATCCGTTCCCGGTCGTTCGAGTGCACGGGGGGTGGTTCGTGTTCGTGACCTATCAACCCGTTCGTCTGCCCGCGCGGGGCCTGCGGTTTTTGCCGTTACTGGGACGCATATGAACGTGGAGTAGTATGCGTACTAAACATGAGTGACGACGCGAGCGACGGGCGCAGCGAGCCGTCGGCCCCCCGATTCGGAACCCGAAGCGTCCACGCCGGTCAGTCGGCCGATCCGACGACGGGCGCGATGGCGCCGCCGATCCACCAGACGACCTCCTACGCCTTCGAGGACGCCGATACCGCCGCGGAGCTGTACGCCCTCGAGGGAGAGGGGTACATCTACTCGCGGATCGCCAACCCGACGGTCCGGGTCCTCGAGGAGCGGTTGGCCTCCCTGGAGGGCGGGGCGGGCGCGGTCGCGACCGGGAGCGGGATGGCCGCGCTCGACTCGGCGGTGTTGATCCTCGCGGAGGCAGGCGAGAACGTGGTCTGCTCGACGGACACCTACGGCGGGACGACGGCCTACTTTTCGAAGACGGCCTCCCGCCGGGATATCGAGACTCGGTTCGTCCCGACCCTCGAGTACGAGGCCTACGAGGCGGCGATCGACGACGACACCGCCTTCGTCCACGTCGAGACCGTCGGCAACCCGTCGCTCGTGACCCCCGACTTCGAACGGGTCGCCGAGATCGCCCACGAGCACGGCGTCCCGCTCGTGGTGGACAACACGTTCGCCACGCCCGCGCTGTGTCGACCGCTCGAGCACGGCGCCGACGTCGTCTGGGAGTCGACGACGAAGTGGCTCCACGGCTCGGGCACGACGGTTGGAGGCGTCCTCGTCGACGGCGGTTCCTTCCCCTGGGGCGAGCACGGCTACGACGAGATTGCGGGCCAGAACCACGCCTACCACGACGTCGACTTCTCGCGGGACTTTCCGGAGGCTCCCTTCGCCGCGGCCGCGCGCTATCGCTCGCTGCGCAGCCTCGGCAACCAGCAGTCGCCGTTCGACGCCTGGCAGACCCTGCAGGGACTCGAGAGTCTTCCCTTGCGCGTCGAGAAACACTGCGAGAACGCCGCGATCGTCGCCGACTACCTCGAGAGCCACGACGACGTCGCCTGGGTCACCTACCCCGGACTCGAGTCGCATCCGACCCACGACAACGCCTCGCGATACCTCGCGGATTACGGCGGAATGATCGCGTTCGGCATCGAGGGCGCGGGCGAGCGCGGCGGGTACGAGGCGGGCAAGGCCTTCTGCGAGAACGTCGAGCTCGCCCAGTTCCTGGCGAACATCGGCGACGCGAAGACGCTGGTGATCCACCCCGCGAGCACCACCCACGGGCAGCTCACCCCCGAGGAGCAGGAGGAGGCCGGCGTCACGCCGGATCTCGTCCGGCTCTCGGTCGGCGTCGAGGACCCGGCGGACATCCTGGCCGACCTCGAGGGGGCGATCGACGAAGCGACACGCGCGGCTCGCGAGGAGTAACCGTGACGACCAAGGAGACGATCGACCTCGGGGAGTTCCAGTTCCTCTCGGGGGAGACGATCCCGAGCCTCGAGGTCGCCTACGAGACCTACGGCGAGTTCGAGGGGGACAACGCGGTGTTGATCTGTCACGCGCTGACCGGCAGCGCCCACGTCGCCCGCCGTCCCGACGCCGACGACGCGACCGCGGGCCAGGCCCGGGCCTGGTGGGGCGACGTCGTCGGTCCCGGAAAGGCGATCGACACCACCGAGTACTACGTCGTCTGTGCGAACGTCCCCGGCTCTTGTTACGGGACGACGGGACCGGCGAGCACGAACCCCGAGACGGGGGAGCCGTACGGGACCGACTTCCCGCCTGTGACGATCGGCGACTGGACGCGCGCCCAGCGGCGGCTACTCGACGCGCTCGGCGTCGGTCGACTCCACGCCGTCGTCGGGGGTAGCGTCGGCGGGATGAACGTCCTGGACTGGCTGCGTCGGTACCCCGACGACGTCGACCGGGCCGCGGGGGTCGCCACCGCCGCGCGACTCGACGCGCAGTGTCTCGCGCTCGACACCGTCGCCCGGCGAGCGATCACGAGCGACCCCGACTGGAACGGCGGCCACTACTACGGTGGTCCCGAACCCGAGGACGGGCTGGCCCGCGCCCGCCAGATCGGCCACATCATGTACCTCTCGAAGTCCTCGATGGCCCGGAAGTTCGGCCGACGGTCGGCGGGCCGCGAGACGGTCCACGAGAGCCCGCCGGATCCCGCGGCCGCCTTCTTCCCCTACCGCGAGGTCGAGTCCTACCTCGACTACCAGGCCGAGAAGTTCACCGACCGGTTCGACGCCAACAGCTACCTCTACCTGACCCGCGCGATGGACGACTTCGATCTCTCGGCGGGGTACGAGTCCGACGCCGACGCGCTGGCGGCGTTCGAGGGCGAGCTGTTACTTCTCTCCTTTACCGGCGACTGGCACTTCACCGTCGAGCAGGCCGAGGTCGTTGCCGAGGCCGCCCGCGAGGCCGACGTCGACGCCGCCCACCACGTCGTCGACTCCGATCACGGTCACGACGCCTTTCTCGTCGAACCCGAGAAGGTCGGGCCGCCGCTGTCGGAGCTGCTCGAGAACGGGCTCTCCGGGCGGGCGATCACGGACACGAATCCCGAAACGAAGGACGAGGACGACTCGTTCGCGCCAGTCCACACGAGCCTCTTTTCGAAGTGACGGCGCCCGCGGCGGGCCCCTCAATCGGCGTGTGCGGTCGACGGCGCCTCTCGGGGGACGTACTGCTCCGCCAGCTGACGTTCGCCGCGACGGCGATCGATCCAGTAGCGGACGTCCCGCGCGAACAGGCCGAGACCTACCGTGCGGACCAGCCGATGGACCGGCCGCTGGGGCGAGCGAAACGTCGCGATCAGCGACCACATCGACCCCGCAGCGTAGGCGCCCAGCGCCGAGAAGGTCATCCCGAGGGTGAGAAACGTCGTGCCGTACACCATCCCGATCGCCATCGACGGAATGCTCGTCCCCAGCGGGACGCGGGCGCTCGCGTCCCGCAGCGTCGGGGCCAGAAAGAGGATCGAGAGTGTGCTGCCTACCATGAACACCAGGTCTTGCCACATCATCGAGACAACTTACTCGACTCCGAGTAAATAACTCTCTCGGTATCGAAATGGCCGATTACCGCAGAATTTCAGCGATCGCTGACGGCCCTGGGCTACTCGCGATCCAGCACGCCCTCGGCGAGTAACGTGTCCCGAACCTCGGCCATCGAGTCGACGACGACCTCGCAGTGGGGTTCGACGGCCGGCTTCGGCTCGAACCCGATCGGAAGCCCGGCAACCCGCAGCATCGGCAGATCGTTCGCGCCGTCTCCGACCGCGACCGTCTCCTCCAGCTCGGCGCCGACCCGGCTCGTCAGCTCCTCGAGCGCGGTGTCTTTGGTCCCCTCGATCAGCGGGCCCTCGACCTCGCCGGTGAGTCGGTCCTCGGCCATCGGCAGCCGGTTCGAGACGACGTGATCGACCGCGACGTCCTCGCGCTCGAGGGCGGCCTCGACGCCGCGCTCGAATCCGCCCGTGAGGATCGCCGTCGTGACGCCGGCGTCGTTCAGCGACTCGATCAGCGCCGCCGCTCCCTCGCGGAGTTCGACCTCGGCGAAGGCCGCGGCGACGGCGTCCTCCTCGAGTCCCTCGAGCAGCGCCGCCCGCCTGCGGAGGCTCTCGGCGTACTCGATCTCGTCGTTCATCGACCGTTCGGTGATCTCGGCCATCTCGTCGGCGACGCCACACTGTTTGCCAAGCAGGACGGTCATCTCGGAGTCCGAGAGCGTCCCGTCGAAATCGAACGCAACGACTGTCATCAGCCGTCGGTTGTGGCCCCCCGGATAAACCAGTTCAGGTTCCGCCGCGAAGACGTGATGGGCCGGTCGACCCGAAAACTGTTATCGTCGCGCCGCGATCGCCGGAGTATGTCAGGCGAGCGACGACTCGAGTACGAGAAGGGCCCCTCGCTCGAGGGCGAACCGACCGCACCCGAAAAAGCGTCCGTCCCTTCGGACGACGAGTCGCCGGAGCGACGACCCGAGCGAAGTCGACACTCGGTCGTCGCGTACGCACCCTGGACGGTCGGCGCCGTGTCGGGACCGGTCGCGTTCGCGCTCTCCGCTCTGCTCTCCGCCCAGCTCGCGGCCGCGATGTTCGCCTCGGGGATGTTCGCGCAGGCCGAAAACGAGCCGAGCCAGTGGGTGATCGCCGCGTTCACGCTGCTGGGAAGCCACGGCGCCGGACTCGAGCAGGGTGGCGAGCCGATCCAGGGGGCGTACGCACCGACCGGGCTGATCACCTCCCACGTCTCCGCGCTAGTTCCCGTCGTCGTCCTCGCTACCACTGGCTACCTGCTCGTCCGGTACGTGCGCCTCGAGACGCTCGCGGACGCCGGACAGCTGTTCGGTACGCTGACCGCGAGCTACGTCGCGCTGGCCGTCGCGGTCGGCGCGGTCGCACAGTGGTCGCCCGCGGACGGCGAGCCCGATCCGGGCGAGGTAGGGCCCGATCCCGAGACCCTCTCGGTCGCCGTCGACCTCTCGTCGGTTCTCTCCGTGACGGCTACCGTCGTTCTCTTCGTCGTCCTCGGCGCCGCCATCGCGGCCCTCCCGCGGCTGCTCGCGGACGGACCGATCGAAACGACCGACGCGGACGCGAGCTGACCCGCCCGCTTACTCGTCGGTTCGGGCCCCGCTCGGCGAGGACTCGGTCGGTTCGTTCGGCGACTCCCCGCGGTCGTCGTCGGGCTCGCGAGTACCACCTGGCGGTCCGTCGCGCTCCCGAAAGTCGAGCCGCTGGTCGGCCGCCCCCTCGTCGTCGAGAAAGGAGAGTTCGCGCTGGGGGAACGGGATCGTGATCCCCGCTTCGTTGAACCGGTCGTAAATACGACGGTTGAGCTGGTCGACCGCGCGGATCTCGGCCAGCGGGTGGGCGACGTAGGCCTGGAGCTCGAAGACGAGCGCGGAGTCACCAAACTCGCGAAACAGCAGGCGCGGCTTGGGCGAGCTCCGGATCATCGGCGCGTCCTCGCAGACCTCCATGGCGATGCGTTCGACGGTCTCGTAGTCGGTTCCGTACGCTGCAGAGACCGAGACGTCGACCCGGATGTGGCGCCGGGGCGCCGTCTGGTTGACGACCTGGGTCGAGTTCAGCACCGAGTTCGGTACCGTTACCATCGTGTTCTCCGGGGTCAGCACGGTCGTCGATCGGATGCCGATGTCGACGACGGTGCCGCGCATCTCCTCCTCGAGCAGGATGACGTCGCCCGGCTTGTACGTGTTGTCGAAGTACAGCGCGATACCGCCGATCAGGTTCCCGATCGCGTCCTGGGCAGCGAAGCCGATGACGATACCCAGCACACCCGCCGACGCCAGAAACGGCGTCACCTGGAGGTCCCAGATCGCGACGATGACAAGCGCCGCGATCGCGACCATCCCGATCTTCCAGAAGTTCTGGAAGATCGGCGCGAACTCGTAGTCGCTTCCGGAGCCGTTCGCGATCTCGAGCCACCGGCTGCCAATTCGGATCGCCGCGCGGGCCCACAGTACGGTCAGGGCGGTCGCGACGGCGTTGCTGAGCAGCGACTGGGCGTCGATGACGCCGAACGCCTGTAACGCGACGGAGATCCCGATCAGCAGGATCGAGATCGCAAGCGGGGTGTAGATCTCCTCGGCGGTCGCCCGTCCGAACGAGCTCGGCTCGTCTTCCCCCAGCGGCGGAAGATACCGCTTGCCGAGCCAGTGGACCAGCCGGGCCAACAGGTACGAGCCGACGATGATCACCGAGAGCAACAGCCACTCCCACTCGAGCAGCGACATCGACAGCACCGACTGACCGACGCCGTCGACCTGCAGCCACCGCCACGAGGACGTTTGGAGCGACATCGAGGACGTGTAAGCCGTCGCTACGACGAGTAATATACTGTTGGATGTTCGGTCGAGCGCTTTTTGTCCGGGCCCGAATCGTCCTCGAAACCGGAACGGTCAACGGAGACGCCCGCGGATTGCCACCGATGGGTGGTGACGAACGGGCGCGCGCCCGCCGAGAATGACCGGCCCGACTGCCGGGGCCGAGGTCGTCGCGCTCGCGCTGGTGCCGGCGATCCTCTGGGGGCTCGCGCCGGTTTTCGACAAGCGCGGGATGGCCAGCGGCGGCGGTTCGATCCAGGCCGCGCTCGTCGTCGTGGCCGTTCAGCTGCTGTGGTACTGGACCGCCATCGCCGTCGTCTACGGGCGCTCGGCGTTCGCCGGGTTGACCCTCGAGGTGCTGGCGGTCTTTGCCTTCGCTGGTGCGATCGGGACGGCGTTGGGTCGGATCGCGATCTTCGTCGGCGTCGACAGGGTCGGCGCGGGTCTCAACAGTACGATCCTGAGCACGCGGCCGCTGTTCGCGACGCTGATCGCCCTCGCGGTTCTGGGCGAACCGCTGGGTCCGGTGACGGGGACTGGAATCGTCGTCCTGGTCGCCGGCCTCTCGATCCTGACGCTGTCCCGGGGCGGCGACCTCGAGGGCTGGACGCTACGGGATCTGGGCTGGCCGATCCTGGCGGCCGCGACGTTCGCCGTCGCTAACGTCGCGCGCCGGTACGGGATTCTCGAGACCCCGATCTCCGCGCTCGAGGCCGTCGCGATCAACGAGACCGCCGGCCTGGTCGCGCTGGTCGCCTACGCGGCCGCCGTCGGCGGGCGCGACGTCCTCGAGCGTCCGCGTCGGTCCTACCGCTACTTCGCGGTCAGCGGCCTGCTGACGACCGTCGCGATGCTCTCGCTGATGGCGGCGCTCGGTCTCGAAGGCGGACGGATCGCCATCGTGGACCCGCTGGTCGCGACCGCGCCCTTCTTTACGTTACTGTTCGCCGCGGTGCTCCTGCGGGACCTGGAGCGGGTGACGAGGGGGGTCGTCGCGGGGGCGGTGCTGGTCGTCCTCGGCGCCGTGTTGATCACGATCTGAAACGGACGCTGTCGTCACCGACCATTTTTGCCACCCGATGTCGACAACGGAAGGGTTTACCCGTTCCAACCCGGTGTCTCGCGCATGAAGGTGCTCGTTACGGACCCGATCGCGGACGCGGGTCTGGACGTTCTCAGAGAGGCGGGCCACGAGGTCGAAACGGGGTACGAACTCGAGGACGACGACCTGCTCGATGCGGTCTCGGACGCTCACGGGTTGATCGTTCGTTCCGGAACCGAAGTGACCGAGGACGTCCTCGAGGCGGCCGAGGAGCTGGTCATCGTCGGTCGGGCCGGGATCGGGGTCGACAACATCGACATCGAGGCGGCGACCGATCACGGGGTCATCGTCGCCAACGCGCCGGAGGGGAACGTCCGTGCGGCGGCCGAACACACCGTCGCAATGACGTTCGCGACCGCTCGCTCGATCCCGCAGGCTCACATCCGCCTGAAGAACGGCGAGTGGGCCAAAAGCGATTACCTCGGCGCCGAACTCGACGGCAAGACCCTGGGGATCGTCGGTCTGGGTCGGGTCGGCCAAGAGGTCGCCAAAAAGCTCGACTCGCTGGGGATGGACGTCGTCGCGTTCGACCCGTACATCTCCGAGGAGCGCGCGGATCGGCTGGGTGCGGAACTGGTCGAGTTCGAGCCGTGTCTCGAGCGGGCGGACTTCCTGACCATCCACACGCCGCTGACCCCCGAGACCGAGGGGATGATCGGCCCCGAGGAGCTCGACCTGCTCGAGGGCGGCTACCTCGTCAACGTCGGCCGCGGGGGGATCGTCCAGGAAGACGTCCTCGCCGCGAAGGTCGAGGACGGCACCCTCGCGGGGGCGGCGCTGGACGTCTTCGCCGAGGAGCCCCTGGCCGAGGACTCGCCGCTACTGGAACACGACGACGTCATCGTCACGCCGCACCTGGGTGCCTCGACGGAGGCCGCCCAGGAGAACGTCGCCGTCTCGACGGCCGAACAGGTCAACGCCGCGTTCCAGGAAGAACCGGTCGCCAACGCGCTGAACGCGCCCTCGATCGACGAGAGCGCGTTCCCGCGCGTAAAGCCGTATATCGACATCGCCGAGACTGCGGGGAAGGTCGCCGCCCAGCTGCTCGACGACCGCACCGAGCGCGTCGAGGTCTCCTACGAGGGCGAGATCGCCGACGAGGACCTGGAGTTCGTCACCGCCTCGGCGCTCAAGGGCGTCTTCGAGCCCCTGGAGTGGCAGGTCAACGCGGTCAACGCTCCCCAGATCGCCGAGGACCGGGGCGTCGAGGTCACCGAGTCCAAGACCCGTCAGGCAGCCGACTTCCAGAGCCTGATCTCGGTAACCGTCGGGAACGGCGACGAGGAGGTTTCGGTCGACGGGACGCTCTTTGCGGGCGAGGACCCCCGAATCGTCCGGGTCGACGGCTACCGCGTCGACGCGATCCCGCACGGGAAGATGGTCGTCACCCGTAACACCGACGAACCCGGCGTTATCGGTCTCATCGGGAGCGTGATGGGCAAACACGGCGTCAACATCGCCGGGATGTTCAACGCCCGCGAGACGATCGGTGGGGAGGCTCTGACGGTCTACAACGTCGACAGTCAGGTTCCCGAAGAAGCCAAGGCGGAGCTCAACGAGGACGACCGGATCCTCGGCGTCGACTACATCATCCTCAACGGTCAGTCGTAGCGACTCCCGGCCGACTGCCGTCGTCGCGGGTCGACGCGTTACAGAGGTTTGAGAAGAACGCCCACGACTTCAGTCGTGGGAGGAAGTCAGGGGGCACCGATCAGTACGAACCGACTCTCCTGGTCGCCGTTGTGGATCTGTCGGTCGGACTCTGGCGGGATCCGGACCGCGTCGCCCTCGCCCAGCTCGACGTCCTCGTCGTCGACGGTGACCGTCGCCTCGCCCTCGACCAGCAGGTACACCTCCTCGTGGTCCTCGTCGGCGTGGTCGTGTTCCATCCCCTCCCAGCCGGGGTCACACTCGAGGACGGTGACGCCCACGTTCTCGCAGTTCAGCTCGTCCCGGAGGAAATAGAGGCCGTGCTGTTCGTCGCCGTCGCGGTAGTTCGCGGTTGTGTACGATGCCATCACGGAATTCGAGCACGTGGCGGCCCATAAGTGTTGGCGAGCGCCGAACCGGTTCGGCGCTCGCCCGCTTGCGCCCGCCTCTTGCTCCGGGGGTCGTTCGCGCTGCAAAAGATCTATCGCCCGCAGGCCCCTGGGATCGGCCATGGACGAGATCGCGGTCGATTTCGGCGAGGACGGGCTCGTTCCCGCGGTCGCACAGGACGCCGACACCGGCGAGGTGTTGATGCTCGCGTACGTCTCCTCGGAGGCGCTCGAACGCACCCGTGAGACGGGACGGGCTCACTACTACTCCCGGAGCCGGGAGGAGCTCTGGGAGAAAGGCGCCACGAGCGGCCACACGCAGGCGGTCGCGGAAATCCGGGTCGACTGTGACGCCGACACGCTGCTGTACCTGGTCGACCAGGAGGGCGGGGCCTGCCACACGGGGCATCGCTCCTGTTTCTACCGGACCGTCGAGGGGGAACGCGTCGGCGAACAGGTGTTCGATCCCGACGCGGTCTACGAGTAAGATGAGCGAATCCGTCTCTCGCTCGGACGATCCCGAGACCGAGCGCACGCCCCTCGAGGGGCTCGAGGACGCCCGCGACCGGTACGCACGGGCAATCAGCGAGATCGAGGAGCGCGGTCCCGAGACCGTCGAGGAGACTACCACAGCCTACCACGAGGCGACGGATCTCCTCGATCGCTACGTCGACCGGGCGACGGGGACCGGCAGGGAGAACTTCAAGGCCTACGTCGAACTCGAGGGGAAGTTCGACTCGCTTGTCGACGGGCTGTCCGACGGCCTGGAGGCCCGCGAGGCGTTCGAGGGGGCCCTCGAGGCCCTCGACAAGCGCCGACTGAGCGAGTCTGACTTCGAGCGGGCCCGCGAGCGTCTCGCTCCCGCCAGGGAGTACGCCGACCTGCTCGAGGAGCGCGAGGCGGCCCGCGAGGCGGTCGCCGAGGCGCGCAAAGCCGCGAGCAGACGGCTCCGGGCGATCGACGACGAGCTCGACGAGCGCAAGCGGCTGCTCGAACTGGCCGAGGCCGATCTGGACGCCCCGGTCGAACGGCTCCGGGAGCCGATCGCACGCTACGACGAGCTGGTCCGAACGGCGTTCCGGGAGTACCGCGACGAGGCCTCGGCGCGGGAGGTGTTCGCGCTGCTCGATCGCAGCCGCTGGTACCCGTTCGTCCCGTTCGAGCGGCCCCCCGAGGACCTGAAGCGGTTCGTCCGCGAGCGACCCGCCGGCGAGTACACGATCCCGGAGCTGCTCGAGTACGCCGACTACTCCCGGTCGAAGCTCGCCCACTACGTCGAGGACGCCGACGAGCTCAAGCGAACGGTGGCGACCCAGCAGACCTCCCTCGAGGGGATCGACGCCGAGCCGCTGACGATCGGCTGGCCCCCCGGTCCCGCGGGCGTCCTCGAGCGCCGGAGCCGGGAGCTCCGTCCGTTCGTCGACCGGGTCGCCGACGAGGAGACCGTGGCCGCGCTCCGTGAGGTTCGGCTGCTCGCTCGCGACGAGGCGTACGACCGCCTCCAGACGGCCGCCCAGGCCGTCGAGCAGCTGACGGCCGAGGAACGGGAGCGACTGCGGGACGGGCAGGTCGCCGCGGAGCTCGAGGCGCTGCGGGCCGAGCGGGAGCGACTCGAGGACGCCCTCGAGGACGACGATCCGGTCTGAGCTCGGTTCGCGTGCCGACGACTGAAGGACACGCCGACCGTAGTGATGGTATGACCACCCAGCTGCTCGTCCCGGTGGACGACTCCGAGCCCGCACGCGCAGCCCTCGAGTACGCCCTCGAACGGTTCCCCGACGACGAGATAACCGTCGTTCACGCGATCGACGACCTCGAGGCGGGGTACGCAGGCGAGCCGTCGGCCGCGGCCACCGAGGAGCGCCAGCCCGACGTCTTCGAGGACGCCAGGGCGCTCGCCGACGAGCGCGACACCCGAATCGAGACCCGCGTCCTCGAGGGACAGGCCGCCGACGCGATCCTCGAGTGTGTCGTGGAGACCGACGCCGACGCGATCGTGATGGGCAGCGAGGGGCGATCGGGCGTCTCGCGGATGCTGCTTGGCAGCGTCGCCGAGCAGGTCGCCCGCCAGTCGCCGGTTCCGGTGACGATCGTCCCGAACGGCTCGTGAGCGCTCCGGGATCACCGACGTTTTCCTTCCCAGCCGTCGAGGGAGCGGTATGGACGACCGGACGGGGACGACGCTGCACACGGGCCTTCTCATCCTGACGACGGCCGGGGTCGCCTGGCTGTCCGGGCTGCCGATGGTGTTCCCGAGCCTCGGTCCGTCCGCGTTCGTGCTGGCGCTGTTCCAGGACGGCGACGCGACCGCGCCCCGGCGGGTGATCGGGGGCCACGCGATTGGCGTCGTCGCCGGTTTGGTCGCCTACCACACCTTCGCCGGCGGGGTCAGCATGACCTCGGCGACGGCGCCGGGCTCGTTCGCGGGGCTCCAGCTCGCGGCCAGCGCCGTCGTCGCGACGCTGTTGACCGTCGGCGGGATGCTCGCGACCGACACTCGCCACCCGCCCGCCTGCGCGACGACGCTGATCGTCTCGCTGGGGTTGCTCTCGACGCTGTGGGAGGGGACGCTGATGGTGCTCGCGGTCGTCTTGCTCGTCGCCGCCCACCGAATCCTGCTGGCGACCGAGCGGGCTGGTGCCCGGTACGGCGAGGAACTCCGGCACTGACGGCCAGTAGCCCGTCCAAGCTCAGTCGCCGGCGTCGCTGGTCTCGAGGTCCTCGCCAGGGAGCTGTTGCTGGAGGACGAACGGGCCGAAGTCGGCGGCCGTCCGGCGCGCGATCGTCGCGATCCGGAGGACGTACGCCAACAGGACGGCGAAGGGGCTAAACAGCGCCGTGATCGTCGCGGCGACGACCAGGACGTAGACGTATGGATGTAACTCGAGCGCCAGCAGATTTCCGTACGAGAGGACGACGAAGGCGCCGGCCAGCAGCGTCGGGAAGCCGACGTACAGCAGGATCTTCGAGAGGTCAGCCAGCTCCTGTTGCATGTAGACGGTCTTGAAGTACTGGCGCGCGACGTGGATGTCGCTCAGGAGGTCCTCGAGGCGTTCGAGCTGGTTGTCCGCGGCCTCCGAGAGCTGGTATCGGTGGGATTCGTGGATCTTCCGGACCTCCTGGAGCTGCCAGGGGTCGTTGTAGTGGAGGATGACCGCGATCAGTTCGAAGGTGCCGAACGTCACACCCTCGAGGGCGTCGATCGTGTCGTCGTCCCGCGGTACCGTCGTCGAGACGAACGCCTCGACGTCCTCGCGGAGTTCGGGGTCGGCGTCCAGACAGACGTTCTGCAACCCCAGCGCGGTTCGGCGCTTGGCCTCGATCAGCGTTCGAAGCAGCGCGGACGGCTCCGCGGGACTGGGTCGGATCCCGGTGTGGTCCTCGATCGCCGCCCGGAAGTCGGCGGTCTCCTCGATCCGCTCGAAGAAGGCGCCGGTGGTCCCGAACTCCTCGGAGAGGATCAGCTGGTTGATCGCCAGCACGACGGTAATGAAGGGGAGCATTCCGCCGATCAGCGTCGAGGAGATCGCGACGACGTCGTCGGCCTCGGTCGGCGTGATCAGCGAGCTCCGGATCAACAGCAGGGCGGCGACGAACGTGGCGACGAGTAGCAGTCCGGAGACGATCCGTCGGTCGCCGTGGAGGTAACACCAGTGGAGCGCGGCGTCGGTCCGCGATCCCGAGCCGACCAGCGGATCCGGCTGGGACTGTGGGGCGTCGTCCTCGCCGGCTACGTCGTGGCGCCGCGTCGACTCTCCCATCTGTAGCTTCGTGTGCCATCGAGATGGAGCCGACGGAAAGGACTGCTGCCGGCAGCAGCGTCGCCTCAGGCGTCGGTCTTCGCTTCGGCCAGGGTCTCGTACATCTCGTCGGCGAGCCCGTTCGCCCGGTCGCCGTCGCGGGCCTCGGCGTAGATCCGGACGAGCGGCTCGGTGCCGGACGGCCGGGCCAGCACCCACGCGTCCCCGTGATCGAGCCGGTAGCCGTCGCGGGTGTTGAGCTCGGCGTCGGCCTCCTGGGCGTGGTTGGCCGCGGCGTCGAGCATCGCGTCGCGCTCGGCCGTCGACTCGTACTCGATGTTGCGCCGAACGTTCGCGTAGCCGCTGTAGGGGGCGACAATCTCGCTGACTGGGTCGTCGGCGACGAGCTCGAGGAACCGCGCGGCCGTGTAGGCGCCGTCGCGGGTGAGCCGGTAGTTCGGGAAGAAGATCCCGCCGTTGCCCTCGCCCGCGACGGGGACGTGTTTGTTCTTGGCCTCGAGCTCCCGGATCCGGGTGATGATGTTCGTCGAGCCGATCGGCGTCAGCTCGAGCTCGGCGCCGATCTCGTTGACGACGTCGACCAGCCGCTGGGAGACGTTGACCGCCGAGACGGTGGTGTCGTCGGGCTCGAGCTCGGCCGCCGCGAGCGCCGCCAGCGTCGCGTCGCCCTCGACGTACTCGCCGTCCTCGTCGAAGAAGATCGCGCGGTCGGCGTCGCCGTCGTGGGCGATCCCGATGTCGGCGTCGGTCGAACGGACGAGTCGGCCCAGATCGCCCAGGTTCGAGCGCACCGGCTCGGGGTCGCGACCAGGGAAGTGGCCGTCGGGCTGCCCGTTGACGGTGACGACCCGACAGCCCAGCCGGCGGAAGAGCTCCGGACTGGTCAACGAGCCCGCGCCGTGACCCGGGTCGAGCGCGATCGTCAGGTCGGCGTCTGCGATCCGCTCGCGATTGACGGCCTCGAGCAGCTCCTCGATGTACTCTCGTCTGGCTCCCTCGACGTCCCGAACGCGCCCGGTCTCGTCCCAGGGGGCGACTGTGAAGGCCTCCGCAAGCAGCGTCTCCTCGATCTTCTCGAGGTCGGCGACGGCGAGCTCGACCCCGTCGCTATCGACGAGCTTGACGCCGTTGTACTGGGGCGGGTTGTGCGAGGCCGTGATGACCATGACCGGAACGTCCTCGCGCTCGGCGTAGGCCTGGGCACCGGGCGTGGGCGTGATTCCGAGCCGGTCGACGTCGGTCCCCGTACTCGCCAGGCCGCTGGCGGCGGCGTCGGCGAGCATCTGTCCGGTGTGGCGGGTGTCGCGTGCGATCGCGATACGGCCGACCCCCCAGGCCGTCCCCGCTGCCTTCGCGACGCGCAGAACGAACGCGGGCGTCAGCTCCTCGTTGGCGACGCCCCGCGTCCCGCTAGATCCGAATACTTGCATCACGTGGTAGTCGGGCTGGCCCCCCCAAATGGGTTCCGAAGCCGGGAGACAGACGGAACGCTTTCGGGGTGGCGCCCCGACCGTTCGGGTATGGATTCGATCGAGGAGAAACGCGTCTACGGCGACCGGGAAGGAGCCACGCGCGCCTACGTCGCGAGCTCGCTCGGCGTCGTTCGCGTTCGCGTCTCCGGCGAAACCGTCGGCGAGTTCGGCCTCCAGGCCCGCTGTGACGCCGTCGACGCCGCTGCGACCGACGAGCACGTCGCCGTCGCGACCGACGAGGACGTCCGGCTGCTCGACCCGACCGACGGGACGGGCGACGCCGTCCTTACGGATACCGGGTTCGGCCCCGCGAGGGCGGTCGGCGCCGACGGATCGGAACTGCTCGCCGCGAGCCCGGACGGACGGGTCGGCCGTCACGAGGACGGCGCCTGGACGACGCTCGCCGAGTCGTTCGAGCCGACGGTCCGGGCGATCGACGGGGACCTCCTGGCGACCGACCGGGGCGTCTACCGGGTTCACGACGGCGGGCTCGATCACGCCGGGCTTACCGACGTCGCCGACGTCTCGGCCCCGGGGGTCCCCCTCGCCGCGACCGCCGACGGGCTCTACAAGCTCGGCAACGGCTGGATGGGCGTCCGCGAGGAACCGTTCGACGTCGTCGCCGTGGATCCCCGCTCCGAGCCGGGGAGCCTCCGTCGCGCACACGCGATCTCGGAGACGGGGGTCTTCGACTACCACGAGGACGTCGGCGAGTGGCGCCAGCTCGACGCACCGGGGCCGATCGTCGACGTCGGCTATGGCGACACGCCCTACGCCGTCACCCGCGACGGGACGTTTCTCGCGGCGACCGACGGCGAGTGGCGCTCCCAGCCCCTTGGCGTCGACGGCGTCGCGGCTCTGGCCGTCCACACCGCGTGACCGACGTCCGCGAACGACTCGAGGGATCGGTGCTCGAGAGTCGCGCGTTCCGGGCCCTTCGCGGGGTCGGGTACGGCGCCTACTACCGGTTGGCGGCGCTCAACTACGACCGGGAGCTGGTCGTTCGTCCCAACCGGACACCCGCCGGAACGTTCCGGTGTTACGAACCGCTCAACCGCCACGGCGACGACCGAATGCTCGCGGAGCTCGAGGCCTGTTGTGGCCCCTCGGCCGTCGTCTACGACGTCGGCGCGAACGTCGGGATCTACGCGCTCGCACTGGCAACCGGGGCGCCGGACCGCCGGATCGTCGCCTTCGAACCAGCGCCCCGAACCGCCGCCCGGTTTGGCGCGAACGTCCGGCTGAACGGGCTCGGGGACCGGATCGAGCTCCGACGGTGTGGGGTCGGCGACGGCTCCGGCGAGCGGCCGTTCTACGTCTCGACGTACCCCGAGCTCTCGGCGTTCGACCGGGACGGTGCCACTCGCTGGGAGGCGTCGGTCGCCGACGTCCGATCGGTTCCGGTCCGTCGGCTGGACGAGCTCGCTGCAGCCCTGCCGGCACCCGACGCGATCAAGATCGACGCCGAGGGGGCCGCACCCGCTGTGATCAGCGGCGCCGCGGACGTCCTCGAGCGCGAGGAGCCGACCGTCCTCGTCGAGATCCACGCCGACGGTCTCGGGGACGACGTGCCGGCCGAGACGAGGACGGCCCTCCGAGACGTTGGCTACCGGATCGACGAGCGGGAGGGGTACTGGCGTTGCGAGCCGGGTGCGGACTGATCGCACGGCAGCTACGGGCACGGGAGCGTCTCTCGAACCGTCTCGGCCGGAATGCGCGACTCTCGCCGCCCTTAGCCCCTGTATAATAATCCCCGGTGGATCGGTACGGTCGAATATGATTCTACGCTGTCGCTCGCTCCTCTCTCCGCTCTGCCGGCTCCTGTTCCGGGATCGGTGGGACGGTTTCGAACCGCGACCGTCGTCCCTGGTCGGAGTGCGCTATTCGGCGGGGACGGATCCAGTCCGCTCGCACTCGGCCGGCACCGGAACTCGATGCACTCTTCGGGCGCCGTTCGAAATCCCCTCTAACGAATGAAGCGGAGCATCACCAGCGCCTTTCTCTCGATCGTCGGCGTGAAGTTTCTCCTCATCAGCCTCGACTTTCTCTCCTCGCCGCTTTTGACCCGGTTTCTCGGGGAAGGGTACGGTGACTACGCGTTCCTGATGTCGGTGTTTGCCATCTATATGATCTTCGTCAGTACGGGTGTCGGCGACGGCGTCCGAAAGTACGTGGCTGAGGACCGCGATCGTCCCTACTGGGACGAACACGTCGTCGGATTCTACCTTCGGCTGGCGCTGTTGCTCGCGGCGGTCGGCTGTTTCCTCCTCGCGCTGGCTGCCCAGTCCGGCTTCATCCAGAACCATCTTGGCACCTCCTACCAGACGTACTTCTACCTGCTCTCGCTGCTCGTGTTTACCTCCCAGTTTCGGGAGTACACCCGCCGGACGCTCATGGGTTTTGGCCTCGAGCGCTACTCCGAGCCGCTGCTCTTCCTCGACAAGGTCCTGTTTATCACCGTCGGCGTCGGCCTCGCGTACCTCGGCTACGGCGTCCCCGGCGTGCTGATCGGCCACATGGCCGGTGCGGTGGTGACGTCGCTGATCGGGCTGGCGGTAATTCACTACCGGGTGTCGTTGACGACGGCGCTGTTCAAGATCCCCTCGCGGGAGTTTCCGCGGCGCGAGCTCTTCATGTACAACGGGCTCAGCATCGTGTTGATTCTCTGTCTGACGTCGCTGTACGAGATCGACGTCATGATGCTCGGGTTCCTGAGCACGTCACAGGAGACCGCCTACTACCGGATCGCACTGACTCTCGCGGAGTTCCTCTGGATCGTCCCGCTGGCACTGCAGAACGTCCTCCTGCACTCGACGTCGAACATCTGGGCGAACAACGACCGCGAGCGGATCAACTCGCTTGCAGCACGCATCACCCGGTATACGCTGTTGTTCACCCTGCTGCTTGCGATCGGGCTCGCGGCGCTTGCCCCGATCGCGCTGCCGATCATCTACCCCGACGACTACATCGCCAGCTACGTACCGATCCTCCTGTTGCTACCCGGCTGCGTCGGGTTCGCACTGGCCCGTCCGGTACTCGCGATCGGACAGGGGAAAGGCGACCTCCGAACGCTGATCATCGCGACCGGTGCGGCGGCGGTCGTCAACGTCACCCTCAACGGTCTGTTGATCCCCCAGTACGGAATGTACGGTGCCGCCGTCGCGACCAGTGTCAGCTACGGGCTGATGTTCGTCTTCCACCTCTGGAGCGCCAGACAGATCGGGTTCTACCCGGCTGCCGACGCGCGCATCCCGCGGGCTCTCGTCGTCGGTGTCGCCGCCGCGATACCGATCTTTCTCCTCACGGAGTTCCTTCGTGGCTCGGCCATCCCGCTGGTTCTCGTCGAACTCCCGGTCTCGCTGATCGTCGTTCCGCCGGTCGGCGCCGTGGTCTTTCTGGCGCTGTCGCTCCTGTTCGGGGCGGTCGACGTCGACGAGATCATCGACTTCCTCGAGTCGGCACCCGATCCGATCGGGAAGTTCGGTTCGAGTCTCCGGTAGCGCCGCCTCCACTCACCCGCTGTCGAGCTCACACAGCGCGAGCCGCCAGTTGTCCGGCTCCGTCAGTCGGCGCCCGGAGCGGCGCCAGTCGGTCGGCTCCGGATCGACTCCGGACGGACGGACGACGTGGGTCGAGGACGACGTCGCCCACGTCAGTGGCGCCCGCTGATCGCTGTGGAACCCTCTCGCTCGGAGCAGCTCCCGCGGGAGCGCCGACCCGGGAGCGACGAGGATGTCGGCGTCCCGGTTCGCTCGAACGACGTCCGCGAGGAGCCCGGAGAAGAGGACCGTCCGATAGGCCTCTGTGCCGTCCGCGAGCGGCAGCGCGTCGACGAGACGGACGGTCGTCGGGCCGTCGGTCCGCTCCCGTCGGGCGTAGACGAGCGCGGCGACCGGTTCGCCGTCGCGACGCGCGACGACGCTGCGGTAGGTCCACAGCGGGTTCTCGAAGCGCCACTCGTAGAACTGCTCGTCGCGGACGACGTGAAACGCCGGGATCGTCTCGACGCCGGCGAGCGCCGCGAGCGTCGCGGTCGGAATCCCGTCGTAGTGCGTTCGCTTCAGACCGGCTCCCGTATCGGCGAGTCGGTCCCTGATCGAACCGTACCCGCTCGCGACCGCGCGGGCGATCGGCTCGACGGGGTCGAGCTGCGGGATCCACGCGGTCGGGTTCTGGATCCGGTAGTAGCTCTCCCGCTCGCCGACGATCCGCCAGCCGAGCTTGCGGTTGCCCGGCAGCGACTGGTGGTTCGGGAAGTTGAAGTAGAGGTCGACGTCGTCGGCGTAGCGTTCGATCGCCCGCTCGGTCATCCGGGTGAACAGCCCCTTTCGCTGGTGGTCGGGGTGGACCATCGTGTCGCAGGGCTGGAACGCGTCGTAGCCGTCCTCGCCCGCAGCGAGCCGAAGCGGGAAGAACGCCCGCGCGCCCACGAGCTCGTCACCCTGTTCGGCGAGGACGATCGGGACGCCATCGGCGTACGGGTTCGCCTCGTACTTCCAGGCGAACCAATCGGCGCCCATCCGTCCGCCCAGGACGTCCTCGAACAGTCCGAGAAACGCGTCCCTGTCGGCCGGTTCGTACGGACGAATTTCGTAGGCGTCCGACATCGGCCGGCGTTACACCACCCTCGCGGGCTCGGTTCGGGACCGCTCGGTCCGGCGCACGCGGTTGGCCACGTCGGCCATCGTCTCGACCTGCAGACCGTCGGTTTGACGCCGACGGTCGATGTACCGGACGATCGACCGAAGCCGTCGGTGGTGGGACGACGTCCGGAGGTTATGAGGGTGCAACCAGAGGTGTAACACGCCATCGTCTGCGTCCGCGACCTCGTCGATCCCAGCTTCGACCTGCCTGACGACCGGGTCCTCGCCGAGCGCGGAGAACGGCTTCTCGTACTCGCTGCCGAAGTTGAACAGGAAGACCGACGCCGGCACGTTGACCAGCCCGTGTTCGTCGATCTCGGGCTCGACGATCGGCGGTGTCGGTTTCCCGACGACGGCGCTCGAGACCTTCGTGAGCTGTCGCTCTACGGTTCCGCAGTCCTCGTGAAGGCGGTTGACGCCACGGTAACACTCGAACCCGTGCTCCGCAAGGACATCGCGGTGACGGACCCTGTTGACGGGGAAGACGAACGACGACAGGTCGTACCCCTGCCGAGCCGCGGCTCGAGCGCAGTTCTCGATCTCCCGGGTCGCGAACTCCTCGCTCATTCGTTCGTGCTCGAGGTGGACGTGCGTGAATCCGTGGCCGGCGATCTCGTGGTCGACGTCTGCGGTCGCGATCTCCTCGACGAGCTCCGTGCCACACCAGACATCGTTCGCCGCGAGATCACCGACGCCGTGCTGACAGCACCGCTCGCCTGCGGGGTGGTTCCGGTGACTGTGGTGACAGGCGTCCAGAAACAGGTGACCGGTAACCGCCCACGTCGCCGAAATCTCGTAGGCGTCAAACAGATCTCGAAGATGCAGCCAGTTGTCGCGGCTATCCCGGAGTAGCGACGCCGGGACCTCCCTGTCGTGAAACCCCCAGCCGAGCTCGGCGTCGAGTGAGATAACGACCGATCCCATGCTACCACCGTGCTCCGTCGGCGATGGCGGCTACTCGAGAGCGGTCCCCCCTTGCTCGGTGAACCGGCGAGAAACGCCCGCTTCGAGGTCTCTTCGCCGCGTACTGTTGACGATTCATCTCACATAATGGGTGGGTTTTACCGAGTATAGTGTTTAATCTCTTAAGGAACCGTACGAATACTACTACAGTTTCTCGCCCTCCAAAGCCCGCTATAGCCGCTGAAAGGCGGATAAACTGTTCGGGAAGTTTACGTATTTGAGAACCGGGCCCGCGGCCGGCAGCTGCCGGGTGCTCCGTCGCTCGTTCTCGTCGGCGTCCTCGATTTCGATTCACGAACGATCGACGTTGCTTCCCTCATCCGGGTTCGGCAGTCTACGCGACCAGTTTGGTGTGACGCGGATCGCTGCTATCGACGCGATAACCGGTCGGTGTCGGCGTTGTCGCTCCGAAACGGTCGACAGTTCACGTGTCCGAACGGTCGCGGCCGCGGTTTCCGATCGCCGAATCGACACCCTAAGGCGGGCCGACGAGAAACTCGAACCGATGGCGACGCTTTCGATCACCGGCGGACGGGTGCTGTTGCCCGACGGGACGATACCGCGTGCGGACGTACTGATCGATCGGGACGACGGCGAGATCCTCGAGATCGGCGACGATCTCGCGGGCGAGGACGTCCTCGACGCCTCGGGCTCGCTGGTGACGCCCGGGTTCGTCAACGGCCACAGCCACGTCGCGATGACGCTGCTGCGGGGGTACGCCGACGACAAACCCCTCGAGAGCTGGCTCCGCGAGGACATCTGGCCGGCCGAGGGCGAACTTACGGCCGAGGACGTCCGGGTCGGCGCGGAGCTGGGCTTAGTCGAGATGATAAAAAGTGGGACGACCGGCTTCGCGGACATGTACTTCGAGATGCCCGAGATCGTCGACGCCGTCGATCGGGCTGGGTTGCGCGGGCGGCTCGGCCACGGCGTCGTCACCGTCGCCAAGGACGACGCGGGGGCCCACGAGGATCTGGAGACGAGCCTCGCGTTCGCCCGCGAGTACGACGGTGCCGCGAACGGGCGGATCTCGACGGCGTTTATGCCCCACTCGCTGACGACCGTCGATCGGGAGTACCTCGCCGAGTATGTGCCGAAAGCCCGCGAAGCCGGCGTTCCGCTTCACTACCACGCCAACGAGACGGCGGACGAGGTGACTCCGATCGTCGAGTCAGAGGGCGTTCGCCCTCTCGCGTACGCCGCCGAGCTGGGGATGCTCGAGTCCCAGGACTTCGTCGCCCACGGCGTCCACGTCGACGAGAGCGAGATCGGGCTGCTCGCGGAGGCGGGGACGGGCGTGATCCACTGTCCGGCCTCGAACATGAAACTGGCAAGCGGGATGGCGCCGGTCCAGCGCATGCTCGATGCGGGCGTGACGGTCGGGCTCGGGACCGACGGCGCGGCGTCGAACAACGACCTCTCGATGTTAGACGAGGCCCGCGACGCCGCGATGATCGGCAAGCTCGCCGCCGAGGACGCCAGCGCGATACCCGCCGAGCGGATCGCCGAGATGCTGACTCACCGCACGGCCGACGCGATCGGGCTCGAGTCGGGTCGCCTCGAGGAAGGCGCGCCCGCCGATCTGGCGGTGATCGACCTCGAGGAACCCCACCTGACGCCGGTCCACGACCTGGTGAGCCACCTCGCCTACGCCGCGGCCGCGTCCGACGTCCGCCACACGATCTGTGACGGGCAGGTTCTCATGCGGGATCGGGAGGTACTGACCCTCGAGGAGGACGCGGTGCTCGAGCGGGCGAGCGAGGCTGCCGAGTCGCTGGTCGCCCGCGCCGAGGAGTAGTGCGACGGGTTGGCTCGACCGGTTCTGTGACCGTCGTTCGGTTTGGCGGCCGACGGCTCACCTAGACGCGACCAAACAGTTATATTGGTACACAATAATGGTATATTGACAGATGTCGGGCGCGCGCCCGACCGACGCCGCGTACGCGCCCTCGAGTCTGCTACTCCGACAACTGGCTCTCGGACTGTTTCTGCTGACTGGCACCCATCTCTTGGTCGTAAACGTGCGGGCGTTTGCGTCGGTCGGTGCGGCGATCCCACTCGTCGCCGGGGTCGCGACCGGCCCGCTGCTGCTGGTGATCCTGCGCCGAACGGACCGCACGACCGTCGGCTTCGCAGGAATCGTCGCGTTGGCGGCGGTCGTTGCGGCCGCGAGTTGGACCCTTGCGGCTGCCGTCGCCGGCACTGAGACGGAGGCCGCACGACTCCCCGCGTTCGGCATCGGCCTTCTGGTAGGCAGTATCGCGCTTCGGCTCGCCGACGAGCGGTCTCGGTAGCAGGAGCGGTCGCTTCCCCGGCACTTCGGTAGCGTTTTCCCCGCCCTGTCCCTCCACCGACACATGACCGACTATCCGCCGATCAGCGATCAGCTGGACGACCTCGAGTCCGCACGGGAGGAGGGTCGTCGCAAGATGGACTGGGCCGCCCAGCACATGCCCATCCTCGAGCACGTCCGCGAGGAGTTCGTCGACGACCAGCCCTTCGAGGGCGAGCGCATCGCGATGGCGATGCACGTCGAGGCGAAGACGGCGATGCTCGTCGAGACCCTCGCGGAGGGCGGCGCCGACGTTGCGGTGACGGGCTGTAATCCGCTCTCGACCCACGACGACGTTTCTGCGGCGCTGGACGCCCACGAGTCGATCACCAGCTACGCGAAACGCGGCGTCGACGACGAGGAGTACTACGACGCCATCGAGGCCGTCATCGCCCACGAACCCACCGTCACCGTCGACGACGGGATGGACCTCGTCGCCGCGATCCACGAGGACTACCCCGAGCTGATCGACGGCATCGTCGGCGGTGCGGAGGAGACCACCACGGGCGTTCACCGGCTGCGCGCGATGGACGAGGACGGCGCGCTCGACTACCCCGTCTTCGCGGTCAACGACACGCCCATGAAGCGCCTGTTCGACAACGTCCACGGCACCGGCGAGTCCTCGCTGGCCTCGATCGCGATGACCACGAACCTCTCGTGGGCCGGCAAGGACGTCGTCGTCGCCGGCTTCGGCTACTGCGGGAAGGGCGTCGCCCGGAAGGCGTCGGGCCAGAACGCGAACGTCATCGTCACCGAGGTCGAACCCCGTCGGGCACTGGAGGCCCACATGGAAGGCTACGAGGTCATGCCGATGGCCGACGCGGCCGAGAAGGGCGACGTCTTCCTGACGACGACGGGCAACCGGGACGTCATCGTCGAGGAGCACTTCGAGAAGATGGACGACGGCGTCCTGCTGGCCAACGCCGGCCACTTCGACATCGAGATCGACCTCGAGGCGCTCGACGAGCTCGCGGTCGACCGCTACGAGGCTCGAGACGGCGTCGAGGCGTACGAGCTCGAGGACGGCCGCCGGCTGAACGTCGTCGCGGAGGGACGGCTCGTCAACCTCGCCGCGCCCGTCTCGCTGGGCCACCCCGTCGAGGTCATGGACCAGTCCTTCGGCGTGCAGGCGGTCTGTGTGCGCGAACTGCTCGAGAACAGCGACGCCTACGACGCGGGCGTCCACGAGGTGCCCGACGAGCTCGATCAGGAGATCGCCGAGATCAAACTCGAGGCAGAGGGCGTCGAGTTCGACGCGCTGACCGACACCCAGCGCGAGTACATGGATAGCTGGGACCACGGGACGTAGGGTTCCGCTCGTTTCCCCATCCGTACGGTTGACCGCTCGTATCACGTCCCCGCCGCGGGTCGGTCCTCGGCGCCGACTCGAGGACGTCCCGATCGTCGATCGCTACCTGAACTCCGACACCTGCACGGCTGCGTTCCCCGGATTCTGAAAGAGGAACGCCCAAGGAGCTGCTGTTCGTAGCTCGGCGTATGTCGACCGTAGACCAGGCCGACGGGTACGCACGCTCGGTGCTCGTCGCCGTCTCGCTTTCGATCGCCGGCCTCCTGGCGGCGGAGTTCGTCACGATTCCGGCGTTCCTGCTGGATCCGACGCTGCTCGAATCGCCGGGCGAGGCCTCGAACGCGTCTATCTTCCTCCTGATGACGCTGAACTTCCTTGGCTTCTTCCTCGTCGGCGGACTCTATCTGTGGTGGACCGAACGCGGCTGGGAGTGGCTCGACCTGCGGATGCCGTCCCGACGGGGCTGGAAGTACGTCCTGGCGGGGGTCGTCGGGAGCATCGCGTTCGTGATGGCCGTCAACGTCGTCGCGACGCTGTTCGAACTGCCGTCCTCGGAGAACCAGGTCATGCAGCTGATCGGAGACGACCCGAACATGGTGTTGCTCATGATCGTTATCGTCTTCCTGTTTAACGCGCCGGCCGAGGAGTTCCTCTTCCGGAACGTGATCCAGAAGCGGCTGTACGCCGCCTTCTCCCGGATGGGTGCGGTCATCGTCACCAGCGTTATCTTCGCGCTGGTTCACATCCCCGCCTACGCGCTGGCGACTGACGGGTCGCTCGCCCCGCTCGGTGCGATCGGCGTCTCGCTGGCGGTCGTCTTCGGTGGCTCGGTGATCTTCGGCTACCTCTATGCGAGAACGGACAACCTCATCGTGCCGACGGCGGCCCACGCCGCGTTCAACGCCTTCCAGTTCGCCATCCTCTATCTCGTGCTCCAGTTTGCACCCGAGGAGCTCGAGAACATGATGGCCGTCAGCGTCGAGTTCCTGACGACGCTCGCCTGAGGTGATCGGTTCGCCTCGTTTATTATCGTTCGTCGGTGACGCATCGGTATGTCCCACGCGAAGGGCGGCCGCCGTGAACGAGAGCTCGTCAACGCGCTCGACGAGGCCGGGTTCGCGGTCATGCGCGCGCCCGCAAGCGGTGCAGCGACCGACCGCGAACTCCCCGACGTCCTCGCCGGCGACGGCGACACCTTCTACGCGATCGAGGCCAAATCCAGCGCCGGCGACCCGATCTACCTCACCGGCGAGGAGGTCGAAGCGCTGACCTACTTCGCCCGGAACTTCGGCGCCAAACCACGGATCGGTGTCCGCTTCGACCGCGAGGACTGGTACTTCTTCCACCCCGCGGATCTCCACGTCACCGACGGTGGGAACTACCGCGTCAAGAAAGAGACCGCGCTCGCCGACGGCACCGACTTCCCCGAGTTCGTCGGCGACTCGGAAAAGGTCACCCTCGCGGAGGTCGGCGACGAGGGTCCCGACGAGGACGTCGTCCGCGTGCTGAACGCGGTCAAACAGGGTGTGATGGACGTCGAGGAGGCGGCGGAGCTGCTCGAGTAGGTCAGTCGTCGGTCTCGGTGGCCGAAAGCGTCACGGTGACCACGCTACCCCGGGGCTCGTTCGACTCGAAGGCGAGCTCGCCGCCCGACAGCGAGACCGTCCACTTCACCAGCCAGAGCCCGAACCCACTGCCGTGCTCGAGCGGGTCCTCGTCGGTAGCCGAGAGCGCGTCGAGCTCCGTGTCGGGGATCCCGGGCCCCTCGTCGGCGACCTGGATCCGAACGGCGTCCTCGTCGGCGACCACCCGGACGGTGACCGACGGCCGTTCGACCTCCGCGTGGACGATCGCGTTCTCGACGAGGTTCGCGACCGCGGCGCCAAGGACGTCCTCGGCGACGACGGTGGCCGCGGTGTCGGCGGTCGAGTCGTAGCTCCGCTCGAAAGTGATCTCTGCTCGGGGGTACTCCGCCCGGAGCTCCTCCAGAACCCGATCGACGACGGTCGCGGCGGGGACGGTCGTCAGCCCGTCCCGTGCGTCGAGCGCGCGCTCGAACCGACGGGCCTTCTCGCTCAGTTCGATCACCCGGTTCGCGCTCTCCCGGGCCCGCTCGACGTACTCCCGCTCGGCGGGATCGACCCGCTCTTCGAGGACGTCGAGGGAGCCGACAGTGACGTTCAGATCGTTGCGGATGTTGTGCCGGAGCACCCGCTGGAGGACGCTGCGGCGCTCGCGTTCGACGACGTCGGTCACGTCGTCGAGGTAGATGACGCGGCCGGTGTTTCGCCCGAGGTCGTCGGTCAGTTCGATCGACCGGGGACGAAACACCCGCCGACCCGTCTCGGTCTCGACGACGTGTTCGCCGCCGTCGACGGCGAACCCGTCCGGAAGCGCCGCGGTGACGTCGGTACCGACCGCGTCGTCCACGAACAGCCGCTGTGCGGTGGCGTTGGCGTCGAGGAGTCGATCGTCGGCGTCGACGACGATCATGCCGTCGTCGAGCGCGTCGAGCAGCCGCGAGCGAGCGACGGGGACGACGTCGATAAGCCGGGTCGTGAAGACGCCGATAACGAAGAGGACGGCCGTAACCGCGAACCCCAGCGGCGTCGGATCGATCGCCGGGTGGGGCCAGTCGCCGAAGACGTACGCGAGGCCGACGATCCAGGGGACGAGCACGCCGAGGACGATGACGACAGACTGCTTCTGGTAGAGCGCCGGTTGGCCGATCGTTGCCAGCAGGAGCAACACCGTTCCGGCGGCGAGCAGTCCCCAGCCGAACGCGGCGAACAGCCAGAACCACGCCCCTCGATCCCGCGTCAAGACCTGGTGCTCTCCGACGCTGGTGACGGCGAACTCGGCGTAAAAGAGGCCGTGGAACTCCGTCGTAAGGACGACCAGCACCGTCGCGACGGGACCGACGAGCAACGCTGCGGCGAACCGACGGCTCACGAAGCGGTCGTGTCCGGCGTATCGCAGCGCAAACAGGACGAACCAGATCGGCGCCGTCGTCACGCCGAAATACTTGACCGCGGTGAGCACGACATACGCCGTCGGATCGAGGGTAAACAGCCGAGCCAGCGAGCCGACGACCCAGACGGCGAGAGCGCCGACCATGAGGACGAACAGCTGCCCGAGTGGTTTTCCGGAATGATCGCGGGCGACGTAGCCACCGAGCCCGACCATCAGCAGGGCGGTAGCGAGGTGGCTCGCCAGAACGAGATTCCAGCTGGTGACACCGAGCATCGTTACGGACGCCTCCGTCGGAACCGAGGGCGAACGGTGTGAGCCGTCGACGACACGTCAGTCTCGTCGACCTCCGAGCGGCGGAGTTCCATCGTTTGCTATTATATACTTGCGTCCATGAATTTATTGTACGCTGTATTATTATAGCCGGAAGACATCTCGAGTGAACGATTCGAGACGGGTGAACCGATCCTCGTCCTGTTCGGCCGGGTACCGAACGGCGTTCTGAATCTCCCCGCGCTTGTCGTACGGTTCGAGCTCGGGCCGTGGTCGTTGACGTAGTCGGCGTTGTCCGCGATTTCGTGTCCGACGGTCTCGCCGAACGCGGCGAGGCGTGGCCGGGCCCACTCGTACTCGGCGTCGTCGTAGAGCGGCGTACCTCGCGCTGTAGGGCGGGATCCAGCTCCCAGTAGTGCAGTGTCGTCCCGCTTCGTAGCGCCCGTAGTCGATCCCGTCGTCCATACCCTGTCACTCGGTGGCAGGGGACAAAAACGAAAGCTATCCAACTCGTTTTCGGTTCTCGAGCGTTGTTACGCCGTCGCGGCCCATCGCTCGGAAACCCGCTTCTCGAGCCGGGTCCGCGGGAAGACGTAGACCCGAAGGGAGTCGGGAACGACGCCGTTGGGCGCGACCGTCGCGTGCGGGTAGACGGCCCCGACCACCGGGACGTCGGGTGCGTAGCGCTCGTTCGTCGCGTACTCGGCGACGGACTCGTCGGTAGCCTCGATCCGGACCGCGTCGGCCCGCAGGTCCGAGACGTCGACGACGGTGAGCCGATCGCCGGTCTCGCGGTCGACGGCGGCGTCGCCCGGGAAGAGGATGTGGCGGTCACAGTAGACCGGCCCGGTCGCGTCCTCGTCGACGAACACGCGCTCGTCGCAGTCGTGACACTCGACGGCCCGCTTTCCGGGCGGGGGCGTCTGGCCCTCGTTGATCTCGATGGCGACGCGGCGGACGTGCTTGCACCGGACCCCGCGGAAGACGTGATCGGGGCAGGTACAGCGTCCCCCCTCGAGGTCGACGAGGTAGGTGCGGTCGCTGGCGGACTCGACCTCATAGAGCCCGTTGCCAAGCGCCAGCACCGACATCGGTTCGGTGCGAGCCCGGCGCGAGCGCTCTGCCAGGGAGTCGTCGGACGGTACGGGAAGCTGTGTCTTCGGTGACGCTGTTGTTTTCATGGGTTGCGTCGAACGGTGAATTGCCGGCTGACGGCCGGCTCCGTACTTGACTGTCTGTTCGACGATTCTAGACGATCGGGCGAAATAACGAGTCTGCTTGCCTGTGCCTGCCCGTGACTTATATGAGAACGTCTGTTTCGACGGTCTCACGAGCACTGTCGACGGCTCGCGCTTGCGGCTCGAGTGGACGCTGCTCACTCGAGCGACGCTTCGAAGCGCTTTTCCCCCGGCCGCCGAAATCTCCGATATAATGCTCGAGCGCGAGCGGATCATCGAAATCGTCGTGGCCGTATCCTCCGTCTTCCTGATGCTCGGTGCCATGATGTTCATCGGCTCCGAGTACGGGGGTGCCGACAGCGCGCTTTCCCCTGAGGGCGGTGAGTTGCTCGTCGGCGTGATCGTCGGCTTCATCCTCCTGCTGACGGCAGTTGGGTTCGTTCTGGCATACCTGCTGAACGATCCGGCCGACGGCCTCGACGAGGACGCGGACGCACAGAACGCCGCGTAGGCGATGTCCGTTTCTGTCTCTCCCCACCACCCCCGTAGCCGCTGGTGAGCGGGGCCTGGCCTCGTGATTACTCGTCCTCGAGTTCGTCCACTCGCCGCTCGAGTGCGGCGATCCGCCGTTCGTAGCCGCGCTTTCTGTCGAGATACTCGTAGACGCCGATGATCAACAACAGCGGGATTCCGAGGAGAAACACCGCCAGCAACAGGAGTACGATCAGTTCCGGACCGCCGGGAACCTGGAGTATCATTTAGCAGCTAGTATCGGCTGAGTTCACATAATCCTGTGTCTGAACCGACACGCTTGATGGGGGGGTCCGCCGCCCGGTCCCGTCTCGGCGTCCTCGATCGAGGCTGGTGGTCGGTGGCCCGACCGAACGGTCCGGTTGCTCAGTCCCCGGCTGGTGATTCCTCGGCTCCCTCACGCCAGTCCTCGAGGGCGTCCTCGTCGGTCTGATCGAGTCGCTTCTCGTAGTAGGCCATCGGGTGGGGGATCCGCTCGCAGAGGTCGTCCTTGTTCACGCAGTCCCCGTAGGACTGCATCGTCGCACAGGAGGGCGGGGAGTACTCCGTCGGCGACGTCTCGCCGCCGATATGGTCGGTCTGGTAGCGGGTCATCTCCTCACCGAACGACGAGTTCACCCGGTAGAGTTCGACAATCTCGTCGGTCGACATCCCGATGCTCGTCAGGAAGGCCGTGATTGCAAAACGGGAGTGGTGGGGGAGGTGTTCGCCCTTCTGGATGTCGTCGAGCAGCGCCTTCATACACGGCGGGAACAGGTCGGGGACGACGGTGTCGATCTCGCGGGTGAGATCGAGTTCGGCCAGTACCTCGCGGATCTCGGCGGCCTCGGCCTCGAGGCTCGTCGCGATGGCGTCTGGCACCTCGAAGGGGAGCCCCTCCTCGATCCGCTCGCGGATCGCCTCCCGGAGCAACGCGTGGAGCTCGTCCTCCTCGATCGGCACCTCGCCGCCGGAGAGCGCGCGGTTGACGAGCCGCCATCGGTCGTCCCGAAGTCCAGCCGCGAGCGGGAGGTAGCTCCCAACCCCGATCCGGTAGCCGTCGGCCGTCGAGCGAACGGCGTCCTCGAGGTCGAACTCCCGGAGCAGGTCCTCGACGTCCAGCCCGGTCGAGCTGACGCTTTTGAGTTCGACGGTGTCCTCGAAGTCGGCCGTAAACCGTTCATGTGCGGCCTCGGCCTCGGCGCGGGCGTACTTGCGGATCAGGATTCCCTCGTCGACGAGCGAGACGAGGACGCGGGCGACGGGATAGGAGAGCAGTTCGGTGCGGGGATCGCGGTGGGGGTCGCCGATCTCGCCGTCCTCGAGCGCGGACCTCACGCGCTGGGTCGCGCGCTCGACGACCGCCCCGTCCTGTTCGACGATCGTCGCGAGATCGACGGCTTCGGTCGCCACGGACTCGCGGGCGGCCTCGAGAAACGGGTACCGGGCGTGCAGTCGCTCCATCGGTAACGTAGTGTTACTCGGGGTGGTTAAGCGCCCTGATTGTCGTGTCGCGCGTACCGATCGGTGCTAAAACGGTGTTACCGGCGGTAATACGATGTTACAAATTTGCGGGCCGGCTCTGCCTCGAGGATCGATTTCAAGGGCGTCGGACGCGTCGGCACGCGTATGCCACGGGTCACTCGCGACGGCGTGTCGATCTACTACGAACGCGACGACGGGGAGGGGACGCCGGTCGTCTTCCTGCAGGGACTCGGTTTCGGTCGGTGGATGTGGCGCTGGCAGCGCGAGGCCGTCGCCGGCGAGTACGGTGTAATCGCCCCCGACAACCGGGGGACGGGCCGCTCCGACGACGGGCTCCCGCCGCTGTTGGCTCGACTTCCGCGCACGCTCCGTGCGCCGCTCATTGCCAAGTTCGCGGGGTACTCGATCGGCGGACTGGCCGCGGATCTGGAGGCCGTCCTCGACGATGTCGGGATCTACGACGCACACATCGTCGGCGCGAGCATGGGCGGGATGATCGCCCAGCGCTACGCGCTGGAGTACTCTCGCGCGAAGACGCTGACGCTGTGTTGTACGACCCACGGCGGTGTCGACGCCGTCCCGATCCCCGACGAAACCCAGGAGCAGATGTTCGATACGCCGAAGGGTGCGAGCGAACGAGAGGTCATCCGCCACCGGATGCGCCCCGCCTTCAACGAGCCGTTCACCAACCGGAACCCGCATCTGATGGATCGCATCATCGAGTGGCGTCTGGAGCAAGACGCCGGCGAGGCCACCCGCGAGGCCCAGGCCGCAGCCGCTCTGGAGTTCGACGTGAGCGACCGCCTCCAGCGGATCCGGGTCCCGACGCTGATCATGCACGGAACGAACGATAGGATCCTTCCGGTCGCGAACGGGAAGCTGCTCGACGAGAAGATCCCCGACACGCGCCTCGAACTCGTCGAGGGCGGCTCCCACTGTTTCTTCATCGAGGACTCGGAGCTGGTCAACAGGACGCTGCTGTCGTTCCTGGACGACCACGAGTAGCGTCGTACGGACTCCCGGACGTCAGCTCCGGCACAGCCGGAGCTGTCCTGGGGTTGTGCCGGGAACTCGTCACGGAGGACCGTCTCAGTCGCCGGCCACCGCCCCGGAGATGGAGGGATCGGAGACGCGGATCCGGCCGTCGGTGCGAACGTCGACGTCGAAGCCGCCGTAGGAGAACCGAAGGCTGTGGGATCGGTTCCCGTCCGTGCGGCGGGCGTGGGTACACAGCGCGTCGAGCGCGTCCGGATCGATGACGGCGTACAGCGGCTCGAGCTCGATCGGATCGACGTCTGCGGCCGCGCCGACCGCCTCGAGGACGGCCTCGCTTGCGCTGTCGTCGTCGGGGTCGAACGTCGCCTCGTACCGCCTGTCGCTCGGATCGCTGGTGGAGGGCATACGAAACCGGTACATCGGGGTCACTGGTAGACCCACCGCTTCCCATATCGACGCTTTAAATCCCGGCTCGGGTGAGATACCGTCCCACGGATACGAGCGCTACGAGACCGACCGCGAAAAGACGCTGTGTTGCTCGTCAGTCGCTCTGGATCCGCGGTGCCAGCATGTAGGTGACCTGTCCCTGTCCCTCGGCGAACCCGAAGTAGATCTTGACGGGGAACTCCTCGCCCAGATCGAGGGTGACCTCGGCGTCGCCGGGGATCGCCTTGTCCATGTCCTTCAGGTAGTCCAGCGAGAACAGCGAGTGAGCGGGCCCGACCTGCAGATCGATCAGGTCCTCCTGGGTGAGCTCGAGGTGGACGTCGTCGGTGTCTCCCTCGGCGTTGACGTAGAAGAACTCCTCGCCCTCGTCGACGCCCAGGGCGATGTGGTCGGAGACCATATCCGCGGCCTTCACCGAGCGGTTGACGTCTTTCCCCTCGAGGACGACCCGCGCGGGCAGGTCCAGTTCCGGGATGTCCGGCTCCTGGCGGATCGAGTCGGGGTCGATCAGCGCCAGGGTGTACTCGAGCCCGTCGATCTGGATGTGGAGCTTGCGGGTCTCCTCGTCGAGTTCGAGCTGAATCAGCTGTCCGGAGTCGGCCATGCCGGCGATGTCCTCGAGCCGCGAGAGATCGACCCCGATCAGTCCGCCGTCGGCCTCGTAGGATTCGAACGCCGCTGCCTCGAGCGAGAGGTCGACCATCCCGACGTTCGCGGGATCGACGGCTCGAATTTCGAGCCCGTCCTCCTCGAGATGTATCTTGCACTCGTCGACCAGCACGCTTACCGAATCGAGCGCGCTGGTGAGCGTTTCCGCGCTCACGATGGCCTTGAACATATAGCTCGAGGTACGGACGGTCGCCATAAAAATGCACTCTTTACGCGCGGGCGTGGCGCGGACGCGAAGAAAAAGAACGGAATACGGGATCGACCTCGATCCACCCACGACGTCGAACGCGACGGCGCGACGCTGACCGCCGGTTCGAAGGCCGAACGGACTCGGTACACTCCCCGCAGCCGGACTCCTCGTCGGTGATCTCGTCGATCGCGTTGTTGCGAAGCGACGTCAAGCGAACTCGCACGCCGCTTCACTTCGGAAACGTCCATGACCGTGCGGCGTTCGAGTCGGCGTGACGTCGCTCGATACGGCCCGTGCTGTGCAGGCACGAACGGCTTGTTGTGGTCGGCGTTACGCTCGGCTATGAGTCCGACCTTCACCGAGGACGACATCGGCAAGCCCGTCGAGAGCGCAACGGGAGAGTCGCTCGGCGTCGTTATCGCCGTCGATCCCGGGACCGCCTACGTCGACCCGGACGCGAACGACACTGGCTCGGCGTCGACCGACGACGCCGTCCCGCTCGCGGACGATCCCGTCGACCGGGTGACCGACGAGTCGGTCCGGCTCGAGGACGGGTTCCAGACCGAGAGTCTCGCGACGGGGGTAGAGAACGCCGGCGGAGCCGGAACCCCCGGAGGAAGGCTCGTCTGCGGGGGACGAGCGCGCCGCTGCCGAGGAACTCGAGTCGCTCGAGGCGGAGGCGAGTCGTGAACTCGAGGTCGATCCCACCGAGCTGACCGACGATGATCCGGTGGCCGAGCTCGCAGACGACGAGGACGTCGGTCGGCGCGGGAGCGAGGACGACGTCGCCGGCGAGGCCGACGAGCCCGCGGGGCCGTCGGCGTCGGATCCCGACGCCGTCGAAACGGAGTACCGGGAGCGCACCTCCGAGCGCGCCGACGACGTCGACGAGGGAACGGACGTCGAGGACCGCGACCCCGAGTCGGAGCGATAAGTCCGGCCCCGAACTCGCTACCGCCCCGTATCAGCAGGTCTTTCCGCTTCAGGTCCCTATTCGGGGTACGAATACGGCCGATCCGTCCGTATCGTCGATCGGATCGGCGCGATCGAACCATGACACGGAAAGATCACTACTACAACAAGGCGAAACAGGAAGGCTACCGCAGCCGAGCGGCCTACAAGCTCAAGCAGCTCGACGACCTCGAGAACGTCATCTCCGGCGGCGACACCGTCGTCGACCTGGGGGCGGCACCCGGCGGCTGGCTCGAGGTCGCCGCCGAGCGGGTCGGGCCGCAGGGACGGGTCGTCGGCGTCGACCTCCAGCGGATCAAGGACCTCGAGCTGCCGGGCGGCACCGACCGCGTCGAGACGATCCGCGGCGACATGACCGAGGATCGGACCCGGGATCGGGTCACCGACGCCGCAGACGGCGAGGTGGACGTCGTCATCTCGGACATGGCACCGAACATGTCTGGCGAATACTCGCTCGATCAGGCCCGGTCGCTGCATCTCGCCCGGCAGGCCTTCGAGACGGCTCTCGAGCTGCTCGGCAGCGGCGGGAACCTCGTCGTGAAGGTGTTCGAGGGACCCGACGTCGACGACCTCCGGGCCGATATCGAGGACGAGTTCCAGTACGTTCGGGCGACGGCGCCCGACGCCTCACGGGAGTCGTCCTCGGAGCTGTACTTCGTCGCCAAGGGTCGGCTCACAACCACCCTCCGGCCCGGCGACGAACTCGAGGTCGAGATCGTCGACGTCGGCAGCGAGGGCGATGGTATCGCCTCGGTCGAGGGGTACCGATTGTTCGTCTCCGACGCTGCGGAAGGCGAGGTCGTCGAGGTGCGGGTCGAGGACGTCAAGCCGAACTTCGGATTCGCCGAGCGGATCGACGGGGACTGATACGGTTTGCTGTGACGATTCATCGGAGCAACCGCGACTGCCCTGCGGTTGCACCGGTGCTGACTCACAGTAGACCGTACGAAGTCACTCTCGCTCGTAGCTGATCCGAACGGTCGTCACCGAGTCCTCGGCGGTGGCGACGTACAGCTCCTCGAGGTCGTCGAACACCGCGGGCGGTAGTTCAGCCGTCTCGTCGGCGCTTGCAACGGCGAGTTCGTCGTAGAGGTGTGCCGTCGCCTCGTGGAGGGCGCGCTGGACCGTTTCCGTCGCCGGCAGCTCGACCGTTTCCGTCTCGCCCGTCGACTCGGGCTCGGTCGTCGGTGTCGTCATGGCAAAGGCTACACCGTCGAGCCCCCATAAGCAATCTGGTTCTCGTGAACGGTAATTACGACTGGCGGCCGGCACCGTCCTCAAGGCGGTCGTGGCGATCGTCGATTTCGTCGAGAATATCGAGGGTCTTGCGAACCGAGGCGCGGACGGCGTCGCTGCGGTTGACGAACTTCCCGTCGTCGCCGACGTGCTCGTCGAGGTCGTCGAGCAACTCCTGTGGGATTTCGACGCTGATCTTGGGCATAGGTAGGCGTTCGGAGGGCGTCCCCTTAAGCCGTCGGCGATCGGACCGGGTTACTCGGCCGCCGGCGTCGCTTCGGGCTCGGGGTCGGCCGTCCCGCCGCCACCGCCGCCAAAGAAGCGACCACCCCCGGTGAGGACGTACAGGACGGCGAGCCCGAGTACGTAGGTCAGTGCGATCGGGATCGCGACGAGCAACATTGTCAGGATCCCCTTCGGGCTGAAAAACGCCGCCGCGGTGAAGATTCCGACGACGACGGGCCGCCAGCGGTTGAGCATCGTCCGGTAGTTGATGATCCCGCCGACGTGGAACAGCGCCATCGTGACGATGATGTTAAACAGGAACCCGACGCCCAGCGTCGTGTAGATCACGAGCCACGAGAAGTTGTTGATCCGGTAGGAGATCTCCATCCCGTTGACGACGGCGTCGGTGATCAGATACGAGATCACCGCGGGCGCGATCCAGTAGAAGCCAAGCACGAGCCCCATCGCGAACCCGCCGATGATCGCTCCGCCCCAGACGAGGAATACGCGCGGGTCGCCCCGAACGAGCCCGCGCTCCCTGGCGGCGGGCCAGGCCCAGTACATGATCAGCGGGAGGACGGCGATGATCGCCAGGATCGTACTGACCTTCACCATGAAGATCAACACCTCGACGGGATGGAGCGCGATGACCAGCCCCGCCTCGTTGAGGATTTCCGTCATCGCCTCGGTCGAGTCGGCGGCGGCGATCTCCTCCTCGCTCATCTCCGTCACCTCGGCGAGGGCGCTCGCCGGAACGCGGTCGACGAACTGGGTCAGGACGACACCGAACCCGCCCTGGTAGAGCGCGACGAAGGTGCCGCCGAGGACGACCATGAACACGCCGACGATGTAGAACATCTTCGAGGTGAGGCTGTTGAAGATGAAGGCGAGGTCGTAGGCGTAGCCGCCGATGTCGTCCTCGGTCGTCTCCTCTTCGGTGAAGGCGTCGAGCATTCCGGCGGCGGTGCTCGAGAACAGTCCCTCTTCTTCCTCGCCCTCGGCGGCCCCGCTCCCGGCGCCGGCGCCTGCCGCCCCGCCGCCGGACGCGCCGACGTTCGAGTCCGCGCCGGGACCGTCCTCGGACCGCTGTTGTTGTTTCTGGAGTCCGTCGTACCGGTCGAGGATCGCCTGTGCCTTCTCCCGGTTGTCGTCGTACATCGCCTTCCGGGAGCGTTCGAGGGCCTCCTCCTCTTCCATGTTCAGGAAGACCGGCGCCGGGACGTCCTCGATGTCGTCGGCGGTCAGCGTCTCGAAGTCGACGTCGTCGGCGGTCTGGGCGGCCCGGATGTCGTCCTCGCGCGGGTAGACGGGCTCCTGGAGGACTTTTATCGTGTACCCGAGCAGAACGAGCCCGCCGACGATGCCGGCAGCGATGGCCCCGATGGCGACGATACCCAGCGCGCCGTACTCGGCGTACAGCTCCCAGAAGCCGAGCGTCCCGCCCTCTGGCTGGAGCCATCCGGGGAGGTTCGGATACACCTCCTGGTTGACGAACGCGAACCCGCCCTGGCTGACGAAAACGACTGCGGCGATCCCGCTGAGGACGATGAGGCCGAGGAACTGGGCGAGCCGCCGTTTCATCAGTCCGGTTCCGGTGTCGAGCTCGGCCGCGCCCCGGCGGCGAACGTTAGCGACGACCTTCGCGAGGCCGAGGCTGAAGACGTACAGCGCGAACAGCGGCATTGCCCACATGATCAGCGTGAACGGGTCCGGCGGGGAGAACATCGCGCCGAAGACCGTGATCGCGACCGCCGCGTGGCGCCACTTGTCCCGGAACGTCTCGTAAGGGACGATCTCCGTGTACGAGAGCACGCCCATGAACAGCGGCATCTGCGCCGCGAGGCCAAAGGAAAGCGTCAGGAGGGCGATGAACTCGGTGAACTCGGTGATCCCCCAACTGGGGTTGACGCCGGCGTCGAACGCGACGGCCCCGAGGAAGTCGAACGCGAACGGGAAGAAGATCGCGTAGGCGTAGAAGATCCCGACCCAGAACAGGACGAACGAGGTGATCGCGAACCCGGCCATGTGGAGCCGCGAGATCGGCACCTTCGACTTAAATCCGCGCTCGCGAAGCTTCTGACGGGAGAAATACAGCAGGGCCGGGATCGCGACGATGATTCCGACCAGCATTCCGATCTTCGCCTGTAGCAGAATCACCTCGAAGGGGGTGCGGGTAATGATCTCGGTCGCGTCGGCGACGACCTGGTTCATCTCCGAGGTCGCGGTCGCCTCGAGGAAGTCCCAGATCCAGACCCGCAGCGCGTAGAAGGAACCCAGGAAGCCGAGGACGAAGACGATAAACACCTTCTGGAGGTGCGTCTGGAGGCTCGAGAGCATCGCGCCGATCGTTTCCCGGCCGGTGTTGATGGCGCGGGCCGTGTCCTCGTCGACGGCAGAACTCATTTACTGGTGGATTGTAGCTGACATCCGGTTATCAACCTTTCGTGTACGAAACGGCCGTCTCGGGAACCGACGGCGGCTCGGCCGCGGATTCCGGTGTCCGTAAGAAAAGGCCTATAACTGGCGGGCTATCTATATCTCGGTAGATGTCGGACGAGTCGGCGACCGATGGGGACGTCGAACCCCCCGAGGAGCCGCGGGACGAGCCCGCGGCTGAGGGCTCGAGCGACGCCGATTCCGAACCTGCAGACGACGGGACGGCGGGCGACGACGGCGCGCTCGAGAGTGCCGACGACGAGGAACCCGAACTCGAGACCGACGGCGAGGGGATCGTCGGCGACCGCCAGGAGGAGTCGGAACCGGCCTACCCCGATCCGGACGACGACGTCGGCGGGATCTCGACCCCGCCGGACGACGAGGAGATGCCCCTGGCCGACCACATCGAGGAGATGGTGCTCCGGCTGGCGGTCGTCTTTCTCGTCGGTGCGGCCGGGACCGCGATCGGGCTGCTGTGGGCCTCCCAGGCGATCGATCACGTCTGGCACAACGTCTTCCCCTCCCAGTTCGAACAGGTGCCGCCGCCACACATCTACCACCCGCTGGAGCTGTGGCTGACCCGGATCAAGCTCTCGGCGCTGCTTGGCATCATGGTCGCGCTGCCGATGTTCGTCTACCAGTGTTACCTGTTCATGAAGCCGGGGCTGTACCCCAACGAACGCAAGTACTACCTCGCGGCGGTTCCGACCAGCGTCGTTCTGGGAGCGCTGGGGATGATCTTTTCGTACCTGCTCGTGTTGCCGATCCTCTTCCAGTACTTCACGTTCTACGCCGAGGGGAGCGCGGGGATCGCCTACGCGCTTGGAGATACGTTCGATCTGATCATCACCCTGACCGGCTTCCTCGCGATCGTCTTCCAGATTCCGCTGTTCATGATGCTGGCGATCATGATGGGCGTAACGACCCGGAAGTGGCTCGAGAGCAAGCGGCTCTACTTCTGGGCCGGCTTCGCGGGGCTGTCCTTCATGTTCACCGTCGACCCGACGATGATGGCGCCGATCCTCGTCGCGGTCACGATGATCCTGCTGTTCGAGGGGACGCTGCTGTTGTTGCGCTGGACCGGCAGGTAGCGGTCGCCGGGTCACGATCTCCGGTCCTCGCGGACGCGCTTCGTCTTCTCAGTCGCGACTCGTCCCGACGATACCACAACCGTTCGGATCCGTTTTCGACGCCCACCGTTGGGAACCGTCGTCGACGACCCCGTTTCGTTCACGCATATCTCCTTATACAGATTGTACTCGATTAGAGATCCAAGAGCTGACGTACGATAACTGGAAGAATGGGACATCTGTAAACGATTACAGTTATATTGGTTAGGAACATGTGTAGGAAACGTGATTTCGCCCATGTTTGGAGATAAAATCTGTGGATCCGGGTCCGATCGTCAGATCAGGGTGGTCGACAATGGCGCATAAGAAGGAAGCACAAAAGGAAGGTTGCTACGGCGACGAGGTTCGCGAACACATCCTCGAGTTCGCCGAGGACGGCGGGTACGAGGCGATCCCGGAGGACGAGCGCGAGGAGTGGTTTACCCGGTTCAAGTTCTGGGGGCTCTTTCACCAGCGGGACGGCCAGGAGTCGTACTTCATGATGCGGCTGACGAACGCCAGCGGCGTCCTCGAACCAGGACAGCTGCAAGCGATCGCCGAGGTCGCCCGCGACTACGCGACGGGACCCGTCGAGAACCCCGAGTTCGGCGACGGCTGGATCGATCTGACGACCCGACAGTCGATCCAGCTCCACTGGCTGAAACTCGAGGACGTCCCCGAGATCTGGGAGAAACTGGAGTCGGTCGGGGTCTCCTCTCGCTCGTCGGGTGGTGATACGATGCGGAACATCTCCGGCAGCGCCCTCCACGGCAAGGTCGAGGAGTACGTCGACTCGGGGCCGCTGCTCGAACGGTTCCAGGAGGAGCTCCGGGGCGACGACGCCCTGGCGAACATGCCCCGGAAGTTCAACATCAGCGTGACGGGCTCGAAATCGGGCTGTGCGCAGGACACGCTCAACGACATCGGCTTCGAGCCGGCGCGCAAGGAGATCGATGGTGAGGCGGTCCGCGGGTTCAACGTCCGGATCGGCGGCGGCCTCGGCGGTCGCCAGCCCCGCGCTGCGAGCCCGCTCGACGTCTTCGTCCGGCCCGAGAACGCCTACGAGGTCGGCCGTGGGTTCGTCGAGCTCTACCACGAGTACGGCGACCGTCAGAACCGCTCCAAGAACCGCTCGCGCTTTTTCGTCGAGGACTGGGGCGAGGAGGAGATCCGCGAGACGCTTCAGGAGGAGTACGTCGACTTCGAACTCGAAACCGCGGGCGAGAGCTTCCGCGAGGAGTACACCTACAACGCCGGCAAACCCGCCGACGCGGGGAAGCGAGACCACGTCGGGGTCCACGACCAGACCGGCGAGGGGATGCACTACGTCGGGCTAACGGTCCCGGTCGGGCGCATGCCCGCCGAGGACGCCCTCGAACTCGCTGCCCTCGCCGACGAGTACGGCTCCGGCGAACTGCGGCTCACGCGCCGGCAGAACCCCGTGATCGTCGACGTTCACGAGGACGTCCTCGAGGAGCTGCTCGCCGAACCGCTGCTCTCCGAGTACCGACCCGAGCCGAGCCCGTTCGAGCGCGGCGCGATGGCCTGTACCGGGACGGAGTTTTGCTCGATCGCGCTGACCGAGACGAAAGCCCGGATGGCCCGTACGCTGCGCTGGCTCAACAAGAACGTCGACCTACCCGATGACGTCGAGAGCATCAAGATGCACTACTCGGGCTGTACGGCCGACTGCGGCCAGGCGATGACCGCCGACATCGGCCTCCAGGGGATGCGCGCCCGCAAGGACGGCGAGATGGTCGAGGCGTTCGACATCGGCGTCGGCGGCGGGGTCGGCGAGGAGCCGTCGTTCGTCGAGTGGGTCCAACAGCGGGTCCCCGCCGACGAGGCACCGGGTGCGATCAAGAACCTGCTCGAGGCGTTCGCGGCTCACCGCCGAGAGGGACAGACGTTCCGCCAGTGGGTCGAGGCGACCGGGACCGAGTCGTTGATCGAGTTCTGCGAACCCGAGGAGACGGAGTTCGAGGCGCCGTACATGACCGACGCCAAGCAGTCCTGGTACCCGTTCGCGGAGTCGGAGTCGCTGGCGGAGGCGACCGCCAAGAGCTCGCTGGTTCCCTCCGACGACTGAACGGGAGCCGGCGGCTCGTTTCTTCGTTCGTCTTTCGCCGTTCGCCTCGGTCGCGGCGAACCGGCTACCGGTGGTCCGCCGTCCGCCGGTGTGCGTACTCGAGGGCGTCCTCGAGGCTTCCCGGGCCGTCGTAACGCGCCGAAAACAGCTCCATGAACTCGCGTGCGATCCGATCGCACCGTTCGAACGTCAACACCGTTCTGACCGATTTCGTCTCCGAGAGCTCCAGTCCCGGGTAGCTCGTGACCGTGAGCGCGTAGCCGGGGTGGGAGTCGCCCTCGAGGGCCGCGGGAGCGACCTTCACGCGCAGGTCGTCTGACTCGTGGCGGTACGCGAGGTAGCGCAACTCCCGGTCGCTGTCGGCCGCGCTGTAGGTTCGGTCGGTTTCGATCCTCCACGGGGACGGGGCGTCCTCGTCGTCCATCGGTCATCGATACCCGCCGGACGGCTACGTTCGTATCGACTTGCGCAATATTTCCGAAAGAAAATCAGAAATCCTTCTGTCGGCAGGTTCTTCGCCCCGAATCCGGTTATACACTGAACGAACGACTATCAGGAACCGGTACTACTGGACGATCAGCGACTGATCCCCTCTTCGAGGAGGGTAAGGTACTCCTCGAGCAGCCGCGGGAGGAGAAATCGATCGCGAACGGTTTCCCGACCCCGTTTCCCGAGTCGGGCTCGCAGCCCATCGTCGGCGAGCAGCCGGGCGAGCCGATCCGCAGTCGCACCGATGTCGTCGGGATCGACGAGGTAGCCGTTCTCGCCGTCCTCGATCTGGAGCGGGATACCGCCGACGTTTGTGCCGACGACCGGCGTTTCCTTCCACAGCGTCTCGGAAACGGTCAGCGCGAACCCTTCCCGAAGGGACTTCTGGACGGCGACGTCGGCGCATCGCTGGAGCACGTTGATTCCGACGTCCGGAAGATCCGTCAGCAGGTACACGTCATCGTCGTCCGCGGTCTCAGCCGCGACCTCGCGGTGGATCTCGATCCCTTCGGGGTCGTCGTCGGGCATCCCGCCGGCGAGCACCAGCTGGACGTCGGATCCCGCCTCGCGGACGCGCCGGTAGGCTTCGACCACGCCCAGCGGATCCTTCCAGGGGTCGAACCGCGAGACCTGAACCACCAGCGGACGGTCGTCGTCGAACGGGTACTCGTCCGGACTTCCTCCCTCCAGATCTGCCGGGACCTCCTCGAGCGGTCGGTTCTTCTCGGTCAGCGGATCGATCGCGGGGTGGACGATCGCCGCGTCCGCGTCGTCGAGCGCCTCGGCGTAGGCCGGGTGGCTGACGATCGTCCGATCGATCGGATCGAGAAATGACTCGACGAACTCGAGGTAGGGTTGGGCCGCGTTCGTCGGGTCGATGTGACAGCGCCAGAGCAGGGTCGCGTCGGGAAACCGGTCGGCGAGGACGGGCGCCATCCCCAGCGACTGGGGATCGTGGAGGACGATCGCGTCGTATCGTTCCTCAAGTGCGGTCGCGTTCTCGCGGGTGACGCGCCGGTACGTCTCGCGCATCTCGCCGGTGATCGGAGTGTGATCCCCCTGTAGCCCGTTGTGGATCGTCTTGGTGACCTCGTAGAACCCGTCGGGCGCGTCCATGACGTACCAGTCGACGTCGACGCCGACGTCGGCCGAGAGCGGAACCAGTGCGTGCAGGATCTCCGCGACTCCGCCGCCGTCGGCGGTCGTGTTGACGTGGGCGATCCGTTCGCCCGCGAGCGCGTCGGCCCGCTCGCGGATTTCGCTCCGTCGCTGCGGGTCGAGATACTGGTCGTAGGCCGAGAGCCGCCGAGCCGCGGTCTCTACGGGGTGCATCGTATCACAACTTCCACGCCCTCCCGAATCACTGTTTGCACGCCTCGCAGCCAACGATTCGCAGTCGCCGGCTCCGAACCGTCAGCTCGACTCCGTCGCGAAGACGTCCTCGACGACCGTGTCGTCGCCGGCATCGCTCTCGTCGTGCGTGCTCTCCCCGCCGGGACTGACGCTCCCGGTCCGGTAGCCGTGCAGATCGAGCGTGACGTGGTCGAACCCGATCTCCGAGAGCTCCTCGCGAACGGTCTCGACGAACTCGAGTTCGAGCGCCCGTTCGAGCTCGTCGGGCGAGACCTCGATACGAGCTAGCCCATCGTGGTCGCGGACGCGGAACTGGTCGAACCCCCACTGTCGGAGCAGCGCCTCCGCCCGTTCGACTCTCGTCAGGCGATCCTCGGTGACCTCGAGCCCGGTCGGGATGCGCGAGGACAGACACGCCATCGACGGCTTGTCGGCCACCGAGAGGCCGTACCGGTCGGCGATCTCGCGAACCTCCGCTTTGGTGATGTCGTGGGCCAGCAGCGGGGAGTGGACCTCGAGCTCCTCGACGGCCTGCAGCCCCGGACGGTGGCCCGCACCCGGGTCGTCGGCGTTGGTCCCGTCACAGACCGTTTCGATCCCGAGCTCGCGGGCGGCTTCGAGCATCTCGCCCAGTCGCATCGTCCGACAGTGGTAGCACCGGTCGTCGTCGTTCTCGACGAAGGCGTCGCTGTCGAGCTCGGAGAACTCGACGATCTCGTGGCGGATACCGATCTCGTCGGCGACCCGCCGCGCGTCCTCGAGTTCGGCCTCCGGCAGCGTCTCGCTTTTGGCGGTGCAGGCGACCGCGTCCTCGCCCAGCGCGTCCTCCGCGAGGGCGGCCACCACGCTCGAATCGACCCCGCCGGAGAAGGCGACCAACACGCCGTCGCGGCTCTCGAGGTCCGCGCGTGCGTCCTCGAGTTTCGCCTCGATCATGGCCCTCGTTCGAACCGAACGGGCAAAAGTACGTTGTCGTTCGGCGGCCACCGATCGCGTTAGCTCGGTCAGTCCCCGCCTGCGTCTCCGACCGCAGTCGCAAGCGCCGCGCGGGCGTCCGCGGGGACCTCGTCGCCGGCCATCCGTTCGTCGAGCCACCGACGGCGCTCGAGGACGACCGCGTCCTCGGTCTCGCGGACCCCATCGAAGCGGTCCCAGGGGAGAAACCGGGTGGTGACGGCTCCCGACTCCTGGTACCGAAGTCCATGCTCGCAGGCCTCGTACACCCGGTCCCGCCGCACGCTGATCTGCAGAACAACGATCGCTACGACCCCAGCCGTCAGGAAACTCGAGGGGAGCCCGTACAGCGTCCCAGCGAACGCGCCGACTGATCCGACGCCGAACAACAGCGTGGCGGCGTGCAGTCGTCGCCGTCTCCGCCGGTCGGGGGTTGCGACCCAGCGGACTCTCAGTTCTCCCGCGGCGTGTGCGGCGTAGACTCGGGTACCGAGGACCCAGACGACGAGTCCGAGCGCCACCAGCCCGAGCAGGGAGAACCGCGTCGCTAACGAGATGTCGGCGACCCCGACGTCATCGAGGGCGACGACCGACACCAGCGGACCGACCATCGGCACCGCGAGCAGCCGTCGACGGCCCGCTGTGACCCATGCCTCGGGGCGACCGCCGAGCGCGACGGCGATCCCGATACAGACGAGTCCGCAGGCGACGATCAGTCCCGCTCCCTCGACCCCGACCGCGACGCCGCCGAGGACGCCGAGAAGACCAGCGTAGGCGCCGATCGCAACTGAGGGCCAGTCGACCGAACTCACGCCCCGAACGTGACACTGGTCTGTAATAAGCGTTTTCGGATCCCCGCCGTCCCCTCGTTCTCGTCGAGTGTTCGTCCCGCTGTGGCGTACTGGCCGTCCACTGCACGCCGGAGCGTTAAGTTCCTGTTCGCGGTAGATGCTACGAGAGCACCATGACCGTCTCCGAACGTATCCGACGACTGCGGTCGAAAAAGGGAGCCTCCGACACTACCGGGGCAACGGCCCGGGAATCCCGCGCCGAGCACGCCGCGCGTGCGGCGGTCCGGGGGATCCAGGCAGGGTTCGTCGCGACACTGATTATGACGGCGTTCCGGCTGCCGATCCTGCGCTCCCTGCCGCCGTCGGCGAACTTCTGGTCGACGTACGTCAGCGGGAACGATCCGGAGGAGCATCCCGTCATCGGGTTGATTCTCCACCTCGTCTACGGTATCCAGGGCGGGGTGATCTTCGGCGCGCTGTTCGCGCTGTTCGACGCCGACCGCTCGATCGAACCCGAGCAGCGAGGCCTCGTCTGGGGATCGGTGTTCGGGATGGGGCTGTCGGCCTTCGGCTCGCAGATCATGCTCAAAGAACTGCTCGACATTCGACTCGATTCCGACGAGCTCGCGCTGTTCCACGCGGCCCACCTCGTCTACGGACTCTCGCTCGGCGCCTGGGTCGGCTCGCGAACCGAGGGCGTCGAGGATCCCGAAGACGAGTACGAGTACGACGACGGCAACTGATCGGCCGAAATTATCATTCTCGGATATCCGATTAACAACTCTTCACAGCCGTATTACGGCCGTCCGGTTCGAAACATAACAACCAGTATCCCCCTCGATCACTCAGCGACGGTATGGAACTGGGGCTCGTCGCCGGCGTCGTTCTGATCGGGTTCGTCCACGGCGTGTTACCCGATCACGGCTGGCCGATCGCGGCGACGTACGCGCTCAACAGGGATCGCCGCTGGCTCGCCGGGCTGCTGGCGGCGTCGATCCTCGGTGTCGGCCACCTGATCAGCAGCGTCGTCCTCGTGCTGGCGTACTTCTGGTTCAGCGCGTTCGCCGCGTTCGCGGAAGGGCCGTGGCTCCGGTACGTCGCCGGAACGCTGCTGATCCTGCTGGGCGTCCACGAGTACCGCCACGGCGGCCACGGAATGCACGAGCACGACGGAGAAGGCGCCCACGATCACGACGACGGCCACGGACACGATCACGGCGAGAGCCACAGCCACGATTACGACCATCGCGAGGACGGCGACCACGACGTTTCGCACGCCCACCATACCAACGGCGGCGTCGAGTCGGGACACCACTCCCACCGGCACGACCACGAAAGCGATCCCGGCGTCCTCGAGCGGCTTCGGGCCGCGCTTCCTGGCGGCGGTCACCAGCACCTGAGCGAGGAACACGCCGAGCGGGGACTCCTCGCGCTCGGGACGACCGCCCTGCTGCTCGGCTTTGCCCACGAGGAACCGATCCAGATTCTGGCGATCTGTGTCGGGACCGAGGCCTGCCTCGAGCTGATGTTGCTCTACTCGCTGGCGGTCATCGTCGCCATCATCGCCCCGACGCTGCTGTTGATCGCGGGCTACGAGCACTACCGCGAACGGATCGAGCGACTCACCCCCTATCTGCCGACAATCACCGCCGTCGTGCTGATCGGGATGGGAATCGCGTTCATCGCGGGGCTCGTCTGATCAGATCGTCGCAGCCAGCTGTTCGACGTCGGACTCGAGCCGGCTCGCGTACTCGAGGCGCAGCTCGCGGGCGTCGCTTTTCGTCACGTACTGGCGGCCGTCGATCTGGGTCGCGATCGGGTGGTAGTCGGGGACGGAAAACCCCATCCGATCGAGGTAGTTCACGATCGGTGTCGATCCGAGACCGTTCCGGATCGCGACCCCGGCGAGATCGAAGACGGTATCGTAGTCGGGGAGCCGGACCCCCTCGTCGGTGACGTGGCCGGCCTCGGTACCGCCGTCGCCGTCGTCGATCTCGACGTTCGTGTCGTGAAGCGTCTCCATCACCGCGTACAGCTCCTCGGTCAGCTGTAGTAGCTGGCTCGGAAGCGCCGCGTCGGGGGAGCGCCACTCGACGGTCGGCATCTCGTCGCGTAGCCGAACGGGCGTCCAGACGACGTCGTCCACGGAGAAGTTCGCGTCGATCGCCTCGGGTTCGACGCCGGCCGCGAGGGCCTCGTCCTCGAACTCTTCGAAGCACCGTTCGAGTCGACGGGTCCACTCGCCGACGCTTTCGACGTAGTTCCAGAGCTGCCCGTGTCTGGGGAAATCGGCGTAGGCTCGCTTTCGGTAACAGTGGGCCCGAGCGCTGTTCGCGACGCGCTCACCCTGGTAGTACGGCGACGAGCTCACCAGCGCCAGCGCCGGATCCAGCGCGATGAGTGCGTTGAGTTGATCGGTCACGTTGCGCTTCTCGAAGTGGAGGTGGGCTCCGGCACAGTAGTTCGCGTAATCGAACTTCGGCCCGAGGACGTCCTTCTGGATCTGCCCACGCTTGCCGGGGCGGCGCTCGACGCCGTCGCAGTTGAGCGGCGTTCCCAGCGGCACCAGCCCCTTGTCGGCCCGCTCGGCCGTCTCGAGGACCTCCTCGAGCTGGCTGACGAACGTCGCCCGAAGCTCCGGGATCGACTCGCAGGGTGGCGTCTTCAGTTCGAACAGCGGTTCGACGAACTCCCGCTCGGTGTACTCCGAGAGGTCAGCGAGCGATTCGGGCGGGGTGAGTTCGCCATCGCCGTCGATCACCCAGTACTCGACTTCGAGACTCGTATTCATGATTGTTGAAATCGTGACCGTCGGTGATTAGTCAGAATATGCGTCCGTACGGTTTCCGTTCGTGTCCTCTTAACGGGGTGTTTCGTCGAACCGATCATGCCTGCACCAGCCGGCTGTGCGTCCTCGGTCACGGTCGGACGGTACCGAAGCGGAGCTTCACGGAACCCGTCCCTCGCCGTCGGCGAGCGACGGCGAGCTGAACAAGAACGGCCTCCGGACGGCCAAAAGCGGCGGACACGGCGTCGGTGCGGTCGAGGACCTGAACGACGACCTGTAGTCGGAGGTCAAGAATCTCGCCGACGAACTGACGACCGAGCGCTTCGAGACGGCCGACTTCGGCGACTAGTTACGCCGCGCTCGAGTTGGCGGAGTCGTCGGTTCGAACCAGGTTGACGACCCCCTGTGCGACCATTCCGATCATGACCCACTTCCAGGCCAGGACGGCGACGCCGAGCATGAGGGCTGCGCGAACGTGGTTTCCGCGCTCGTACGCTCGCTTGGCGCTTCCGAGCACCGAAACGACCGTGAGCGACCGCGTCGCCGCCGAGCCGAGGAGCTTCTTGAGTACCATACCGTCACTTGCGGGGTCGGGAAGATAACGAGCGCCCCGGAGCGCGCAAGCTCCGACGCGGTCCGCACCAGACGCTATCGTTCCGGATCTTCAACGGTGAAGGTCCTCGCCGTCAGTCCGTCCGGTTTCGAGTATTCGAGGATCCGGATGTCTGCACTCCTCACGGACGGAGCGATCGTCGTCGATCACCGGTCGTTGACCGAACGCGATTCGACCGCCGGCTTCGTGTCCAGTGGTACCACCGCTGACGGCCGCTCGGACGGGAGGATTTTTCTCACTTCGGTCTGATACGCCGGTCGAGAACGATGGACCTCGAGTCGATCCCGGGCGTCGGCGAGAAGACCGCCCGGTCGCTGTCGGCCCTCGACGATCCCGAGCGAGCGCTGCGAACGGGCGACGTCGCGGCGATCGCGTCGGCACCCGGTATCTCGCAGGGCCGGGCCGCTCGCATCGCGCGCGGCGCGATCCGACACGAACACGACGATCCCGGCGAGTTCCTCGCAACCGACCGGGCCCGCGAGGTCTACCGGAGTCTGCTCGCGTTACTCAAAGACCGCACCGTTACCGACTACGCGTCCCAACGCCTCGAGACGCTGTACCCAAGCGCCCGCCGTTCGCGCATCGAGGAGGTGCAGGCGTTCACCGAGGACGCGCTCGCCCGCGACCCCGACCCCGACGTCCTCGAGGCGCTCGAGGGCGTCGAACCGCTTCGGGAACCCGACGACGTTCGGGTCCGCGAGCGCTGTCTGGCGACGACCGACGCGGAACGCTACGCCGAGGCCAAGGAGGCGATCCCCGAACTCCCGGTCGAGGTCGTCGAGGACGCCCAGGGACTGGCCGAACTGGCCCGCGGGTACGCGACGGTGATCGCACTCGACGAATCGTTCGCGGGGATCACCGTCGAAGGCGACGTTCGCGTCGAACCGGACGCGCTCGGGAACCCGGCCGAAGTCGTCCCCGAGCGATCGCTGGCGTTTTTCGCGCGCAACCGCGACCGGATCCGGGCTGCGATCGAGGTTCACCGCGTCGCGGCGCTCGATTCGGACTACGACCTCGCGGCACTCGAGGGCGGCCTCTCCCGGCTCGCAGCGGACGGAACCGTCGCCGGCGACGAGGAGCTCGACCGGCTGACGGCGGCCGCAGACGACGTCGACGCCGCGGTGGGGACGGCCGAAACCGTCGCCAACGATCACCTCCGGGAGGCGATCCGCGAACAGGACGTCACAATCGAGGGGTCGGACCTGCTGTCGCTGGTCGAACGCGGCGCGGGTGTCGACTCGCTGCTCTCCCGAGAGCTGGCCGACGAGCACGCGGCCGCCGTCGAGGCCGCCCGTGAGCACGTGAGCGACGCACTCGCCTTGGAACCCGGGGAGGCCGAGCTGGCCCGTCGGATCTTCACCGACGAGCCGACGTTTCCGGTCAAGCGCGACGAGGACGCGGTCGCTCGCTTACGGACCGAGCTGACGACGGCCAGAGAGCGACGCGCAAGTCGACTCAAGCGGGAGCTCGCGGCCGACCTTGCCGATCAGCGCGAGGCTGCCCGACAGCTCGTCCGTGACGCGCTCGAACTCGACGTCGAGCTCGCCGTCGCCCGTTTTGCCGACGAGTTCGCGTGTACGATGCCGACGGTCGTCGACGACGACGTCGGGTTCGCCATCGAGGGCGGTCGATCCCCGCTGCTCGAGGAACCCGTCGAGGCGATCGACCCCGTCGACTACGAGGTTGCCGGCGTCGCCCTGCTGTCGGGGGTCAACAGCGGCGGGAAGACCTCGACGCTGGATCTGGTGGCGAGCGTCGTCGTCCTCGCCCACATGGGGCTCCCGGTGCCTGCCGAGGACGCACGGCTCCAGCGGTTCGACGATCTTCACTACCACGCGAAGACCCAGGGAACCCTCGATGCGGGGGCTTTCGAGTCGACGGTCAGGGAGTTCGCAGACCTGGCACAAAGCGGGGAAGGGTCGCTTGTACTGGTCGACGAACTCGAGAGCATCACCGAACCCGGCGCCAGCGCCAAGATCATCGCGGGTATCCTCGAGGCGCTCGAGGACAACGGCGCGACCGCGGTCTTCGTCTCTCACCTGGCGGGCGAGATCAGAGAGACGGCCGGGTTCGACGTTACGGTCGACGGGATCGAGGCCGTCGGGCTGGTCGACGGCGAACTCGAGGTCAATCGCTCGCCGGTGAAAGACCGGCTGGCCCGCTCGACGCCCGAACTGATCGTGGAGAAACTCGCCGACGAGTCCGAGCAAGAGTCCGAATCGATCCGAGAACGCTCGTTCTACGCGACGTTGCTCGAAAAGTTCGATTAGACAACTAGTCTCCTGAGGACACATTCAAACAGAAGATAATTTATGTTCGGGAGACACCGTTAATTAGGAGATAATAAGGTGATGCCGATCCACGCTTCGAAGCGAAGCGGTTACGTCCGGTTCGACATCGGTCTGCTATGAACGAACACCCCCACACCAGAATATGGAACGGAGCGCGCCGTCTCGAAACGAGGAAGCGGAACCGAACGACGAATCTACCGGTATGAACACGCTACTGATAGGGATCGACGCGGGCGATCTCTCCGTCTTCGACGACCTGGACGAAACGGAGGAGATTCCGACGATCCACCGTCTCTGTTCCGAGGGAGCGAGCGCGCCCCTCGAGTCACAGATCCCGCCGTGGACGCCGAGCGCCTGGCCGTCGATGTACACGGGCGCAAACCCGGGCAAACACGGCGCGTTCGGCTTCGTCGGCTACGACGGTTATGACTGGCACGTAACCAGCAGCGACGACGTCAACGAACACACGCTCTGGTCGCTGCTCGACCGACACGGTTACTCGAGCGTCGTCGTCAACGCGCCGATTACCCATCCGCCCGAGGAGTTCGACGGAGCCTTGCTCCCCGGGTTCATCGGTCCGGAGAGTCCGGACTGTCACCCGGAGGGACTGCTCGAGGAGGTTCGCGAGGCGATCGGGGAGTATCGCGTCTACCCCTCCTACGCCCGGGACGACGACGCGCTACCCGACTCCGAGAAGATGAAAGAGTACCGGAACCTGATCCGGATGCGCGGTGCGGCGTTTCGGTATCTCGCCGAGGAGTACGATCCCGACTTCGGATTCGTCCAGTTCCAGAAAACCGACACCGTCTTCCACGAGTTCTTCGGCGACGAGGAGAAGGTCCGCTCGGTGTACGAAACGACCGACGACGAAATCGCCGCCATCCTGGAGCGGTTCGATCCCGACCACGTCTTCCTCGCCAGTGACCATGGGATGGGCGAGTACGACGGCTACGAGTTCCGAGCCAACGAGTTCCTCAAGGATCGAGGGTACGTCGAGACGACCACTTCCGGGAAGGGAATGCCGTCCTGGACGCCGATGCGACGCAAGCTCCGCAAGGGCGAGGAATCAGACACCTGGGAACCTAGCCTCGGCGAGCGCGCCGCAGCGGTCGTCGCGGACCGGTTCGGGATTACGGCTCGCAACGTCGGCGTCGTCCTCGAGCGGCTCGGGCTGGCCGAGACCGTCAAGAAGTTCGCGCCGGGTGGCGTCGCACGAACCGCGAACGAACAGGTCGACTTCGAGAACTCGCAGGCGTACGTCCGTGCACGTACCGAACTCGGCGTTCGGATCAACCTCGAGGGTCGCGATCCGGAGGGTGTCGTCTCGGAGGACGAGTACGAGCAGCTCCGCGAGGAGCTCATCCGTGAACTCGAGGACGTCGAGACGCCGGACGGCGAGCCGATCTTCGAGACCGTCGCGCCCCGCGAGCAGTACTTCCACGGCGAGTACGCCGACGACGCGGTCGATATCGTGACGATCCCGACCGACTTCGAACACGCGCTCTCCGAACAGCTCCGGGGCGAGTACTTCGCCGCGGCCGAACCGTGGAACCACAAGCTCGACGGCGTCTTCGCCGCCGCCGGAGACGGTGTCGACGAGGACGAACCCCTCGAACGGGCGCACCTGTTCGACGTCGCACCGACGATCCTGGCGTCGTTCGACGTCCCCTACAGCGACCGAATGGACGGGAGCGTGATCCCGGTCGTCGATTCGGCCGGATCGACCTCGTATCCCGCCTACGACGGTGAAACAGACGAGCAGCGCACGGAAGCCGACGAGGAAGTCACGGACCGACTGGCCGACCTCGGCTACATGAACTGAGCGCTCCTTTTCCCCGACCGACGCGGCCTGGCTCTTCCAGCCCGAGTACCGGACTCCGGTCTGTCGGCGTCCTCGCCCTACGGCCCAGCGCAGCCTTCGACGCGGCCCCTGCTATCATCCTTTCCGCCTTCGCGATGCGGAGTGTCGGCTCACGTGCCTTCCGACTCGTCTTCCCGCGGGAAGTTACGACCGTTCAGGTGTCCTCGCCCCATTTTGAGACTCCTACTGGAGTTTATTTATTCTCCAAACAGATAGGACAATATATATTACGGTGGAGACTATAAATATATCTTGACTGTCAATGGTGAACGGAAGTGACGCGGGCGAGCGGATAGCAACGGGTACGCGAACGACGGACGAGCGGAGTCCGAACAGGCGGTCGTTCCTGCGGGGTACCGCGGTGGCAGGGGCGGCCGCGTTCGGACTGCTGGGAGCGGGGACCACCTCGGGCGCCGCGTCACGGGAGGGGTACGACGACGTCGTCGACGTCGTCGAGGCCGGGGCCGACAACACCGGCTCCGAGTCGATCACGCCCGTCCTCGAGGAGCTTCGATCCGACGACACCGCCTTCGTGTTCCCGGAGGGGCGATACTACATGGACAGCCAGTTCCGGTTCACCGGGTTCGAGAACGTCGGCTTCTTCGGCGAGGACGCGACGCTTGTTCCGGCCGACTACCACGCGTTCGACGGGCCACAGACCCGCCTGTTCCGTCTGGGCGTTTCGTACAACCCCGGCGGACGGCTGACGTTCGACGGGTTCGACGTCGACCAGACGGCTCCGGACACCGGGATCAGGGTGATCGAGGCCAGCGTCTCGGATCGGCTCGAGGTGCGGGATATCACGATTCGCGGGGTCCACGACAGCGGAACGTCGGGGCCGGGACTGTTCGCGCTCACCGATCCGGAGGGGACGGGGGTCGTCGAACGGTTTCGAGCGCCCGACGGCGGCAAGCACATCGACGAGACGGTCCACGCCGGCAACGGCTGGCGCGGCCCGATCGGAATCGAGGCGAACACGAACGTCGGTCACCTCGAGTTTCGCGACTGCGAACTCGGAGGGTTCCCGGATAACGGTCTGTACGCGACCAACGAGGACGGGACCTACGTCGTCGAAGGCGGAACCTTCAGGAACAGTAACGGCGCGAACGTTCGTATCGGCGGGTCGGGCAGCGAGATCAGGGGCGTAACCGTCGAAGTCGACGAAACTGGACCGCACGATCGCTCGCAGCGACCGATTCGCCTCGAAACCGGCGAAGATCTGCTGGTGAGCGATGCCGAGATCACGATTACATCTCCCCAGCCGACGAGCCACGCGCTGTCGGTGCTCAACACCTGCGAGAGCGCACATATCGAGGACGTTGACGTCGATATCGAGGGCGAGGCCGTCAACCACGGGATCGTGATCTCACCGCGAGCGGGCGAGACGACGATCCGGGAGACGACGATCACCCACGAGACCGCGGGCGGCTACCCGGTCTGGATCAGAGGCGCCGACAGCCGGGACCGCGTTCTGGCCGAGGGGCTCCGCGTCGCGGGCGCCGCCGGCGATACCGCTGGGTTTCGGTCCGGGATTCGCTGTGAGCGCAACGGCTGCGAGTTCACCGACCTCGAGGTCGATCAGCCGGGTCGCGACGGCGTCGACCGCGACGCGCTCGTGGTGACGGGAGAGAACGCGACCGTCGAGCGGGCGACCCTCGAGGCCAGTCGGTACCCCTACGTCGACCGCGGCGCCGACAACTTGGTTCGCAACGCCGAGCTCGAGTCGACCGGCGACGAGGCCGGCGCCTACCTGGCGCCGGAGGCGACCGGTTCGACGCTCGAAGAGAACCACATTCACGGCGGCGTCCGCGGTCGCAGCTAGAGCGTGAGGCCCACCCGACGACCTACTCCGACTCGGCGGCGACGGCCCGGAACGCGTCGGTGAGCGTGACGACCGTCAGGTCTCGCTCCTCGATCCACTCGAGCATCTCGCGGATGCCCTCTTCGTCGACCTCGTCTTTGAACGTGTGTGCGCCGACGATCCCGATCGCATTCTGGGCAGCGACCTCGTCGAGCTGCTCCTGGATGTCGAGGGGATCGGTGAACTCGATGAAGTAGTCGCGGTTGGTGTCGAACGGGTCGAACGACTCCCGCTCGTTGACCATCGACCCGGGGTTGACGTTCGCGATCCCATCGTAGTACTCCCGGGCGAACTCGATCGTCCACTCGTCACAGACGTCGTACGGCGCGAGCAGGGTGTCGACCTCGAACCCCCACTCCTCGAGCTGGGCCTTCGAATCCCCGAGGAACTCGTGCATGAGTTCCTCCGGGTAGCGTTCGACGGTTTCGCCGGCGGCAAACGACTCGCCAACCGGTTCGTCGAACTCGAGGTAGCCGCCGACGTCGTCCTGACCGGAGTCGACGACGGTTCGGACCACGGAACTGTCGCCGTCGGTGACCTCGATATCGTACTCCAGGTGGAAGCCGTGGTTTCGCTCCTCCGGATAGACGCGCGTGTCGTCGGGTTCGACGTCCTCGACGAGCTCGAACTCGCCCAGCGCGGTGTGTGCGGTCGTGTGGGAGTTGATCTCCCAACCGGCTTCGGCGAGCTCCTCGAGGTGTTCGACGTCCATCCAGTCGTTGTCGTCGAAGTCCTCGCGACCGACCCACTCCGTGACGATGCCCGCGCTCGCAGGTGCGTCGAACTCCTGGTGAACGGGAAACGCCTGCTCGTAGTCCTGCATGGGCCCGTCGTCGTACGTGAACACGACGGCACCGCCGTCGATATCGGGGATCTCCTCGGCCTCCTCGTCAGGTTCGTCGTCCTCGTCGGACTGCTCCGGCTCGTCGTCGCCGTTCGGATCGCTTTCGCCGTCTTCATCGTCGCCATCGTCGCTCAAGCTGTCGAGACAACCCGCGGTTGCCCCGAGGGTTCCGGCGCCGAGGGTGCCGAGGAGCACTCGTCGCGTCGATTTCTCGTTCATCGTAGCTACCTGATAGTTCCAGCTACCTATTTATCTCTCGGTTAATGTCGCCCGCTCTCCACCGCCGAGTTTTCTGACAGCGCCCACGATAAGAGCGTTGTCGGTCCGAGCGGTTCTCGAGTCCCGGGGAGCGGAATTCGGTTATAATAAGTCCTTCCCGAACCAGAGCTTCGGTTACTGTGGCTACTACGTCCGTACCGCTAGTTGGAGGAGCGTCGGCGATCGGAGCGGTCCGACGGTATCGCTCCTGGAGGACCGCGTGAGTCGGCGTTCTAGTGGTAGCCTCTCGACCGGTAGCGCTAGGATCGCCACGCTGTTTTTGGGTTTTGTCACCCTTCCGATCATCTTTCGACTGCTCGGTCCCGCGGAGTTCGGCGACTACTCGGTTCTGCTGTCGGCGTTCGCGTTCTACGCGATTCTCGTGAGTTCCGGGATCGTCGACGGCGTTCGCAACTCCCTGGAGGCCGAACGATCGATCGCCGACTGGGAGCCGTACGTCGTCGGCTACTACCTTCGACTGGCGTTGCTTTTCGCGCTGACGGGCGCGTTCGTTCTCGTCTTTCTCTCCCGAAACGGATACGTCGCGACACTGTTCGGCGACACGTACACGAGCTACGTCTACGGACTGGCCATACTCGGCGTCTCGGTTCAGTTTCAACTCTACTCTCGCGAGACGCTTGCGGGACTGGGTCTCCAGGGTCACGCCGAATCGCTCGGCGTCCTCGAAAAGGTAGCGTTTGCCGTCGTCGCGATCCCACTCCTCGCTCTCGGATTCGGCGTTCCAGGGGCGCTGGTTGGACATGCGGTCGCGAGTATCATCTGTGGCGCCATCGGGCTCGTAGCGATCCATCAACACGTGTCGCTGTCGAGCGTGCTGCGTATTCCTCCCCGGGAGTTCCCCCGCACCGAGCTGCTTGCGGTCAACTCGGTCAGTGTCGTTTTGCTCTTCCTGTTCGCCTTGCTCTATCACGTCGATATTCTCCTCCTCCATCAGTTTCGGGAGAGCGCCGCAGTCGGGAACTACCGCGCGGCACTGTTCGTGGCGGAACTTCTCTGGTTCGTTCCGATCGCCCTCCAGGCGGTCCCCACCCGCTCTACACCGGCGCTGTGGGCACGCGACCGAGTCGAGGAGCTTGCGCCTCTCGCACCGAAAACGACCCGGTACACCGCTTTATTGACCGCGGTCGTCGCCGTCATTCTCGGGGCGCTTGCCGACACCCTCGTTCCGATCTATTTCGGTTCGGACGCGACGCCGGCGATCGGGCCGTTGTTGGTGCTCCTGCCCGGCGCACTCGGGTTCGCCCTCGCACGACCCGTTTTCGCGGCCTCGAAAGCCGAGGACGCAGTTCGTTACCCGATCGCGGCCACTGCAGGTGCCGCGGGAATCACCGTCGTGCTCAATATCCTGTTGATCCCGCCGTACGGGATGTACGGCGCGGCGGTCGCGACAACGATCGGCTACGGATCGATGTTCGTCTTCCACGTCCTCGCCGCACGACGGATCGGCTTCGATCCGCTCGCTGGCGCGCGTCTCGGACGGGTCGCGGCGACGACCGCACTCGCCGCGGTACCGATCTTCGCTCTCGCGACCGTCGTCGTCAACCCCTGGCTGGCGCTCCTTCTGGTTCCGCTGTTCGGGCTGTTTATCGCTCTCGTTTTTGCGGTTCTCACCGGTACGATAGCGCCCTCCGAACCGTTCGAACTTCTCGCTGCACTGCCGGAGCCGATCGGTCCGCGAGCCGAACCGATCCGTCGTCGTCTCGAGGACGTCAACGGCGATCTGACGGCCGTCGGCTGGTTCCAAAGCATGCTGTTTCTGGCCGGAATCACGCTGCTGCTGTCGGGAATTCTCCTCGCGACGTTCGGCCCGGATACCGGCGTTCCCGTTTTTGGCTAGCGAAACCCCCACCGCGATCTTAGTCCGTCGATAATAAAGCGCGGGAGAGCACAGTGTCGAACGAAATGGTTCTGGTTAGCGTCATTATTCCGACGTACAACCGCGAGGAGACGGTTTCGAGAGCGATCGACAGCGTCCTGGCACAGACCCACGAGGAACTGGAGGTGGTCGTGGTCGACGACGGTTCGACCGACGACACCGAGTCCGTTCTCGAGTCTTACGACGACGATCGAGTGCGGCCGATCTCCCACGAGACGAACCGGGGAGCAAACGTCGCACGAAATACGGGTATCGAACACGCTCGCGGGAAGTACGTCGCCTTCCTCGACTCCGACGACGAATGGAAACCCGAGAAACTCGAGGCGCAACTCGACGTCCTCGAGAAACGCTCCGAGGAGTGGGTCGCGGCCTACTGTGACTTTACGTTCGAGCTTCCCAGTCCCGTCGATAGACTTCGCGGGCTGGCTGCCGACGTCCTCTCCCGTGCTGATGACCAGCCCCAGATGGAGGGCGGAGAGGAGCTCATCGGCGAGATCCTCGCCGACAACGTTCATACGGGTGCGGGGTCGACGTTGATCGTTCGAACCGACGTCGCGAGAACGGTCGACGGATTCGACGAAACGCTCGACCGCTTCCAGGACCCCGAGTTCGTGTTGCGAATTCTCGAGGAAGGAAAACTCGCATACGTCGACGAACCGCTTGTCGTCCGCGAGGAAACAGGGACACCTCCAGCGGACACGATCAGACGCGCCGACGAGCAGTACCTCTCGCTGTACGCCGAGGACGTCGATCGGTTCGAAGCAGCGGGGTACGAAATCCGTTCGAGCCACGACCTCGTCCTCGCGAAGAGCTACTTCAGCGAGGGGCGACCGGTCCGGGGATCGTGGCATCTCGCCCGCGCTCGACCCGCGACGCGCCACGTTCCGGGCGTCATCTGGTCGGCAGTTTCCGGCGTTCGGCGCCGTCCGGGCCCGTTTTTCATCATCGGTTTCGTACTTCTCGCCGCCCTGATCGGCAACTGGTTTGGGCGGCGCTCCTGAAGCGATCACCCGTTATACCAGACGCTTTTTCACTGATACATGCATAAATATAAACTCTTCTATATTGCGAATATTCCATCACCCTACCGTTTCGGAAACAGAATCACCGCTGACTGCGCCTTCGGGAGCGATCGATCGGAGACGAACCGGTCGGATCTGTTACCGGTCCGCCTCGAGAACGGTATTCGAGGCGACGACCCGCACCGTTTCGGCTCGGGTTCGAGAAGAAACTCAGTCGGCAGAGAAGACGCTCGGAGTGGTCGTCGACGCAGCTCGATCAGTGACCTTCGCGACGCATCAGCCAGAGGTCGTCGAAGTCGATAGCCTCAACGCCGTCGGTCTCGTCGATGTACTGGACCAGTTCCTCGTAGTCGTCTTCGTCCATCGTGTTGTCCAGATCGAACTCGTGGAAGTTCAGAACCGTACACTGACGGTGCTGGGCGGCGATATCGACACAGTCCATCGCAATGTCGAGATCGTGACCGATCGTCCGGGGCATCACCAGCGGATCGAACCCGTGGACGCCCGTAAGGTTGGGACTCCCGGACTGGTTGAACCCGCCCGCGTAGTAGTAGTCCGTAGCGATGTCGAGGACGCGGTCGTCGAAGTCGTTGTGCGGGAAGACGAGGTAGTGACCGCCCTCGAGCTCGTTGTTAACTGCCCAGTTCTTGTCCGTGCTTATTGCGTCCTCGAGTTCTGCGTCATCAAGATCGGTCCACTCGGTGTGAGTCCCGTGAGCGACGATCTGATCGCCAGCCTCCTGTCGCTCCAGAAGCTGGTCGATTGTCATAATCCCTTCGCGTTGGTCTCTGGTCCACTGGCGCACGGCGGCCTGGACCGCGGTGACGTCGTACTCGTCGTGGATCGGTCCTGCCGGTTCGTAGAAGTCCTCGAATCCGTCGTCCCAGCAGAGAATAACGTATCCCTGGTCGGGCTTTTCGTGTGTGCGCAGGTCGTCGACCCATACCTCGGCTTCGTCGCCGGTGTTGTGGACGATGATACGGACCTCGTCGATCGCGTCCTGTTCGACGGGGGTCGTACTCTCGTCGAAGAACCCGGGGCAGATTCTGAACCAGCTGACGTTGTCATTGCCATACGACACTTCTCGGAGGGAGTAGCTCGCGTACCCGCCGTAGATGTCGCGCAGCTGGATCTCGAGGGCGATATTGAACGGCGTCGTCGTCTGGACTGCCATCGAGACGTCGAGATCCTCCATGTCCATCGCCTCGTCTAGCTGCGTCGCGACGACGGCGTTGCCTTCGTCCTCAGCCATCAGACGGAGGCTCTGGTCTCCGTCGAAGGAGTACTCGTCGTCGATTTCGGCTTCGCCTTCGAGGATCTCCCAGTCATCGCCCGTCTCGAAGTCGTTGAGCTGCTCGCCGGGCTGTCTGAACTCCTCGCGGCTGTTGTACTCCGTTTCGACGGCGAGCTCGGGCGATTCGTATTCGTCGCCGTTCTCGCCGTTTTCACCGTTCTCGTCGTCGCCGTTCTCGCCGTTTTCGCCGTTCTCGTCGTCGTCATCGCTATCGTCAGAGAGAACGTCGGTACAGCCGGCCATCGCTGCGATAGCCGTTGCACTGGACGCTGCGAGGAACCGCCGTCGGGTGTTCCGTCGTTTTGTCATTGCTGGCTTCGGCTAGCAACAGCAACGGTATTATTATGGAGCCAATAGGGGAGACGAATTCTCCGGTTGGGCGTCTTATATGAGTGTTAGTGGCCGTGAATGTGCCGTCATAAAAGGTTGTAGGCGGAAAATCCGTCGTCTTGTGCCTCTGTTTATTGGTCTCACGGATACTATTCACTTTGTGATTCGATTAGCGGAACTATAGTTAATGGTGGCTCGCCTCCAGTGTATTGTAGCTCGACGCGTGCGTGGCGAGTGAGGCGGTTAAGTGGTTCCGCCGTGACGGTTTCCACGCACGGTCACGCAGCGAGATGGTCTTGAGATGAATACGGAACTCTTCGGTGTCTTTGGCGGTACAGAATCGTTTACCCGATTTCGGTCGATGGACGAGTTCGACGATGTCGTCGTTGGACCGTCGATAACCGTTGGGATCAGGGATTTCGGGCTCGGGACGCCCGGCTGGAGCGCGAGCTACGAGGGAGAGTTCGGTTGCTGTGTCATCTGGGGCGAAATATATGTCCCTGACCGAGAAACGAACGCCGCCCGCTGGTTCCTCGAAGCCTACAAACGCGATGGCTCCGAGGCGCTGGCCGAACTCAACGGTTCCTATCTCGTCGTCCTTGATACCCCCAACGAGTCGTTCGTCGCGACCGACCCGGTTCGCTCTCGGGAGTGTTTCTACACCGACGAACCGGGTGTTCGTGTCTTCGGCACCGACTCTTCGACGGTCGCAGAAACGATCACTGAGCCGTCGTTCCACCGAGACGGCATCCTCGAATTCCTCCATCTAGGCGTTACACTCGGAGAAAAAACGAGCCTCGAACAGCTCTCCAGGCTTCCGATCGACAGTCAGCTGCGCCCGTCATCGGTAACCGATCTCGATCGGTTCGTCTACGATACCAGCGAGTTCGACTACGTGGGTACGCTTGCAGACCGGCTCGAACGTGCGATCGAACGACGGTCGATCCTCCCCGGACGGAAAGGGTTGCTCCTCTCAGCGGGGTACGACTCTCGCACGCTTCTCTCCCAACTTCCAGAGATCGAACACTGCTATACGGTCGGTAATTCGACGGCACAGGAGGTTATCGGTGCCAAACGACTTGCAGCCCAGTACGGGGCTGATCACACGGCGTTCGGTCCTGACGAACGATACCTCTATGCTGACGAGTCGAAGGTTCGCTACTCACAGGGTATCAAGGAGTCGCTTCACATCCACCACGCCGGTTATACGAACGAGATCGACGTCGACACGATCTACCACGGCCTGCTATGCGATACGTTCTTTCGGGGTCACTTTACAGCTCACGTCGACCTCGAGGTGTTCGGCAAGCAGGTTCCGTTCGAACGACTTGATCCGGATCCCGATCCGATCGACGTCCTCCTTTCGAAATTTGGCTACTCGCGGTCGACGAGCCAGGAACTCGCAGAACGAACCGATTTCGGTGTCGATCCCGAATCGTTCGTCAGACAGGCCGTCAGAACGGAGTTCGAAGCGATGCTCGGTCGGTCCGATTCGATCCAGAACGCGATCAACTGCTGTGGAATCGCCAACCAGCCGTCGATGCCGTTCCATACCCAGCTTGCCGATAACTTCTTCGCTTCATTTCTGGCGACGGATGTGGAGCTACTCGACTGGCATCTCCGTGCACCACCGTCAAAACGCTCCACCGATACCTTCCTTGCGGCCTGTAAACGGATCGATCCGGAGATGCTCCGTCACCGACCGCCGGATCGACCACACAATGTAAAACTGTTCAACGAAATGGAGCGGTTCGTTCGGCGCAAAACACCGCTCTTCGACTCTTTCGAATCTCCGTGGCCGGACCGGCAACAGCTCTTTACCCGTTATAATTTTGATCAGCGACTGTTGCCAGAACTCGAACACGTTTACGACCTGCCTGCGAGGCACAAGCTCCGGCTTAATGACTTTCTGGGCTGGGTCGAAAGCTGGGACGACAGCACTGATCAACATACGGAATGGCTCACCCGAAACACGTCTCTCGTTCAATAGTGCCCCGTAATCGGGTAGCATTCCTGTTCTGTAAAACGTTTATCGTCGGTTTGAACGCGTGAACAAACGGCCGCAACGGATTTATCATATGCTATCGAGAGCATATTTATAGTACCGGACGTGTGTGATCGACAATATGCGTCTGACGCCGTTTAGAAAGAACTCCTCCTCGGACTCGAGTGGCGACGAGTCCACCGTTCAAGCGTCGACGTCTGTTAGAGTGCTCGAATACGACGAATCGTCGATCGTTTCGGATGACCGCGAGACCGAGACGTCGACGACCGGACCGGCTACCGAGCTCGAATGGAACGTCGTCTCCCTTCTTGAATCACGCAACGGACCTGTAACGATCGATGAGATCGTGGATCAGCTCTACGACGCCAGTGGAACCGATGATGTCGAAGCCTGGGGTGACATTCACGAACGCCTCTCGCAGACGGACCTCCCAGCGCTCGACGCCTCTGGAGTGATCGAGTTCTATCCCGAACGCGGAACCGTTACTCTCGCCGACAATCACACCACCAGCCAGTGGAACTATGCGCTCACGGGTGTTCTCGCGATGGCGTCGGTACTGTTTCTTGTCCCGGTGATATTCGAAGTTACGGCAGTCGTTTCGGTTGTCGGTCTTCTGGTCGCTTGTCTCGGTGTCGTCACTACGATCTATCGCTGATATCAAGGAGACGCCCTTATTTGATATACTGACCGATCGTCAGAGTCGTAAACATTAGTAGGATCACTGCGCTCAGCCCGATACCCGTAATAACCGAAAGCAGTGGTAGTTCCAAGATCGCACCTAGCAGTAGGAGTGCGCCCGCGCCCGCAGCACCGATGTAATAGTCGTCCCAATCGGCCTCTTTCGCTTCTGAAGCGTCGTTTGTACTCGCATTCGAATCCGCGTTGAGATAGTAATCCAGTTGGCGTGCGAGTGGTCTTCGCTCGACTACACCCCGGTTCTGTTGGTAGTCGATGATACCGGCCTTATCGAGTTTCGGGAGGTGTGACTGATACAGCGGGATGTAGACGCGCTGTCGCTGATCGGACGTTAGCTCCTCGACGGTCGTATCGTTTTCCCAGGCGGCTACCTGCTCGGCGACGTCGCGCATCCGAACGGAGTCGTCCGTCTCTTGGAGATACTCAAGAACCATCCGCCGGCGCTCATTCTGAAGAATATGGAAGATCTCGTCGACCGGAATTTCACTGTCACTGGAAACAGTCCCCTCATTCCGGTTTTCACCCTTATTTCGATCTGCTGTAACGGTCTCAGTGGAGCTCATCGCGTTGACCGATCGCACTCATGGATCAGTATTAAACCCTGAAAATCGTCCATAGATGAACGGTTTGACTTCAGTGAAATCCGTCCTAACCCACCCGTTCAGACAGTTTTATATTTTGTACTGTAGCGATAGAGAACTCACAGCTGCTATTATCGCGGGTTAGGGCCTGAAACAATACTCCCTAAAAAAGTGACAATCGATGCCATTGTTTTTTGAGGTAGAACGTTCCGGTGCGGAGAATCGACTCGATTCGTGTGACGCCCTCGCACCGAGAGAGGCAGCTGATGTCGAAAGTCCTACTACTGTACCAGTCATTTCCTACTACTGAGCCGACCATTTGGTAAACCGCCCCGCGCTTATATGACCGATAACTAAACGCTCGAGATCCAATGATCCCGTAATGAGCGACTCCGACTGGTGGTTTTTCGATCTTGCGATCGTTATTGCAGTGACCGGTTTCGTTACTTTCGGACTGTTTACCTCGATCTCTGGATCGATCAGGGTTGTTCTCGGTCTTCCGCTGTTGCTTTTTCTCCCTGGCTACGCTCTCATCTCGGTGCTGTACCCGGACGCACCGGAGTCCGAGTACCAAACGTTTGACGACGAAAGCCAGGGTACCAGCCGATCCGTACTGAACAACACCGGACTCCGGGCGATCGAACGGTTCGTTCTTTCGATCGTCGCGAGTATCGCGATCGTCCCTGCAGTAGCGCTCGGCTCAACAATAACACCGTGGGGGATTTCGATACTTCCTATTCTCGCGGGAACGGCGTTCGTAACGATCACACTGTCGTTGGTCGGGATCGTTCAGCGGTATCGCTGCCCTCCGGAGCGCCGATTCACCCCCACTCTGACGGGAACGTCGTTACTGTTTTCTAACGCCAGCGATTCGTTCGGCCGATCCGATCCAAGTGCTAGACCTTACAACGTCATGTTCCTGGTCGCGTTGCTCGTTCTGGCCGCCACCGCAGGCTTCGCCGTTGCAAGTCCGCCCAGCCATGATAGCTACACCGAGTTCTATCTCGATACCGACGAGGTCGCCGAGACGGAAGTGGTCGACGGCGACGTAGAGGCACCCTATGAGGACACGCTTGCAGCAGGCGAATCACAGTCGGTAACGGCGTACATCGCTAACGAGGAGCAGGAAGAACGATCCTATACGACCGTCGTAGCACTTCAAGAAGTGAGTTACGACAACGAGAGCGTCACTGTCCACGAACAGGACACTCTCACGAGCGAGTCTGCGACCGTTTCACACGGCGAGACGCATGAACAGACCCTCGAATTCGAGCCAACGATGACCGGTGACGACCTTCGGCTGATGCTGTATCTTTACGAGGACGACGCACCTGACGACCCGAGCGAAGACAGCGCGTATCGGACGATCGAGCTGCCAGTAACGGTCTCATAGCCACGTGGCTGCTACGAAGGAGCCCTTCCGTCGCATCGGACTTGCTTTCTCCGCCATCCCGCCGGTAGGCAACGCGGTTGACGAGAGCATTATTCTTACAATTACGGATGGAGCAAAGCGAGTGTCTCAGGGTCGTTCGGAAGACCAACGGTCTCTCGCTCGACGACGAGACGCTTCGACCCTTTCGTCTTTTGCTGACATCCTTCCACGGCTAACGCCGTGAGGTTCTCCCTTATACGAAATGCAGGAGAAAACCCACGGCGGTAGCCGTGGGATAAATCCGTCACTGCTGAATCTAACCACGCTACAATGGCAGGCTGACTCCCCAGTTGAAGTTATTTCCCGTCACAATCGTCGGTAGCTCCACGCCAGCCACAAACGGAGGGTGTGGTGGGGTTGTGTCAGTCGCCCAGAACAGCGGGGATGGTACTACCGTGTGACGTGACGGAGGGACGTTCCGAACCAGCCCATCGAGGTTGGGTACAGCTGGTACTGAACCGACTGTACGTCGGGTCGGGTGAGAACTCCCCTGCTCACTCCCCGCACCACTCCACTGGGAGTCCCACGCTGAAGCCACCCGTGAACGAGTGGGTAGCTGACACGAGTCAGCGCTGCTCGCACTGTGGATCGTGACGACAAGGTGTTCGAGTGTCAGTCGTGTAGGTATGAGGTGAATGCGGATTGCAACGCGGTCATCAGACTACGTCTGATGGGCAGCAAACCGAAGCATTTGCGACGGCAAAGAACATCGCCAATCGGTACTGTGGGTATCTCTATCGCGGGCAGAGGTCTCGCAGTGGATGGGCCACCAGTCAACTGGCCCTGAAGCCAGGGACGGTGACGTGAACGGCGAGTACACGCCTGCCGAATTACTCGGTTAGAACGGGAGTCCAGTGACAAGCCTCGATCGTTCGGAAGATCTTCGATCTTCCGTAACTGAGCAGACCTCGTCCACGAGGTCCGCGAAACCATGGTTCGCTCGATGATAAGACGCCTTCGGCGTCTCGAGCCGGTTGACGTATCGACCGTACGTTCGAAGAGATTATACCCCCTCCCGAGCGCTCTCTCGGATACTGGGTCGGTCGCGACTCGAGACTGACAGCGGTACCCAGTCCAGCCAGCTACCCGTACGCGGGCGAGGGCCCACAGAAGTTGACGTCGCCGTTGTCGTACAGCGTCGACTGGGTCGTCCGGCAGATACGCTCTTTGGACGGATTGTCGTTGTATCCGGGCCCGACCTCGCTGGAGAAGTAGGTCGCGTCCTCGGACTGGGTCGTTCGGTAGACGACGTAGTCGTGCTCTGCGTAGCCGTCACTAGGGAGGACGATCGACATCGTCGATGGATAGGCTCCGGTTCGTTCGAACACTGTTTGATACGGGTGATCTGTGTAGAGGCGTTGTTCCTCAACGATTTCGTCCCCAGCGGGCGATCCGGTCATCTCTCCGACCGTATCGACGGCAGCGAGTTCGGCCTGGTCGTAGGCCAACCGCTCGTGTTGATCCGAGAACACCGGGTTGTCTGGGTTGCTTTCGGCGGCGAGCATCATTCCGCCCGGATACAACAACACGATGACCAATAGAATGGCGACGATCGGTGCGGGTGAGAGGTTGCGACTGAGCATTCGAACTCCGATTGCACCGAGGATCGCCATCAACGCATAGAGGAAGGCAAACCATCGCGTTGGAACGAAGTTCTGGATTCCAAACATCGGAAGCCCGAGGACGAAAAAGAGCATAACCCCTGTCCCGAGCATCAGAGTGAAGACCGACTGCTCGGCGCGTCGTCGATGGACGACGTACAGACAACCGACGAGCGTGAGCCCGAATAGGATGAGGAAGCCGATTTCGTTGACGTACGGAACGATCTGATCGAGCAATGTCGTTCCCGTATCGGGTACTGCCGCCTCCTCGTCGCCCGTTGCACCCGGTGACGCGAGTTCGAGGAACCCAGCGCTTTCCTCGAGCGTTTGGCCGAACCACTCGAGTACGGTGCCAAGGAACGTATCCCCTCGGAACGGCGTTAACGACCACACGAAGATCGCGAGGCCGAAATTAAAAACGAGAAGACCGATCAGATTTACCGGTTTCTTGGTCCGGAAGACGCTCGTATCGAGTCGCGTCAGTCCCAGCGGCCCGGTCATAAAGAGGATCTGTGCCAGGAATGCGGCGCCGAGCAGAACCAGCACGATAAACGTCGAGATCTGGTGTGTCAGAATGACTCCGATCGAGAGGAACACGAGGAGCGCGAAGTCGCGGCTGGTGTACTCGATGCGCATCACACGGATCAACGTATAGACGATCGCGAGGAAGAAGACGAGCCCCATACTGGTCGGAATCAGATGGACGCCCCACATGACGGTGTAGCTGGCGACCGAGAACACCGCTGCGGCGAAGGTCGCCCATCGTGCTGGAACCAGAAGGTTCGACGCAGCATACACGACCAGAATCGAGAGCGGCATCGCGACCCCGACCGAGAGGTAGAGTCCGGCCCGCAGGGAAACGTCGTAGACCAGTGAGGACGCGACGACGAACAGGTGGAAGAACGGGGAGGCGAAGTGTTTGTCGTAATCGATCGCACCCAGGGACTGTTCGACGGCGATCGCCTGGGAGAGTTCAGCCATGTGGGTCCAGACGTCGATCCCGATGTATCCCGGAGTCGCATACAGCGCGGTAAATCGGAAGACGAACGCGAACAGAACCAGCTGGAACAACACGAGCCCGCGGTGGAAATCCCGATCGCTCGTGAACAGAATCTGGCCGAACAACAGGGTTCCGACGGCACTCGAGATCGCGAAAAACACCGGCGTCCGTGCCCCTTGCAGGATGGTAACGAGGATCATTACGGCCATCCCGACGGTCACGATACTCGGTAACGCCATCGTTGCCGGGGTCGACAGCGTCGGCAGCGTTCGCTCGCCCTCGTTCTGGTGAACTGCAAGCAGGTACAGCACGCAGCCGAGGCCGACGACGATCGGAATCGTGTCGATGTAGATCTGGGAGGCGAAAAACCGAAGCGGAAACAGCAACAGTGCAACGATCAGCCCGGCGATCGCCGCGGTCGTGTCGAGGCGTAACGGCCGCACGTCGGATAGCGACATCCTAGACGCCATGGTACGTTTCCTCCCGGTCTTCGGTCTGTTCGGCTGACAACTCCGTCGTATCACGCCCGCGCTGTTCGAGGACGCCCCGATAACATTCGACGAGCCGATCGCCCATCGATTCGAGGCTCAGTCCGTCGATGGCCTCGCGAGCGTTCGAGCGGCGAGACCCCGCGAGGATAGAATCGAGTCCAGCTGCGAGTTCGCCGTCGTCGTCGCTGACGACGCAGGTATCGAGTCCTCCGATCGTCTCCTCGACGAAGCCGACGTCCGTCGAGACGATCGGGACGTTACAGGCAGCTGCTTCCTTGACCGCCATCGGCCCAGCCTCGTATTTCGACGTCACGAGGAGGAGGTCACTTGCGTTCATGTAATAGGGCATCTCCTCGTAGGGGATACCCTCGATCGTTTTGACCTCCAGTTCGGTCTCCGCACGGTCGGCGATCCGTCTGGCCCGCGGATAGTCCTTTTCGTCTCTGTCCGGATCGTACGGAAACAGCGCGATCCGTTCGTCGGCGTCCCAGCCGACGCGATCGCGGGCCTGCTCGCGGGAGATCGGTCTGAACAGATCCGTGTCGATACCGAACGGGATCTCGACGTGATCGACGTCGAGTTCGCGGGACATCGCCGAGCTCGGGACGATCGTCGCGTCGGCGAACCGAGCACCGTACCGGCTGATCGTCTCGAGCCAGCCCATATCGCTCATCAGGTCGGTTCCCCAGAGGCTCATCACCACCGGACGCGTTGGCTGGGCGAGGGCAAACGGTGCGACGAGCCCGTAGTGGCCGTGAACGAGGTCGTAGTCGTCTGCCCGGACATGGGAGAGCACCTTCGGATAGAACCGAAGGTAGTCCGTCGCGGTCCGGGGTGAGTCGGCGGTGTACTCGCCCGGAACGCCGATGACGGTACAGTCGATCCCACGATCCTCGAGGACGGAGATCTGTTGTTCGAAGAACGAACGCGTGGTAGTGATGAGGTGGAGTACGTGCATATCGTGTCAGTCGGCGTTTGCGGCGGCTGTCGAGCGGTCCGGATCGGTTCCGACGGCGGTCTCGAGTTCCCGAACGATGACGTCGGTCACGTCGACCCGGTCGACGAGCAGTCGTTCCCGTCGACGGTTCCAGGTGTCGTCCTCACCGGCCTCGATGATCGAGACGGCCTTTTCCAGCGAGCGGGCGTGGCGATTATCGTCGTTGAAGTTGAAAACGAGCCCGTACTGTTCCTCTAGATCCCGCATATACCCGAGCGAGAGCGAATTCACGTACACTGCCGGCGTTCCAAGCACTGCGGCCTCGGCGGCCATCGTCGCACCCTCACCAACGAAACAGTCCGCGTACGCGAGCAGATCGTGCATCTGTTCGGGCGACGCCGTAACCCGGTTGGATTCGAGCTCGGCGGGAAGCGGGACCTCCGAGGTTATCAGGACCGTCGCCCCGGCGTCCTCGAGTCGTTCGACGGCCTCGACGGGATCGTCGAAGCCGCCCTGTCCCATATCGTGTGAGGAGTCCCAGCTACTCAGCCGCATCACGACGAAGGTGTCGTCGGGTTTCAGTCCCGCCTCCTCGAGCACTGACGGATCGGGTTCGAACCGATCGGGATGGAGGTACGCGAGTTCGTGGTAGCCTGGGTACTCGATTTTCTTCGAGCCAATATCTCCGTCGTAACACTCCGGCGTACAGACGACGTCCGCGAACGGGTACGCGAGCATCTTGATCAGCGTCGCGTGTTCGGTGTCGTAGAAGACGACGCTTTTCGCACCGACCAGCTTCGCGACGTGGGTCGCTGCGGGGCCGCCGATGGCCGTAATTACGTCCGGTTTGATCCGGCGCGCTCGGGCCAGTAGCCGCGCCTCATAGGTCGCCTGCACCCTCGCAAGCGAGAACAGTGAGTCGGACTCTCCGGCCAGAATCTCGTGATCGATCTCGTAGTGTTCGAGGAGATCCCTGACGACCTCGTTCTCTCGTGCGAAGACGTACACGTCGTGTCCGTCCGCTTCGAGTTCGGTGACAGCGTGTTTGAAGAAGTGTACGTGGGCCGGGTGCTGGATCGTCACGATAACACGCATCTACCGATACACCCCGTTCTCTGCGTTCTTGACGGCGTCGATTCCCATCGCGCTTAGGAACAGAATTCCGCTCGCTACGAACGCTATCGTGGCTCGCAGGAGCCCGCTCGAGGATCCGTCGCCCTCGAGGGAGGTCGAACCGGTATCGATCGCGACCGCGACGGCGCCGACAAACGACGCGGTCCCGGTCGCGTACCCGATTGCTACCGGATCGCGGTAATCGTTCGAAAGCTGACTGTACATCCGCCGAAGAAACCCCTGCAGGAGCGTTACCGAAGTAATCGGAACGAACCGCTCGTACTCGATCGTCGACTCCTCGTCGTCGTACACCGCCGGCATCGAGACGTCGGCGATCCGCATCCCGGCGATATTTAATCTGACGAGCAGATCGTTCGGATACTCGTGATCGTCGGGAAGCGACTCGACGTCGACCGCCGCTAGTGCCTCCTGGGAGATCGCAGTGTATCCGTTCTGTGGATCCTGAAGCGTCCAGTATCCGCTCGCGATCTTCGTCAGCTGGGTCAACAGCCAGTTTCCGAACAGACGAAACGGCGGCATCTCCCGCCGACTTTTCGGATCGGCCAGCCGATTCCCCTTCGTATAGTCGGCTACGTCCTCGACGATCGGATCGAGCAGTGACGGGAGCTGTTCCGGATCCATCTGTCCGTCGGCGTCTATCGTGACGACGATGTCCATCCCGTCTTCGCGCCCGCGGACGTACCCCGTCCGCAGCGCCCCGCCGGCGCCCTGGTTTTCCTCGTGGCGAATCGGCACGATCTCGGTGTCACCGATCTGCCCGCCGTCGGCGATCGAGGGCGGGGCTTCGGGTGGAGACCCGGCTTCGACGTTGGACGCCTCGTCGTTGGTTACTCGCTCTGAAGCCGTCGTGTACTCCTGGATGACGCTCCAGGTGTCGTCCGTCGACTGATCGTCGACGGCATAGATCCGATCGACGAACGACGGTATCGTTGCGAGAACCTCTCCGATGTGTGATTCCTCGTTGTACGCCGGCACGATGACACCGACCGTATGACCGCGATACATTATACCCTCCGGTAGCTGAAGCCCTGGGCAGTTGCATCATCGGCGTCGAACGCTCCCGCGACGTCAACCAGGGCAGGATCGTCGTTGAGCGCCGCCACCATTCCGTCGAGAGCGAGGTCATCGAACTCCGCGTGCGGTGTTGCCAGTATGACCCCGTCGAAACCCGCGAACGAAAGCGACTCCTGAACGTCAATTCCGAACGACCGTTCGACTGCAGCGCCGTCAGCGTGTGGATCGTATCCGACGACGTCAATGTCGAACTGCTGGAGCCGGTCGATGACGTTTGCCACCTTCGAGCTCCGAATGTCACCGACGTTCGGCTTGTACGCTAATCCAAGCACGAGTATCCGACTCTCGCAGAGCGTCTTGTGGCCGTCGTTGAGCGCTTTGATCGTCAGATCGGCGATGTGGTCGGGCATCGCCTCATTGACGTCCCTACCCGTGAGGATCAGTTCCGGGTCGGCACCAGCTTGCCTCGCTCGGTGAGCGAAGAAGTAGGGATCGACCGGAATACAGTGCCCGCCGACCAGTCCCGGCTGGTAGTCGTGGAAGTTCCACTTCGTTCCCGCGGCCTCGAGGACGTCCTGGGTGTCGATATCCATCTTCTCGAGGGCCATCGAGAGCTCGTTCATTAGCGCGATGTTGACGTCGCGCTGGATGTTCTCGACGACCTTGCACGCCTCGGCGACTTCGATCGACGGGGCGCGGTGGACGCCCGCTTCGACCACCGACTCGTACAGCGTCGCGACGTTTTCGAGGACGTCGTTGCTCTCTCCGCCGACGACCTTGACGACGCTGTCAAGCGAGTGTTCGCCGTCGCCTGGCGTCGCTCGCTCCGGGGAGTACGCGACGAAAAAGTCCGCCCCGCGCTCGAGACCGGACGCGTCCTCGATAGCCGGTGCAAACTCTTCACGCGTGACACCCGGATACACCGTCGACTCGAGTACGACGGTCGTTCCTCGTGTCAGGTGTTTACCGACCGTTTCGGCGGCGCTCTCGATGAATTCGAGGTTCGGTCGTTCGTCCTCGACAGGCGTTGGAACCGTAACGAGCACGTAGTCGGCATCACGAATTGCGGACGCATTGGTTGTGTAAGTGATGTCACCGTCAAGAACGTCTTCATCCGAGAGATCCCCGGTCGTATCGACCCCGTTTCGCAGCGTTTCGACCTTCGAGCTATCGACGTCGAAGCCAACGACCTCGTAGTCCGCCTGTGCAAACCCGACCGCAAGCGGGAGTCCGACGTAGCCAAGACCGACGACACAGACCGTCACGTCCTGGAGGCGATCGTCCGTCGTCTGTTCGATACTGCCCGGATGATCGCTCTCTGGTCTGTCAGTTCGGCTCTCGGTATCGCTGAGTGGTGGGGTCATGGTGGTGTATCACGTACCCGACGCCCGACAACGTGCGCCGGAATCCTGTGTGTCAGCCGTCCGCAGACGGCTGGCACGCTTCGCTCGGACAGAGACGGTCTCATCGGTTTACTATATAGCCAATAACCCGCCCCATCACACGTCGTTCGGATTCGTCAACAGTGTCGTCTCCTCTCAACCCGCGTTCAGCCTTGGTTTCGGTTCTCAGCCCCTGTCATCTTATTTCGCTGTTAAGCAAATCTGTTTGACCGCATAATGAAGTTGGATGTCATATTGTGTGCTAATACGACCGATGTGAATATGTTCTCTCACGCTCGGTCACACCCGAATCTAGCAACCATGGAGCTCAGAACGATCGATACCGTATCCGAATCCGTCTCCAGCGACGCACTGGCTACCGTCGGCGACGCGTCTACAACCACATTGGTTTCGTCGTCGGACGGCGCAATAATCCACTCGACGGTGACCTTTTTCGTCACCAGTCTCAGCCTCTCTCAGATCGCCCAGTTCTTCGGTGAAACGCCGCTCTGGGAACTCATCCTGGTCGCTGCTGCGGTGGTGATAATCGGCGTTCTTATCGGTGCCCGACTTATCGAGGCGCTCTCGAACCGCGACGTAACGCTCGATCCGGCGGCGATGTTCGCTACCGAGGATGACGCTACCCAGGACGAGGACCCCTCGGAAGACGAACCCACTCACACTTACGAAACGTACATTTCGCCTGACACCCCCGACGAACTACTAAGCGACAGGGGACAGATCATCCGAATCCTTGTCGAAAACGACGGACGCACCTATCAGTATCGGATCGTCGAAGAGACAGGCTGGTCGAAATCGAAGGTCAGCCGACTCCTCTCGGAGATGCACGATCGAGGAGAGATCGGCAAGGTCTCGGTCGGCCGGGAGAACGCGATCGTCCTCGCCGACCACGGTCCCGGCGAGGCAGTGGATTCCGACGACTCCGTCACTGTTACTAACTCTCCACAGTAGTCGTCAGAACGACGTCGCTGGGTATCTGTTCTTTGCTCGGTAGTGGCACAAAACCGATAGTTTTCTAAAGATGAAACGGCTGTAGGTACTGAAGCTCGCTGTTCGACCCGGACCACGAACCCCGTGCGCCATCTGTGACGGATCCCGCCCCCCGTTTCAGCTGAGCGGCGCCAGTACTGCATCCGACATTCGGCGTTCGAACCGTTTAGCGAGTACGGTGCGAAATCGCGCACGCTGGGGCTCTTAGTGATCGAATAAGGATGTGTCGTGTGTCTGCAACAGAACGTGGTCGCTCGATCGGTGTGTCGTTGTCGTTCCGAACTCGTGTCGACAGTCGTTCTCCGAAACGCTAAGCGCGACTCATCGGTCCACAATAATATAATATTACTGACGACGGTTGGGAAAACCGTGGAACGGACCGTCCGTTACTGGTTATCTGATCCATAGTAATGGGCTATGTCGGTAACGTATCCGGTAACGCCGGGCCGACGTTCAGGGACGGACGGCCCGGGAGGATTAGATCTATGACACGCTACAGGACTGCACGCCGTACTGGCGTACCGAACCGACGGTTAATCGACCCACCCCGTTCTCTCTGTGCTTTCTCGGCGACCGATTCGGAGGAGGTGCTCGACTAATGTGTGGGATCATCGCACGAATCGGCTCCGACGACGCCGCCGATACGCTGCTGACTGGCCTCGAGAACCTCGAGTATCGGGGTTACGATTCGGCCGGAATCGCCGTCCAGAACGGTTCTGGAGTGAAGGTTCACAAGACTTCCGGTGAGGTCTCGGATCTGAAATCGAAGCTGAACTATCTTCCGACCGGGAACGTCGGAATCGGTCACACTCGGTGGAGCACCCACGGTCCGCCGACCGAGGAGAACGCCCACCCGCACACGGACTCCGCCGAGGACATTGCCGTCGTCCACAACGGGGTTATCGACAACTACGCGGAGCTGCGAAGTGAACTGGCCGAGAAAGGCCACGTCTTTCAGAGCGATACCGACACGGAGGTCATCCCGCATCTCATCAACGAGTACCGCGACGAGCTGTCGACCGAAGCCGCAGTTCGCAAAGCGGTCGAAACCCTCGAAGGAAGCTACGCGATCGCGGCAATCGTCGAGGACGAGGATCGCGTCTACGCGGCCCGAAAGGGTTCGCCGCTGGTACTTGGCCTCGGAACCGACGACTGGTTCCTCGCGAGCGACGTTCCGGCTTTCCTCGATTACACCGACGAGGTCATCTACCTCGAAGACGGTGACGTCGTCGTTCTCGAGCCTGATTCCTACGAGATCACTGATCTGTCCGGCGAACCGGTCCACCGCGAAGTCGACACGGTCGACTGGGACCCCGAAGACGCCGGCAAGGGCGAGTACGACCACTACATGAAAAAGGAGATCCACAACCAGCCGACCGCCCTCTCGAACACGATCGAGGGCCGCGTCGAGGACGGCGAAGTCTCCCTCGAGGCGCTGCCGGAAGGCTCCTTTACGGACGTCGACGCCGTCCAGCTCGTCGCCTGCGGGACCTCCTACCACGCCGCGATCTACGGCGCTCAGTTACTGAAGTCGGCGGGCGTTCGCACTGAGGTGATCCGCGCGAGCGAGTACGATTCCGTCGCCGGACCGGTCGACGAGAACACGCTGACAATCGCGGTCACCCAGAGCGGTGAAACAGCCGACACGCTGGGTGCGGTTCGCGAGGCTGCCGATCGCGGTGCGCGAACGCTCGCGGTGACAAACGTCGTCGGTTCGACGGTCGCCCGCGAGGTCGACGACGCAGTGTACATCCGGGCCGGACCCGAGGTTGGTGTCGCCGCGACGAAGACGTTCTCGTCGCAGGCGGTGACGCTCACGCTCGTCGGGCAGCGGATCGTCGCGGATCTCGACCACGCCGAGCAGGCCGAGGACGTCGAGGCGATGCTCGAGAGTCTCAGCGATCTTCCCGAGCAGGTCGAGCAGATCCTCGAGACGACCGACGCCGAGCGACTGGCCAAACAGTATATCGACAGCCAGTCGTTTTTCTTCATCGGTAACGGTCTCGGCAACCCGGTCGCGCTCGAGGGCGCCCTGAAGTTCAAGGAGATAACCTACGAGCACGCCGAAGGGTTCGCCTCCGGACAGCTCAAGCACGGACCGCTCGCGCTCGTTACCGAGCAGACACCGGTCTTCGCGGTCTGTACCGGCGGCGACGACGGAAAGACCAAGACCAACGCGATCGAGGCCCAGACGCGAGGCGCGCCGATCGTCGCCGTCTCGCCGGACGAGCACCCGGTCGTCGACACCGCCGACGCCCACCTCTCGGTTCCGGATACCCACCCCGTCTGGGCCGGGTTACTCGCGAACGTCCAGCTGCAGCTGGTTTCGTACTACGCTGCGGATCTGCTCGACCGACCGATCGACAAACCGCGTAACCTGGCGAAAAGCGTCACGGTCGAGTAACCCTCGGATCGATCCTCCCGGACGTTTCAGTCCCTTTTCTCACTACTCGAACGACGGTTTTCCACAATCTTCAGATTGCCCCATCGAAGCACGGCGTATCGGGCAGAAATCGAATCGTTCCGATGACTCACTGGACGTTCTGATCGAACGGCTGGCCGACAAGTGGCGGCGCACCGCGACCACGCTCGGGACGTCCTCGTCCGTCATCTCGCCCGCCTCTCTCGAGAGTGGAGCGTAGGGACGGTTTCGTCGGTGAGTTGGCCGCTGTGCGCGAGATACACTTGTTCGACGACTGTGAGCGAGAAAACGGATCCGATCTGGGTGTACGGTCGGTTCTGCTGTCTGATGTACATCGTGTTATAAGGCAAGTATGGGAGCAGCGTGGTCGGAGAGTCGGAAGCGGACGCGTCGTCGGGATGCGGTGAAGGCGCCACGTGGAGCCTGACCTTCTTCCGCCCGTCACAGACGGGCGTCCCACGCGTTTGGAGCGGTTCGCGGATTCGCCAGTTCCGTCACCGGCCCGCGTTTTGGGTCGCGTCAGTACGACCCCCGGGCGAGAGAGCGGGCTTTCGTTACCCGTCTCGGGTGCGTATCCTTCCCTCGGCACGTGGCGAGACGATTCGCTTCAAGCGTACGCGCTTGGACGTCAGTCGTTGGTGTTCGCACTGGTTCTCTGTAACGGCGACGTATTCCGGTTGGCTCGTATGGGTTCGAGGGGGTACGCGGACGTGGGTGATTCAGAGAATCTCCTCCAGGGGGCGATGGTGAGCTAGAGAGCTCGGCCCGCTGTCTCCGGCTGGAACAGGCCGAGAGGGGACACCGGAGTGCGTTCGCCTCGAGTGGGACGACCACTGCTGGCAACAGCGAGGTCTTTCGATCAAAGAGACACCCCAACCCGTAGTATCAACGAGGGAGATCATGTCTCCGACGTCTCAGGCACGGCCCGAGGTCGACTGAGACGTCCTCGCAGAAAAGGGAACGCTACGGTGTTTCGTTACTCGAACCAGGGGTCGTCGTCATCGTCATCATCGTCATCGTCATCATCGTCATCGTCATCATCGTCATCATCGTCATCATCGTCGTCCGCAGCGTCGTCATCCGCCGCGTCGTCATCCGCAGCGTCGTCATCCGCCGCGTCGTCATCCGCCGCATCGTCATCCGCCGCATCGTCATCCGCCGCATCGTCATCCGCCGCATCGTCATCCGCCGCATCGTCATCCGCCGCATCGTCGTCCGCCGCATCGTCGTCCGCAGCATCGTCGTCATCAAAGATGCTCCCATCGTCAAACGGGCCTCCGTCGTCCGCAGGCTCGTCGTCAGCACCGTTTCCAGCGTCGTCAGCACCGTTTCCAGCGTCGTCAGCACCGTTTCCAGCGTCGTCAGCACCGTTTCCAGCGTCGTCAGCACCGTTTCCAGCGTCGTCAGTATCGTCTCCAGCGTCGTCAGCACCGTTATCGTCACCGTTGCCTTCGTCTCCGCCGTCATCGGTGTCCGTTCCCTCGTCGGTGTCCGGTTCGTCGGGATCGGTTTCGCCCTCGATCTCCTCGTCGTCGACGCCGGTAATCGCGTCGTCGATTCCCGACCCGCTCGCGGCGAGTGCGATTCCCGCAACGAGAAAACCGATTCCAGCGACGATCAGCAGGAGTTGGGCGCCAGTCGAGACTGATCGGGTGCTCTGTTGTGGCGAATGACTCATACTGATAGATTCGGCGAGCTTACTGTTCGGTTCCGATACGTCTGTACCAACGAATCGATCGGCGTTGCGTGATGCCGCTTCCTGCGAGCGACACGACACCAGTCGTTCGTTCGACCGGTGGCCGTCGCTCGCTTCGCGTCGTGGCTCGTCGAGGACGCTTCAAGAGGAAGACCGCAGCGGCGCTTGGCTAAATCTCGCGCGTGCCACGACGAGATACCTGGTCCCATTGAGAACTACTTGTGAGGTATGACGCTTCATTATACGGCCATTAAACGAACCGGTACTTTCGTCGGTGGCACCGTCTTCCGAAACGACCGACCGAAGCGCAGGATCGAACCGATACTATTTCCGGTTGATCAGAGACCGCATCGATTCGCCTCGCAAACAACTAAGTAACTACGACAGCGTGGTGAAAGTGATGGGAGACGACCCCGAAGAGGGGATGTTGTCGTGGGACGAGTCCGTGTTCAGAAACGAGCACGTCTTCGAGATCGACTACGTTCCCGAGACGTTCAAACACCGCGAAACCCAAACTCAGAACCTCACGTACGCGCTGCGACCAGCGGTGCGTGGATCCCGACCGCTGAACGTCATGGTTCGAGGGCCGCCAGGAACGGGAAAGACGACAGCGATCCAGAAACTCTTCGACGAGATCGGTACCCAGACTAGCGAGGTCCGAACGATTCGGGTCAACTGCCAGGTCAACTCGACGCGATACTCGGTGTTCTCGCGGTTGTTCGAGGGAACCTTCGACTACGAGCCGCCCTCGTCTGGTATCTCGTTCAAGAAGCTGTTCGGCCAGATCGCCGACAAGCTCGTTGAGGACGACCGCGTGCTGGTCGTCGCGCTCGACGACGTCAACTACCTCTTCTACGAGAACGAGGCCTCGGACACGTTGTACTCGCTGCTTCGCGCCCACGAGGAGTATCCGGGCGCGAAGATCGGCGTCATCGTCGTCTCCTCCGATCCCACTCTCGAGGTCATCGACGAACTCGACTCCCGGGTCCAGAGCGTCTTCCGGCCCGAGGAGGTGTACTTCCCGGTCTACGATCAGCCCGAGATCGTCGATATCCTCGACGAACGGGTTCGGCGTGGGTTCCGGGACGGAGTCATCTCGCGCCAGACCCTCGAACACGTCGCCGACCGCACCGCTGAGAGCGGCGACCTCCGCGTCGGGATCGATCTGTTGCGCCGCGCGGGGCTCAACGCCGAGATGCGGGGGAGCCGTACCGTCGAGCTCGAGGACGTCGAGGACGCCTACGAGAAATCGAAGTACATCAATCTCTCCCGGAGCCTCTCCGGGCTGTCGGAGACCGAGCGAGCGTTGCTCGAGGTAATCGCCACGAACGACGGCGGGCAGGCCGGCGAGGTCTACGAGCGGTTTCAGGCGGCGACCGACCTCGGCTACACTCGCTACTCCGAGATCGTTAACAAACTCGACCAGCTCGGACTGATCGACGCCGAGTACGCCGACATCGAGGGTCGGGGTCGATCACGGTCGCTGTCGCTTTCCTACGAGAAAGACGCCGTCCTGGACCGCCTCGAGTGACCGGCAACCCGGATCGTGGTGTCATCTGCCGGCCTGCTGTTTAATTCCGCCGTCGCGGTCCCGTCCGTATGGGATCGCTCCTGATCTACGGCTCGTACGGATACGTCGGTAGTCTGGTCGCCGAGGACGCGATTGATCGCGGACTGGATCCGATCCTCGCCGGCCGCGATCGGGATCAGCTGCGCGAACAGGTCGCCGACCTCGAGCAGCCGGGTCGGCGGTTCTCGCTCGAGGAACCGGACGTCGTCGCCGAGGCACTCGAGGACGTCGACTGCGTGTTGAACTGCGCCGGACCGTTCTCGAACACGGCCGAGCCGCTGGTCGAGGGCTGTCTGCGTAGCGGCACGGACTACGTCGACATCACCGGTGAGATTCCGGTTATCGAGTCGATCCAGGACCGTGACGAGGAGGCGCGTGCGGCCGGAGTCACGCTGTTGCCGGCGGCCGCGCTGTCGACGATCCCGATGGACTGTCTGGCCGCTCACCTTGCCGACCGCCTGCCGGAGGCCGACAGCCTCGCGCTCGGCGTCGACTCGATTCGAATTCCGTCGGTCGGAACCGTTCGGACGGTCCTTGAGGGTTCGAACACCGAGGGCGCCGTCCGCCGCGACGGGCGCGTCGAGAGCGTACCGACGGCCTGGCGAACCCGCGAGATCGACTTCGGTCGCGGCGAGCGCCCGGCGGTGACGATGCCGATGGGAGATATCTGTACGGCACACTACACCACCGGAATTCCGAACGTCGAGATGTACGCTATGCTGCCCCAGCCGGCGCGGCTCGCACTCGAATCTCACCGGTATCTCACGCCGCTGTTCGAGTCGAAGCCGGTCCGGTGGGTACTGAAGCAGCTGGCGGGAGTCCGCGACGGACCAGCCGAGTGGGCCCGCGAGCGAGGGACGGCTTACGTCTGGGGCGAGGCGCGGGTCGAGGACGACGGCGAGCGGGTCGTCTCCCGCCTGCGGACGCCCGACCCGTACGTCGTCACCGTCGACGGCGCCGTGACGGTCGCCGAGCGCGTCCTCGCCGGCGACGCGGACGCGGGGTTCCAGACACCCGCCGACGCGTTCGGTGCCGAGTTCGTTCTCGGACTCGACGGGGTCGAGGGCTTTTTCGACGAGGAGACTCCAGAGGAGACGTCGCCGCTCAGCCCGCTCTTGCGATAGCTGGTCTACGGCGTCGTGGCCATGGAGACCACCGCTGTCCGAGAACGTAGACGATCGAACCGAAACGAACGTTACGGTCCAAACGCCGCGAGAGCAGTGGATTAGGCCTGGTCGAGATCTTCCCGGTACTCCTCGGCGGTCTCGAGAGCACTGTCGAGGTGATCTTTCGTATCGCCTTCGGCGCGCTCGCCGAGCTGCCGGATCCCGTTCAGGTGTTCGTCCATGAGCGCATGGTCCGGCTCCTGGTCGCCGACCGTGTAATCCTCGAAGGCGTCGACGTGCTCGCGGACGTCCTCGCGAAGGTCGTCGTCGTCGGCCACTTTCGCTGCCTTCTCGAGTTCGTCGCGTACCTGCTTCAGTTCCTGAGCCATATTCGACGCCATGACGAGCCGACCCATAACGGTTGGCCAGACATCAGCCCCGCTATGAAGGGCGGGCTGCCGTCTCGCGGTTCGGGCCGGTAGTCGTCGGTCGCGTACGGGAGAGTTATTCCCGGTATGGTGACCGTACCCGATCGTCGCCCTCGGCAATCGGAGGAGAGTCTCCAGTACTGACTGACGGCTTTTTGTCGTCCCGCAGCCCGGTCACGGTTGCATATGTCCGTCTCACGACGCACGACTCTGAAAGCGATGGCTGTAGCGGGCGGGTTAGGTATCACCAGCGGTACCGTCTTCGCGAAGGGCAAACACGAGGACGACGAGCGACCGACCGACGACGCAGCCGACGAACCGGCTGCCGTCTCCGCGGCGGTTCGGGTCGCACACTTCTCGCCTGACGCGCCGAGCGTCGACGTTCTCGTCGACGACGAGCAGGTGCTTGCGGACGTCCCCTACGGCGATGTCTCGCCGTATCTGGAGCTCGATCCCGGAGCCTACACTGTCGCCATTACGGCAGCAGGCGACCCCGAAACCGTCGTCTTCGAGGACGAGGTCGAGGTCGCCGAGGGGTTCGCCACGGTCGCGGCGATCGGCGAGCTCGAGGCCGAGACGTTCCGACCGGAGATTCTCACCGATGGCGAGCCGCTGCCCGAGGACGCCGAGCCCGGCTCCGCGTTCGTCCGGGTTGCGCACTTCTCGCCGGACGCCCCCGCGGTCGATATCTTCGCTAACGACACGCCGCTGGCTGAGGGCGTCTCCTTCGAGGACGTCTCTGAGTACCTCGCGGTCCCAGCGGGCGAGTACACGCTCTCGATTCGGCCGGCCGGCGACCCCGACGAGGTGGCGGCGTTCGACGTTGCGCTCGAGGAAGGAACGGCTTACACCGGATACGCGATCGGCTACCTCGAGCCGCCCGAGGAGTTCGCCGACCGCGAGTTCACCGTCGAACTGACCGTCGATGGGATGGTGGCGGACGAGGAGCCGAAGGAGGAAGAGCCCAAAGAAGAGGAGCCGAAGGAGGAAGAGCCCAAAGAAGAGGAGCCGAAAAAAGAGGAACCCAAGGAGAAGGAACCCAAGGAAGAGGAGCCGAAGAAGGAGCCAGTCGAGGAAGAGCCGAAGAAGGAGCGGCCGAAAGATATGGTTAACGACAAAAAGAAGATGGCCGACCGGGTAGCTGACGACAAGGAGGAGATGGCTGATATGAAAGAAAAGATGAAAGACACAATGAAGGAAATGGCAACCGACTACGACCGGTAATTTCACCGATCGAGCTATCCCCTTACTTTCGGTCGGGGTTCGGCTCGTCGTCGCTCTGTTCTCGACGACCCCCGCTGACGGCAACCGGTGGGTCGTCGTCCATGTGGCCAAAGCGTGTCCGGACGGCTCACACCGGATCTGATCGTTCCTGATCTCGGCTTTCGAGCCCCCTCGTGGACCGGGTAAGAGGACGCGGTCACCCCGCGGGATATGCGAGCGCGTCAAGTGTCTCGAGTCCCTGATCCCGATGATGAGTGACTCTCGAGGTCCCCTCCAGCCGGACCGTCCCGACGTCGATCGGCCGTTCGAGGTCGACGCGCCGTTCGATCCCGCGGGCGATCAGCCCGAGGCGATCGAACAGCTCTCGGACGGGTTTCGCTCGGGGATGGAGAAACAGACGCTGCTTGGCGTGACGGGGTCGGGAAAGACCAACACGGTCTCCTGGACGATCGAGGAGATTCAGAAGCCGACGCTGATTATCGCCCACAACAAGACGCTGGCGGCCCAGCTCTACGAGGAGTTTCGGAACCTCTTCCCGAACAACGCCGTCGAGTACTTCGTCTCCTACTACGACTACTACCAGCCCGAGGCCTACGTCGAACAGACCGACACCTACATCGACAAGGACGCCTCGATCAACGACGAGATCGACCGCCTGCGCCACTCCGCGACCCGATCGCTGTTGACTCGCGAGGACGTCATCGTCGTCGCGAGCGTCTCGGCGATTTACGGTCTCGGGGACCCGCGCAACTACATCGATATGTCGATGCGACTCGAGGTCGGCGAGGAGGTCGGTCGCGACGAACTCCTGGCCCGACTCGTCGATCTGAACTACGAACGCAACGACGTCGACTTCACCCAGGGGACGTTTCGGGTGCGTGGCGATACGGTCGAGATCTATCCGATGTACGGCCGCTACGCCGTCCGCGTCGAGCTGTGGGGCGACGAGATCGACCGCATGGTGAAGGTCGATCCTCTCGAGGGCGAGACCCAGGGTGAACAGCAGGCCGTGCTGGTCCACCCGGCCGAGCACTACTCGATCCCGGAGACGAAACTCGAGCGCGCGATGGACGAGATCCGCGACGACCTCGATAGCCGGATCTCGTACTTCGAACGCCAGGGCGACATGCTCGCCGCCCAGCGTATCGAGGAGCGAACGACGTTCGACCTCGAGATGATGCAGGAGACGGGGTACTGCTCGGGGATCGAGAACTACTCGGTGTATCTCTCGGACCGGGAGTCCGGGGAAGCACCGTACACGCTACTCGACTACTTCCCCGACGATTTCCTCACCGTTATCGACGAGTCCCACCAGACGTTACCCCAGATCAAGGGCCAGTACGAGGGTGACAAGTCCCGGAAGGACTCGCTGGTCGAGAACGGCTTTCGACTCCCCACGGCGTACGACAACCGCCCGCTGACCTTCGAGGAGTTCGAGGAGAAAACCGACCAGACGCTGTACGTCTCGGCGACCCCGAGTGACTACGAGCGCGAACAGAGCGAACAGATCGTCGAACAGATCGTCCGGCCGACTCACCTCGTCGACCCCGAGATCGAGGTCTCGCCGGCGAGCGGCCAGATCGACGACCTGATGGATCGCATCGACGAGCGCATCGAACGCGACGAGCGGACGCTGGTGACGACACTCACCAAGCGCATGGCCGAGGATCTCACGGAGTACCTAGAGGAGGCCGGGGTTGACGTTGCCTACATGCACGACGAGACCGACACCCTGGAGCGCCACGAGATCATCCGCTCGCTCCGGCTCGGGGAGATCGACGTGCTGGTCGGGATCAACCTCCTGCGGGAGGGACTGGACATCCCCGAGGTCTCGCTCGTGGGCATCCTGGACGCCGATCAGGAGGGGTTCCTGCGCTCGGAAACGACGCTCGTCCAGACGATGGGACGGGCCGCGCGAAACGTCAACGGCGAGGTCGTCCTCTACGCCGACGACCCCTCCGCGGCGATGGAGTCGGCGATCGAGGAGACCCAGCGACGTCGCGAGATCCAGCAGGAGTACAACGAGAAACACGACCTCGAGCCGACGACTATCGAGAAGGAGGTCGGCGAGACCAACCTGCCCGGAAGCAAGACAGAGACGACCGAGATTTCGGGACGCGAACTCGAGGACGACGAGGAGGCCGCCCGCTACATCGCGGAGCTCGAGGATCGGATGGAAGAGGCCGCGAGCAACCTCGAGTTCGAGCTCGCGGCGGACATCCGCGATCGGATCAGGGAGGTTCGCGAGGAGTTCGCCCTCGAGACCGAGACCGACGACGGGATCGCGCCGCCGGCCGAGGAGTTCTGAACGCACACCTGGCACGGGACGGACTCACTCGTGTTCGGCGTGATCGGCGCGTTCGGGATGGGCGTCGTGTTCGCCGTGATCGCCCCGGAGGTGTTCGATGGCGTGGAGTTCGACGACCGGGACGATCTTCGCGATGAGGAGGAAAAAGAGGACGACCATCCCGATCGTCCCCGCGATCGAGGCGAACTCGATCAGACTCGGAAAGTACGTGCCCGGAGTCGCTCCGTAGATCTCGAAGCTGGGGTGGAAAAAGCCCTCGACGACGAACAGCACCTTCTCGATCAGCGTCGCGAACAGCACCAACAGACCGGCGGCGAGCGCGCGTCCCTTGGAGAACAGCGAGGGACGGATCGACTGGGCGAAAATATACGCCAGCACGGCGAAGACGAGTCCCATCGAGAGGAGGTAGACCGGGTGAGCGAGTCGCGCGTCGGCCGCGACGCCCAGGTCGATTGGTGGGGCGAAACCGCCGGCCACGTTCTGCTGGAGTTGAAGCCAGAGAAAGAGCAGACAGAAAAACCCGAGCCACAGCAGGAGTCCCCTGAAGACGTCGTCGGTGATGATGTGATCCCAGTCGTACGCCCAGCGAAAGGCAAAGGAAAGCAGGATCACGCCGCTGATCGCCGAGGTCAGCGCGATGGTCAGGAACTGCGGTCCCTGCACCCCGCCGAACCAGACCGGGTACGTCGGCAGGACGGCGAACAGCCACGGAATGACGCCGCCGTGGAGCAACAGTGGCGCCATGATGATGATCGCGAGCGCGAGCCACCACACCATCCGCTGGACGATCTCGTCCTCGCGCTCGGAGTAGCCGATCGTCAGTCCCTTGTAGATCGGTTCGAAGCGGTCCGGCAGCTGATCGCGCAGCCGGGTCACGTCGTACCGCAGCGTGAGCCCGAGATAGGTCGCGGTCAGCACGAAGTAGGCCGTGATGACCGTCACGTCCCACACCAGCGGCGAACTGTGCACGGTAATGTGGTAGTGACCGAGGACGCTCGTAACCATCCGATCGGGACGACCCATATGGACGATAATGTAAAAGCCCGCGGCAGAGAGTCCAGCGAGTGTTAACATCTCGGCCAGGCGGGCAACGGGCATGTACCGATCCATGCCGAGCAGCCGCACTGCTGCGGAGAGGATGATTCCGCCGTGGGCGATCCCGACCCACCAAATGAACGCACCGATGTAGACGCCCCAGGTGACGCCCCCACCGGTTCCCCAGTCCGAGAGGCCGGTGACGACCAGCCCCTCGGCAAGCTGGTAGGCCCAGCCGATCAGAAAGAGCAACAGCGCCAGGCCAGCGACGCCGGCCAGGAGGAAGTACCGCGTCGTCGTGTTCTTGATCGGGCGCAGTATGTCCGCTTCCGTAGGCGCTTTCGTGCTCATTGTGCGAACTCTTCACACCCTCATGCCGACCGGTTACTTCCATCCGTCCGGTGAGCATGCAAGCACTCTTTTAAGGGTCCTGGCGCCGCTACAGCTCGAGGGTGTACACCACCTCCCGTCGCGACTCGCCGCCGATCTCGACCTCGCCGTCCCCAGTTTGCTCGAAGCCGAGCTCCTCGTAGAACGCCCGCCCGCCCTCGTTGGTGGCAAAGTCGATCGCTCGCATCCGGCTCATGTTGAAGTCCTCGAGATCCTTGCGAAGCCGTTCGTGCAGCGCCGTGCCGACCCCTTCGCGCTGGTTGTCCGGGTGGACGTACATCCGGAGAACGTCGCCTTCCTCGCCCTGGACGACGCCGTGGGTGAAGCCGACGATCTCGTCGTCGTCCTCGGCGACGAGGACGGCCGTTCCCGGTTCCGAGAGCGCGCGCTCGAGCTCCTCGTCGCCGTACCAGTCGTCGATCGTCTCGTCGATCGTGTCGCCGGAGAGCTCGTCGTAGGTCTCGTGCCAGGTCTCGCGGGCGAGCTGTCGGAGCGATTCGCGGTCATCGGTCGTGGCGGGTCGGATCTCCATGCCGTGTGCTACGACACCAAACATCAAAGAATTACTCGCAACTCGATTTGGACCGGTCCAACCAGGGTTACGTTTGGACGTTGAAGCCGTGCTCTCGGAGCAGTTCCGGCACGCGGTTGCGGTGGTCGCCTTGGAGTTCGATGCGGTCCTCGTCGACGGTGCCGCCGGTTCCCAGCGAGGACTTGAGATCGGAGGCGATCGACTCCACGTCCGATTTCGGGAGTTCGAACCGCTCGACGATCGTCACCGGCTTTCCGTACCGCCGTTCTTCCATGCGGATCGACAGCCGTTGCTCGGCGGTCTCGAGATCGCCGTGGCTGTCGAGTTCGTCGAGCAGGTCGTCGAGCGAGTCGTCGTTTGACACGAATACACGGAGGACGGCGAGAGGCAAAACCCTGTGGACTCGCCCGACCGTCCGACCGTCCGGCGTTGGGAGGTGTCCTCGAAGGCATTACAGAGATTCAAGGAGAAGGCCCACGACTTCAGTCGTGGGAGGTTGTCAGAGTCGTTCGTTGATGGTCCGGGCGGTCTTTTCGCCGACGCCGGCGACGCTCCGGAGGTCCTCGGAGCTCGCCTCGCGGACGTTCTCGACGCTGCCGAAGCGACCGAGCAGCCGTTTTCGGGTCTCGGGGCCGATCCCGGGGACGTCGTCGAGGACCGTCTTTACGTCGTCGCGGATCGTCTGGTGGTACTGAACCGCAAAGCGGTGCGCTTCGTCGCGAACCCGTTGAAGCAGGTGGAGGTGAGCCGCGTCGTCGGGCCAGGAGAACTCGCGGTCGGGCGTGATCACCCGTTCCTCGGCCTTCGCGAGTGCGACGGCCGGAACGTCCCAGCCGACCTCCGCGAGCGCCTCGCGGGCGGCCTCGAGCTGGCCCTCGCCGCCGTCGATCAACAACAGATCCGGGTCGGGACGGTCATCGCGGCCCTCGACGGCCCGACGGGCGCGCCACTCCACTAGCGCCTGCATGTTCGCGTAGTCGTCGTTCTCGTCGGCCAGCTTCTTCCGCCGATAGTCGGCTTTCTCGGCGCTGCCGTCGACGAAAGCGACGTCGCTCCCCACCGCGAACTTCCCCTGGGCGTGACTGACGTCGAACCCCTCGATCCGTTCGGCCGAATCGATCCCGAGGGCGTCGGCGAGCATGGCACACTCGTCGCGCCCACCCACGTTCCGGCGGGCGTTTTTCAGCGCAAGGTCAACGAGTTTCGCCTCGCGACCCGCACCAGGAATCCGTACGGCGACGCCCTCGGTCTCGAGCCAGGCCGCGACCTCCTCGTCGCCGTGGCGCTCGGGCAACAGGAGGGCGTCGGGTAGCTCCCGTTCGGCGTAGTACTGGACGATGAAGGCTGCAAGCACGGCGGGGACGGCGCCGGACTCCGGCACGTCCTCGTCGCCTGTATCGGTGCCGGGCGCCTCGAGCGTGTGTCGGTCCCGATCGACGAGCTTCCCGTTCTCGGCCCGCAGGCGGGCGACCGTCGCGTCCTCACCCTCGATCGCCACGCCCAGGACGTCGACGGCCCGCTCGTCGCCGGTCGACTGGACGGCCTCGCCGCCCTCGCCGTGGAACGCCTCGACGGTCTCGAGGCGGTCCCGCAGGTTCGCCGCGCGCTCGAACTGTTGGTCCTGGGCTGCGGCCTCCATCTCTCGGCGTAGCGGATCGGCGAGGATCCCGGTCTCGCCCTCGAGGAACCGTTCGACGGCAGTGACGTCCTCGGCGTAGCTCTCGAGGTCGATCTCGCGGGTGCACGGCGCCGTACAGAGCCCCATCTCGTAGTCGAGACACGGTCGGTCACGGCCGGCGTACTTGTGGTCCGAACAGCCCCGGACACCGTACGTCTCCCGCAGGGCCTTCACGACGGTCTCGACCTGGCGTTTGTTCGTGTACGGGCCGAAGACGGTTGCGGACTCGTCGGGATCGCGGGTGATCTCGATCTGCGGCGCCGGGTGGTCGGTCAGCTGGACCATCGGATACGATTTGTCGTCCTTCAGCCGGACGTTGTACCGGGGCTGGTGGCGTTTGATGAGGTTCGCCTCGAGCAACAGCGCCTGGGTCTCGGTGTCGGTGACGGCGATCTCGACTTCGTCTGCGCGGTCGACCATCCGGCGGATGCGGGCGCTGCGCGGGTCGGCGTAGGAGCGGACCCGACTGCGGAGATCGACCGCCTTCCCGACGTACAGCGTCGTCCCGTCGGCCCGAAACTGGTAGACGCCCGGCTCTCGCGGTAACGACGTCGCGCGCTCGCGGACCCCCTCGGCGTTCATCGGCGGGCCTACGGTGGCGAAGGGTTTCAGGCTGACTCCTCGCGATCGGGGCGGTGGGACCGTCGCCTCGACTCGTGGTTGGCTCGAACCGACGGCCAGAGTGGACGCGGTACATTCTCGGTGGTGGCCCTCCCAGGTGCGGCCATGAGCGAGACGATCCGCTGCTGGCTGGTCGAACGCGAGTACGACGACAAGGGTCTCGTGACGCTAACGTACGCGACGCCCGACGGCGAGTCGATCTACCGCCGGGAGCTGGCGGCGTCGGCCGCGTCGGACGTCACGGCCGCAAAGGAGCTCTCGCCGGACCAGCTCGAGGACGCTCCGGACGAGGCGACCCGCGACCGGTACGCGACTGAGGCCGATCGAACCGCGACGAACTACGATCCCGACGACCCGATCTGATTCGGTCGGTTCGGCGTCCGACGCTGCGGGAGTGACAATCCTTATCGGCCGACGGTGTCTTCACTCGGCCACCAACTATGCCCGCTATCACGGTCGACGGGCTGACCAAGTCCTACGGCGAGACCCTCGCGCTCGAGGACCTCTCCTTCCAGGTCGAGGACGGCGAGGTGTTCGGCTTCCTCGGTCCGAACGGGGCCGGCAAGTCGACGACGATCAACGTCCTCCTGGACTTCGTTCGCCCGACGGCGGGACGAGTCGAGGTGCTCGGGCTCGACGCACAGACCCACAGCCGCGAGATCCGCTCACGGACAGGAGTGCTCCCGGAGGGGTATCGCACGTACGATCGGCTCACGGCCCGGCAACACCTCGAGTTCGCGATCGACTCAAAGGGTGTCGACGACGACCCCGAACGGTTGCTCGAGCGGGTCGATCTGGCCGACGCGATCGACAAGAAGGCCGGCGGCTACTCGAAGGGGATGGCCCAGCGGCTCATGCTTGCGATGGCGCTGGTCGGCGAACCCGACCTGCTGATCCTGGACGAACCGTCGACGGGGCTCGATCCAAACGGCGCCCGCGAGATGCGCGAGATCGTTCGCGAGGAGAGCGAACGGGGGGCGACGGTTTTCTTCTCGAGTCACATCATGGAGCAGGTCGAAGCCGTCTGTGATCGGGTCGGCATCCTCCGGGACGGCGAGATGGTCGCCGTCGACTCCGTCGCGGGGCTTCGGGAGTCTGTTAGCGACGGGACCGTGCTTCGGGTCACCGTCGACCGCCTCGACGAGGACGCGATCGGTTCGGTCCGGTCGCTACCCGACGTCTCCGAGGTCCTCGTCGAGGAGGAGACACCGCCGACGCTCGCGATCCGGGTCGAGGGCTCGAAGACCGACGTCCTCGCGGCTCTGGAGGACCAGGGGCTCGAGGTTCGTGACTTCTCGACCTCGGAGGCCTCGCTCGAGGACGTCTTCCAGTCCTACACCACGGAGGTTGACGCCCGATGAACACCGAGACGGAAGCCGGAACGACCGACCGTGGGACGACGGCTCCATCGAGTTCGATCAACCCCGAGAGCGTCCGGACGGTCGCGAAGAAGGACTTCCAGGACTCGGTCCGCTCGTGGCTGTTCTGGGGACTGAGCGTCTTCTTCTTTACCCTGCTCGTCGCGACGACGGGTGCGGTCTCCTACTTCGGCGAGGACCTCGCGGCCCAGGGCGCGACAACGGACGTCCTGGTCGGCTTCGTCAGCGAGATTACGCGACTAGTTATCCCGCTGATCGCGCTCGTGCTCGGCTGGAAGGCCATCGCCGGCGAGCGCGAGAGCGGCAGCATCAAGATCCTGCTCTCTCTGCCTCACTCCCGGAAGGACGTCCTGCTGGGCAAGCTACTCGGCCGCTCGGCCGTGCTGTCTCTGTCGCTGACCCTCGGGTTCGTTCTCGCGGCCGCCGTCGTCGCTGCCCTGCTTGGCGGGTTCGACGTCGTCGACTACGTCGGGCTGCTCGCGGTCTCGATCGTCTACGGGATCGCTTACACCAGCATTGCCGTCTCGCTGTCCTCGCTGACCCGCTCGACGACGATCGCGGGCGCGGCGATGTTCGGCGTTTTCGTGCTGTTCTACGTCGTCTGGAACACGCTCTCGGATATGTTCATGCTGCTTGCCGAACGCGACGTCCTCTTTTTTGATACCGTCACCGCCACGACGGAGTTCGACGGGGAGGAAGTCGCCATCGAGCGCCTGCCCGAGTGGGCGTACTTCATCGTCAATCTCGATCCCGGCGAGGCGTACGGACGCGTCCTCACGCTCGTCACCGACGTCGATACGATCGAGCTCCAGGCCGAGCTCGACGCGGAGCTGTTCGGCGGCGAGCTCCCCTTCTTCCTGCAGGACTGGTTCGCGCTCCTGATCCTCGTGTTCTGGGTCGTCGTCCCCATCGCAGTCGCGCTCTACCGGTTCGATCGCGTCGACCTCTGAGCGGGTGCGACCCCGCCCCGAACTGTTCGATTTCGAGACCGTCTCGAAATTCTGACGGGGTACTTAGGGTTCCGTCTCCGGTACTCGTGATCGAATGACCGATTGTATCTTCTACGGCGGCAAGGGCGGTGTCGGCAAGACGACCTGCGCGGCTGCGACAGGGACGCGACTGGCCGACGCCGGGCGGAAGACGCTCGTTGTCTCGACGGATCCCGCACACTCGCTGTCGGACTCCCTCGAGACCGAACTCGGGCCCAAGCCTCGCAAGCTCGAGCGGGGACCCGAACCGACCCTCGAGACTGACTCGAAGGGAGCACCCGAGCTCGAGGACGCCGCCGACCTCTGGGCCGCTGAGATCAATCCCGAGACGCGACAGGAGCGCTACGAGGCGCTCGCACGGGCGCTCGCCGCCGACCTTCGCAGCGCGGGCATTCGGCTCGACGACGAGGAGGTCGAGCGGATCTTCGCCGCGGGAACGCCCGCGGGCGGCGACGAGATCGCCGCGCTCGACCTCCTGGTGGAGTACGTCGACTCCGGAGAGTGGGACGTCGTCGTCTTCGACACCGCGCCGACGGGCCACACGCTGCGACTGTTCGACACGCCCGCGGTTGCGGGACCGTTCCTCGAGACGCTGGGCTCGCTTCGCGGACAGGCCAAACGGATCGGGACCGCGGCCCGCTCGGCGGTGCTGGGTCCGATGTCGATGTTCGGGGGAGGCGACGACGGCGCCGATCTCGAGGCGTTCCAGGCCCGTCTCGAGCGCGCACGGGAGCTGCTGCTCGACGCCGAACGGACGGAGTTCCGGGTCGTCCTCACGCCAGAGGGGATGGCCATCGCCGAGTCCGAACGCCTCGTCGAGAAGCTCCGGGAGTCGGGAGTCCGGGTCGACCGCCTTGTCGTGAACCGCGTCTTCGAGGATCCCGAGGACGACTGTTCGCGGTGTCGGTCCCGGCGCGAGCGCCACGAACGGCGAGTCGCCGAGGTCCGCGAGGCGTTTCCCGACCTCGAGATCGTGACGCTCCCGGAGCGGGAGGGCGAGGTGCAGGGACTCGAGGCGGTCCGCTCGATCGCCGAACGGCTCCCCGCGGAGGCGTAACGCTACCCGAGCTCGATCCCCTGCTCCGCGAGCAGCTCACGAAATTCGTCCTCGTCGAGGACGGGGACGTCCTCCGCTTCGGCGTCGTCGAGCTTCGTCTGGCCCGGGCTCTCGCCGGCGACGAGGTAGTCGGTGTTCCCGGAGACGCTGCCCGTCGCCGACCCGCCGTGGGCCTCGACGGTCTCCTGAGCCTCGCTGCGAGTCAGCTCCTCGAGCGAGCCCGTGAAGACGAACGTTAGCCCCTCGAGCTCGTCGCCGCCGGACTCCAGTGCCGACTCCTTCGGAGAGACGTGCTCGAGGACGTCGTCGACGGCCGCGGCGTTGGCCTCGCTGGCGAAGAAGTCGTGGATCTGTTCGGCGACGGTTCCCCCGACGTCGTCGACGTCCTCGAGGGACTCGGGCTCGTCCTCGGCGGCCTCGCGGACGGCCTCGAAGGTGCCGAACTCGCGGGCCAGCTCGCGGGCGGTCGTCGGCCCGACGTGGGGGATGCCGAGCGCGGAGAGGAAATCGGCGAGTGGCGGCTCGTGGCTGGCCTCGATCTCGGCCAGCAGGTTCGCGGCGCTTTTCTCGCCCCACCCCTCGAGAGCGGTCAGGTCCTCGCGCTCGAGCTCGTAGAGGTCCGCGACGGACTCGAGCAGGCCGGCGTCGACGAGCTGGCGGACGCTTCGTTCGCCCAGTCCCTCGAGGTCGAGCCCGTCGTCGCTCGCGTAGTACTCGATGGATCGACGCAGCTGGGCGTCACACGCCAGTCCGCCCGTACAGAAGGCCATCGGTCCGTCGCGCTCGATGGCGCTGTCACAGACGGGACAGTGATCGGGAAGTTCGTAGTGGCTTTCGGGGTCGTTCTCCGCTCCCTTCTCGACGACCTCCTCGACGTACGGGATCACGTCGCCCGCCCGTTGCACGCGAACGGTGTCGCCGACGGCGACGTTCTTTTCAGCGATCTCCTCGGGGTTGTGCAGACTCGCCCGCGAGACGGTGACGCCACCGACATCGACGGGCTCGAGCAGAGCGACGGGGGTTACGCGACCGGTGCGACCGATCTGGACCGCCACGTCGGCGATCGGAGTCACCTCCGCGCGGGGCGGGAACTTGTAGGCGAACGCGTAGCGGTCGTGTCGGGCCGTCCGGCCCAGCTCGTCGCGGGCCTTGCGATCGTCGACCTTGATGACGGTGCCGTCGATCTCGTAGCCCAGCTCGTCGCGGGCCTCGAGCATGCGGTCGCGGTAGTCGATCGCGTCCTCGATATCGTCGACGGTCTCGACGTGTTCGTTCACCCGCAGTCCCCACTCGGGGAAGCGCTCGAGCTCCTCGCGGTGGCTGTCTTCGAGATCGCTGGCCTCGAGGACGTCGAAGTAGAAGACCTCGAGGGGACGGTCGGCGACCACCGAGGGGTCGAGCTGGCGGATCGTCCCCGCGGTCGCGTTCCGCGGGTTGGCGAACGGTTCCTCGCCGCGCTCGATCCGCTCGCGGTTGTGGGCCTGGAAGGCGTCTTTGGGCATGTAGACCTCGCCCCGCACCGCCAGAAACTCGGGGTAGTCGCCGTGCAGTCGCTGGGGGACCGAACCGATGGTTCGGGCGTTCGCCGTCACGTCGTCACCCTCGCGGCCGTCGCCGCGGGTGACCGCCCGCTCGAGGGAGCCGTCCTCGTAGACGAACTCCATCGAGACGCCGTCGAACTTGGGTTCGCAGACGTACTCCACCTCGCCGACCTCGCGTCGGACGCGGTCGTCGAAATCCCGGACGTCCTCCGGCTCGCCACTTTGGTCGATCGAGAGCATCGGCGTGACGTGTTCGACCGTCTCGAACTCCTCGATCGGCTCGCCGCCGACGCTTCTGGTCGGGCTGTCGGGGCTGGCGAGATCGAAGGTGTCCTCGAGCTCCCGCAGGCGGGCGAACAGCGCGTCGTAGGTCCGATCCGCGATGATCGGATCGTTCTCGACGTAGTACCGTCGATCGTGCTCGCGGACGGCCTCGCGGAGCAACGCGACCTGCTCGCGGGCCCGTTTCTCGGGGAGCTTCTCGATCGGATCGAACTCAGTTGGCGGTTCCCGGAGGTACGGGTTCTCTTCGTCGGCGTTCTCGTCGGCGAGGGACATTCGTTGCTCGAGCGTAGCCCCTCGCCGCCGTTAATACTACTGACCGCGACCCGCACGACGGCGGGCGAACAGCGTGCGGAGCCGCTACTTCCAGGGGTTGTCGACCTGCCCGGACCGAACTCGCGAGCCGACGGCAACCCGACAGTCCGCTCGCGAGGTCGCACTAATAACGCTGCCTGCGGTCGACGGGACTACCCCCAGGGGCTGTCGCCGAGCTGGCTGCGAACCATCGGGCCGACCTCGATGCGACAGTCGGCCCGCGGCTGAGCGATACACAGCAGCGCGTAGCCGTCGGCCCGGTCGGATTCCTCGAGCGCCCGCGGCGGCCGCCGGTAGTCGACCGCGGCCGCAGCGTCTGGCGGCCCGTCGTTCGCTTCGGCGTCGTCCTCGAGGTCGACCACTCGTCCCGCACAGGCCGTACAGGTTCCCTTCCGGCAGTCGTAGGGCAGTCGGACACCCTCGCGCAGGGCCGCCTCGAGGATCGTCTCCCGCGGCTCGACGGCTACCGTCCGGCTCCGACCGTCGGACCACTCGAGCGTGACGTCGTAGCTGCTCATCGCCGCTCCCCCGCCAGCCGCGACCGTTCGGTGCGTCGAGTCATGGACAGTGCTTCGCACCGCGAGCGGAAAAGCGTAGAGCCGTCTCCGGGACCGATATCTGTCGAAACGCCACTTCGCCGTCGATCGACCGATACCCAGTCTTTACCCGCCCCGGCCTCGTAGAGACGATCAGATGGAACGGGGATCGGAGTACGGGCTGGTCGACCTCGAGGAGGCCGACACGCCGGGCGACGAGTGGGAGGAGATCGACGTTAGCGACACCGAGGCCGACCGGATCGCCCGCAAACGGGACCGGAAGTTCAACGAGTTTCAGAAACGGATCAAGGACGCCGACCAGTTCAAAGTCGAGCAGTCGGTGTTCGACGACGCGACGTTCGCGGCCCTGTACAAGCTCGTCCAGGACGGTTACGTCGAGGCCTTCGGGGGACCGCTCTCGACGGGCAAGGAAGCGAACGTCTACCACGCGCTGGGCGACGACCGCGAGGTCGCGGTGAAGGTCTACCGGATCAACTCCTCGAACTTCCGCCAGATGCGAGACTACCTCGAGGGCGACCCGCGCTTCGAGGGGTTAGGCGGGAAGAAGAAAGACGTCGTCCTCGCCTGGACCAAAAAGGAACTGGCGAACCTTCGGCGGGCGAAGAAGGCCGGCGTCAGGGTTCCGGAGCCGATCGCGACCGAACGCAACGTCCTCGTGATGGAGTACATCGGCAACGAGGACGGCCGCGCGAAACGTCTCGGCGAGGTCCACATCGAGAACCCCGAGACGGCCTACGAGGTGATGCGCGAGTACATGCGACGGCTCTACTCGGCGGGGATCATCCACGGCGATCTGAGCGAGTACAACGTCGTCTTCCACGAGGGCCAGCTGGTCGTCATCGACCTCGGGCAGGCCGTCACCGTCCACCACCCAAACAGCCGCGAGTTCCTGGAGCGTGACTGCAAGAACGTCGCGAACTTCTTCTCTCGGCAGGGTCTCGAGACCGATCCCGACGAACTGCTCGAGTTCGTCACGAGTCCGGAGCCCGACCCGTCTCGGGACTGAGCGACGGTTCGGTCGAACCCGGGCCCGAACGCCTTAGTAGCTCGCCGTCGCCCGATCCAGTATGAACATCGGGATCGTCTCGGACACCCACGACAACGTCGCGGCCGCCGAGCGCGCGGCCGAGATCTTCGAGGCGGAGGGCGTCGAGGTCGTCGTCCACTGCGGCGATTTCGTCGCGCCGCCGCTGCTGTCGGCGTTCGAGGACGTCGAGTTGCACGGCGTCCTCGGGAACAACGACGGCGAGATATCGGGGCTCGAGGCGGCTTTCGACGCGCTGGGCGGAGGGAGTACTCTTCACGGTCGGTTCGCCGACCTCACGTTCGACGGCCTCTCCGTTGCGGTACTGCACGGCGAGTCCAAGGCGGAGGTCGAGACCCTCGCCGCGGCCGAGGAGTACGACTACGTCTGTTACGGACACCACCATCGGCGCGAGCACCGCGAGGACGGGCGGACGACCCTGCTCAATCCCGGCGCGCAGTTCCCGACGGTCCCCGACGAGCACCGAACGGTCGCGATCATCGACACGCTCTCGGAGGCGGTCCGGTTCCGTTCGGTCCTCGAGTAGTCTCGCCTGTGAGCCACCGGGGTATTTACTGTCCTCTTCCGTTAGGTCGCGTATGGGCCGTGACCGCCGTAACCGACCGCCCGGCAGACGGACCCGTCCCGCAGAGACCCGGACGCGTCGGTCCTGGTACGGCTACGGGAAGCTGGCGACCGTGGAAAAGAGTCGCTTCGGCTGCTTTCTCCACGACGTCACCTCAATCTTCGGCGAGGTATCGATCCTCGGGCTCCCGGCGCTCTTGCTCGTCGCGATGACCGATCCCGCCAGCGGTGCCGTCGTCACCGGCGCCGCGCTGGTCGCGTGGATCGTGATGGTGATCGTCGGCGCCCTCGTTCGGGGGGGCTGGATCCGCCCGCTGGGCACGGAGACGCTCGGCTGGGTAACCCTCTCGGCCGCGCTGATTGGCCTGCGACTGGGGTACTACAACGCCGTGTTGCTCCTCGGGGGCTACGGCGGTGCGCTGCTCGGGACCGTCCTCGGAACGACCTGGATCGCTCCCGTCGCGGCGGCCGCGATCGGGGCGGGCGCGATGCTCGCCTTTCCCGCCCTCGGCGAACGGGTGGCCCGCGCCAGACGGCAGTAGACGGCGTCCACGAGCATCCGTTTGCGGGGGTCTTCTTTCCGATCCACTCGTCGACCTCGCTGTGAGTGGACCGCTCGTCCGCGAGGCTTCGGTCGGCAACCGCCGGACCGATCCAGACCTGGTCGTCAGCTTCGTGGATCGGTCACCGTACACGTGGGACAGTGAACCGGTGTTCCGTCGTCACACCGGTAACGGACCAAGCTCTTAAACTCGCCGAGCGACTACCGGAGTGCATGAAGCACGTGAAGATTCCGCAGGACCGCATCGGCGTCCTCATCGGCGAGGGCGGCGAGACGATGCGCGAGATCGAGGCGGCAGCCGAGGTCCGGTTGGATATCGACTCGGAGAACGGCTCCGTAGCTGTCGAGTCGGTCGGCGATCCCGTCAGCGGCCTCAAGGGCCCCGAGATCGTCCGCGCTATCGGTCGTGGGTTCCCGCCCGAGGAAGCGCTGCAGCTGCTGGACGACGATATGATGCAGTTCGACGTCGTCGACATCGACGCCGCCGCACGAAACAAAAACGACATGAAACGCAAGAAGGGTCGTCTCATCGGCGAGGACGGTCGTACCCGCGAGCTCATGGAGGAGCTCTCCGGAGCCGACGTCGTCATCTACGGCTCGACGCTCGGCGCGATCGGCACGCCCCAGCAGGTCGACGCCGTCCGCACCGCCGCGGAGATGCTGCTCGACGGCGCACCCCACGGAACGGTGTACTCGTTCCTCGAGGAGCGCCACAACGAGATGAAACACCAGGGGATGCAGTACCACCGCTACCCTGGCGGCGAGTCCTGACGCCCGATCGGCTGTTCGCGGACGCCGTCCCGTCCCGACTCTCGTCTGATTTTCGGACGAACGGTTTCGAACCGACCGTCCACGGCGACGGCGCTGTCAGAGGTACCCGAGCAGCGGCATCGCGAGCCCGACTACCCAGCCCAGAAGGCCAACGACGAACAGCGCGACGCCCTCGGTGTCGTTGCGGGCCGTCCCCGCCGCAAGCAGGCCGAGCGTGACGAGCAGCCCTACTCGGTGGAGCAACACCTCGAGGGGCAGCGTCGTCACGCCGACCGAGACGAAATCGAGGACGAACCCCAGGCCGAGCCCGACGACGGTGAACGCGAACGCCGACTGTGGTTCCAGCGGACGACCGAGCCAGCTCACGACGCGTTGCAGGCGCAACAGCCGGCCCGCTCGCTCGAGGGACTGGGTGAGCACGATCACCGTTGTCGGCAGGCCGACCGCCAGTATCGGGTAGAGGACGACGACGAACGCCTGTGGCGTGATCCAGGGGACCGCCGCCTCGACGGCCAGCCCGGCGCTTCGGACGCCGACGACGATGCCCGCCAGCGCCCCCACGAGGACGAATCCGCGGACGTTCAGGCGCACCCACCGAAGCAGCCGTCGAGTGCCACGGACGATCCCCTTTGCCGTGTCCCGTCCGACCAGTCCGAGCGCGCCGAGGACGCCCCCGATCGCGAGGGGGCCGACGATCGCCAGCTCGATCACCGAGAGCCAGCCGTCGTTCCACCCGCCGTGGGTGCCGTGGTACTCCCGGCGCACCTCCTCGACGAACGGCTCGTCGAGGTACTCGGCCTCGAGGGTGTTCTGTGAGTCCTGGATGTCGGTGACCGTGTGGCGCAGCCGGAAGAAGTCGAAGTGCTCCTGGTGGACCTGGATCGCCGTCCAGTCGTCGTACTCGGTGGTGTAGGCTCTGATGTGGTGGCGACTGCCCAGGTAGTCGCCGGCGTGGAGCTGGTAGCTCTCGTCGACCCAGACTCCCTCTCCGCCGTGAGGTCCGGTGTCGGCGTAGGTGTACCGGGTCGAGCCGTGGGCGTCGTCCCACTGGATCGAGTCCTCGGCGTCGTCGTAGACCTCCGGTTCGTCCTCCTCGTCGGGGTCGAGCTCCTCCCACTCGAGTTCGTCCTGGGCGACCAGCGTCCGCTGGACGCGCTCGTCGTCGCCGTGGATGATCAGGTTGAGTGCGAGGGTCTGCTCGTCGGTCGAGCGATCCCGGCTGGTGTAGGGCCAGACGTAGCTGCCGTTCTCCGCGGGCTGGACGAGTCGGTCGCGGTCGAGCGTCTCGGGCTCGGCCGGCTCCGAGGTGGGATCGATCGCCCCGCCGGCGACCAGGTAGCTCGCGGCGAGGACGAGCAGACCGACCAACAGGAGGTGGCGACGGTTCATCGCGTCCCCGTGTCGTTGGCGGCTGCGGTTCGCCGCTCGCGGTGCTTGGATCGAGACTGGCTTCGGGACGTCGCCCGTCCGAACGGCTCGTCGAGCGCGATCACCGGTCCGTTCAGTCGACGCCAAAACCCTGTCCGCCGTCGTCGCATCTGCACTGTGGGTTGCTCTCCGGTGGTAAGTAACTACTGCAGGCTGAACGAGCCGCCGATGACCGGTTCCCATCGCGCTGCTCGTCGCCGCCTTCTGGATAGTCGTACTGGTTCTTCACCTCGGCTTTTTCTTCGGAGTCGACAGCACCCGGCCGCAGGCAACGGAGACGACGTGGTGAGTTCGGCCCCACGTCCTCGCGTGGACACCGAATTGGAAGCCCGGATGCTCGAGATCGTCCGGGAGCGATTCCCCGACCACCCGATTCGCGCGGAGGAGTCGGGGTACCACGAGGGCGACGGCGAGTACGAGTGGCTCGTCGATCCCCTCGACGGGACGAACAACTTCGAGTCGGGGCTGCCCGCCTTCGCCGCGTCGGTGACGGTACTCGAGGACGGAGCACCGGTCGTCGGCGTCGTCTCGGTGCCGCTGCTCGAGGAGCTGTACGTCGGCAGACGGGACGGCGGGGTCAGGGACGATGGCCGTCCCGTCACAGCCGGTACCGACGCCGAACCTTCACGGGCGACCGTCGCTTCGGTCATCGGTCACGACGTCAAGTGCGATCCCGAGCGCGCGGCGGTCTCGGAGACGATCAACCGGGCGATCAAGGACCGGTGCAAGCGCCGCCTCGAGAGCTGGGCACCGACAGTCCACTGGGGGCTGCTCGCCCGCGGACGGCTGGACGGGATCGTCTGTTACCGATCCGACACGGAGGAACAGCTGCTGGGGGAGCTGTTCGCCGCCGAGAGCGGCCTCCGAACCGAACGCGGCGAGAGCTGGTTTCTCGGCGCCGGCAACGAAGCGATACTCGAGACGCTGACCGAAATCCCGAGGAACGTGCTCACAGACCGAAACTGATCTCCCGCTCGAAGTTCGTCTCCTGTTTGGCGGCGAATCCATGACCGGTTCCCGAACCGCCGACAGCAAGTACTATGACCGATTTCGACGCCGACGTCGATCCCGTTCGTATTGCGGCTGCGCTTACCGTCGCCGTCGCATTGCTCGTCGTGCTGGTCGGCGCGTTCGGCCACGGGGAGGTACTGGCCGCGGCCTCGGAGGCCGATCTCTCGATCTACGCGATCGGGTTCGCGGTAATGGGGGGGTGTCTGTTGTTGCGGGGCGTGGTGTGGAATCGGCTGCTCGAATCTGCACGGTACGACGGCCGATTTCCACCGGTACTGGGGCTGTACCTCGCGACGCGGTTCGCCAAGTACGTTACGCCGTACGGCCAGGTCGTCGCGCCGCCGGGCGTCGCCTACGTCCTCTCGCGTCGCTCGAACGTCGAGTACGAGGCGGGGCTCGCCGCGATCGTCGGCGGGATCTTCGCCAACACCCTCCCCTACTACACGTTCGGGGGGTTCGGCCTCGCGTACCTGCTCGTCGGGTGGCAGGTCACCGGTTCCCTCCAGGCGTACGCGGTGGCGTTTCTGGGGACGATCGCTGCCGGCGTCGCTGGCGCGGCCCTCCTGTGGTACCGCCGCGGGGCCGTCGAGCGGGTGCTGCTCGCGGGCGTCTCACCGATCCGCCGCGTCCTCGGCTCGATCCGTCCCTCGCTGGCCCGATCGCTCCACCCGGAGCACGTCCGGAAGCGACTCGAGGGATTTTATGGGACACTCGAGACGATCGCCGCGGACCGGGCCGCGCTGCTGGCCGTGCTCGTGCTCGGCCACCTCGCGTGGTTCCTGTTCGCGCTTCCGCTGTACCTGACGGGGCTGGCGATGGGCGCGGGGGTTCCGCTGGCAGTGGCGCTGCTCGTGGTCGCGTTCTCGAAGGTCGGATTCCTGGCTCCGACGCCCGGTGGGCTCGGCGGCGTCGAGGTCACGATCGCGGGCGTGCTCGCGCTGCTGGCTCCGGTCGATCCCGCAACGGCGCTCGCGATCGCCCTCCTCTATCGTGTCGTCGCCTACTGGCTGGCCGTCGTCGTCGGGGCCCTCGCGGCGATCGCGCTGTCGTTGTGGTGGTAACCGCCCGGCGAAATACGTTTCCGCGCCGCGACGAACGTATCGTTCATGACCGACGTCACCGCGGAGATCCTGCTGTTCGAGGGTTTCGACGAACTCGACGCAATCGGGCCGTACGAAGTCCTCAAGAACGGCCGCGCGGCCGGCGCCGCCCTCGAGACACGGCTCGTCACACTCGAGGACGCTGACGCCGAGTTCGTCACGGCGAGTCACGAGCTCCGTGTCGAGCCCGACGGCACGCTCGGCGAGCCCGACCTGCTGGTCGTCCCCGGTGGGGGCTGGACGAGCGCCGACGGCGGGGTACGGACCGTCGTCGACGACGGCGCGATTCCCGAGGCCGTCGACAAGCGGTTCGCGGGGGGCGCGACGGTCGCGTCGGTCTGTACCGGTGCGATGATCCTCGCCGAGGCGGGACTGCTCGAGGGACGCCCCGCGACGACCCACCACGACGCGCTCGCGGATCTCGGCGACTCGGCCGGGAACGTCGTCGAGGAACGGGTCGTCGACGACGGCGACGTCCTCACCGCTGGCGGGGTCACTGCGGGGATCGACCTGGCGCTGTGGCTGCTCGAGCGGGAGTTCGGCGCCGAGGTCGCCGAGGCGGTCGAGACGGAGATGGAACACGAGCGTCGGGGCGAGGTCTTCGGCTAACAGCAGTTGAGAATTCGGTTATCGAACCTGTCGGAGTGGACGGCACGGAGCGGGCGATCGGAGTGACAGCTCACTTCGCCAGCCGGTTGTAGATCCGCCCGAACAGGTACCCGAGGACGAACGCATCGATGAATCCCAGAACCGTCCCCCAGACGAGATCGCCCGGTTCGGAACTGTACCCAGGGTAGAGGTCTGCCAGCAACAGTCGCCAGCGCTCTCCGTATTTCGTCCCAGCTGCCAGTTCCAGGAAGGCAACCGCTGCACTCCAGATGAGACCGGCCGAGAGGCCGAGTGCACGGGCATCGACCGTCCCTGCCGTTTCCGTGGCTTCGGCTGCGGAAGCACGGATCTGCTCTTGGGTCGAGGGCTGTGAGTCGCTCATTTCACCGGGAGATCGTCCCGTCCGACCAAAATATAAGAGGGGAGTTTCAGTTTTGTGAGAATTGATACACGGAGAGCTGGCCCACGACGGCTGTAGCACTCGATACCGATCTCGCCACGGTCCTGTCGGTACAACCTTGGTATCGGTGACCTCGCCCATGCCCGACGAACGGGTGAAGGCACGGACTTGATCTGCAACGACCACGAGTTTCACTTTCCGGGTGGGGTTTTCGGGGGCTGTCAATGCCTCGATGGGCGACGGCGTCCGTGTGACGGCCAAACGGCTATACGTCCGTCCCCGGTAGCCCGACGTACATGAGTGCAGTCTTGTTCGATATGGACGGCGTACTCGTCGACTCCGAGGACTACTGGGTCGAGTTCCAGCGCGAGGAGATCCTCCCCGCGGCCGTCCCCGACGAGGACATCGACGTCGCCGAGGTCAGTGGGATGAACTACGCGGAGATCTACGACTACCTCGAGGAGGAGTACGGCACCGCGATCTCCCGCGAGGAGTACCTCCAGAAGTTCGAGGAGGCCGCCGAGACGCTGTACACCGAGCGCGTCGAGCTGCTCGAGGGAACCCACGAGCTGCTCGCGGAGCTGGACGAGCGGGGCGTGACGACGGCCGTCGTCTCTTCCTCGCCCCACGACTGGATCGGGATGGTCCTCGAGCGCTTCGAGCTCGAGGACGCGTTCGACCGCGTGATCAGCGCCGAGGAGATCGACGGCTCGAGCAAGCCCGCGCCGGACGTCTTCGAGTACGCCGCCGAGGAGGTCGGCGTCTCTACCGACGACTGCGTCGTCGTCGAGGACTCCGAGAACGGGATCGAGGCGGCCGACCGCGCGGACACGATCGTCGTCGCCTACCGGATCGACGCCCACGGCGACATCGACTACTCGCCGGCCGATCGGGTCGCCGACTCGCCGGCCGAGGTGCGGGAGAGCGTCCTCGAGCTGGTCGCGGCGGCGTAGCCGTCGCCCCCGAAGCGTCCGTTAGTCGGTTCGCTCGTCCGGACTGACTCGCTCGTCCGGGTCGGTCCGTTCGTCCGAACCGGCCCGTCGACGCACCCACTCGAGGCCGAGCGCCCCGCCGAGGAGTCCGGCGCCGGTCGTAAAGCCGGGCATCCCGTCGGTCTCGTCGTCGCTCGGGTCGTCGGCTACTTCGTCACCGCCTTCGTCATCGCCGCCGACGTCCTGGTCGTCACCACCGTTTTCGTCACCGCCCCCATCGTCGCTCTCGTCGTCGTTCCCGCCATCGTCGTCGGTGTCGGGACCGTCCTCGTCGTCCGGCTCGTCCCTGTCGTCCTCACCCTCACCGGTATAGTCGCCCTCGTCGTCTTCGTCGGGTTCGTCTCCGTCGTCCGCGTCGCCTTGTGCGGGCTGATCACCCCCTTCGCCTTCGTCCTCGGGCTCGTCTCCGTCATCAGCGGGCTGGTCGTCCCCTCCGTCGTCGGGCTGGTCGGTCTCTTCACTCTCGCTGTCGTCGGCCTGATCGTCGCCTTCCTCGCCTTCGTCGGCAGGCTGATCGTCCGCTTCGTCCTCGGGTTCATCGCCGTCCTCGTCGGTCCCCTCGCGAAGCGCCACGAGGTCGCCGTCGTGTTCGACGTAGATCGTCTCGCCGCTGATCGCGCGAACGGGACCGACCGGGGCGTCCTCGACTCCGATGGTCCACCTTTCGGAGCCGTCGTACTTGTTCAGGGCGACGAGCTCCTCGTCGTACTCCCGATCTCCGTAGTTGTGGCCGTCCAGATAGAAGTACGCGTACGCGGTTTCGCCGCTGATGACGGCTTGGCCGTAGGTGTAGGTCATATCGAGGTTCCACTCGTATTCGTCGCCCTCGATCGAGCCGCCGGAGTAGCCGTGGTCGGTGCCACCGCCGACGTAGATCTCCTCGCCGAACGCTATCTCGCGGGTCCCGGCGCCTATGGTTGCAAATTCGCCCGTTCGAGCGTCGTGCAACGGCCACTCCTCGTAGGCGCCGCCGTCGTACGCGACCGCTGTCGGGGACGCGTAGGTGGTACTGACGTGGGAACCGACGTGGACGCCCTCCTGCCAGACTTCGGCACCGGTTTCGGGATCGAGAGCGATCGGCCCTCCACCCGTGACGCTGTAGATCACGCCGTTCGCCGCCGCGGGCGCCGTAACGAACTCGTACTCTTCTTCCTCGTCGCCGTCGAACAGCGCGGCGGTGATCGATTCCCGCTCCCATCGAACCGAGCCGTCGTCGGCGTCGAGCGCGTACAGTGTCCCGTCGACCACGGCGTACACGCCGCCGTAGGCGACCGTCTGCCAGTGGATCTCCTCCTCGGGATCGAACGACGTCTCCCAGCGGACGCTCCCGTCGGATCGGTCGAGTGCGACGATCTCCTCGCCGCTGAGGTAGACGCTCTCGCCGGCGACCGACGGCGTGCTCGCGTCGATCTCCGCGTTCTCCCAGCGGACGGTGCCGTCCGTCGCATCCAGGGCGAGGACGGCGCCGTCGGTCGGCGCGTAGACGGTTTCGTCGGCGACGGCGACGGTGTTCGCTCCCGCCCCGTCGACGGACCACGCGGCTTCGAGCGCCGCGCCCTCGAACTCGTGGCCATCCGGGACGTATCTGGCGTGTCCGGGACCGCCCCGGTGTGACGGCCAGTCCTCGTCCGGCCCCGGGTCGCGATCCGGATCCGGAAGCTCGTCAACGTCGGTTTCGGAGTCTCCGGCCCCCACCGAAGCGAATCCGGTTCCGATCGACAGCGCTACACCAGTCGCCAGCACCGAGCGGCGTCGCCACTCTTCCATACCGGGTGGAAAACGAGTCGGACCATTACTATCCGATCACTATTGCTGAATTGTCTCCACGGAAACTGTTACGGGGCGGACCGATACCCGGACCAGCGGACGGATTCGGGTCGCTGCGACGCACAACCGCACCTGACGCTCGCGGTCTCCGCAGCGCTCGTGCTCGCGGCGGAACCGTCGCCCGACCGTCAGCTTCGGGCCGTTCGGACGGGGATTCCCGCCTGAATTTATAGGTACCGACTCACAAGGTGGGGTATGGGCGATATCGACCTCGACGAACTCGCCGCATCGCTGACGATTCGCGAGGAAAACCAGGCGATCAAGAGCTACCAGAACACGGTGGCGGTCTCCTGTCCGGCTTGCGACGCGACGTTCGACGATCTGGTCGTCTGCAAGGAGAACCCGGCAAGCCTCAACCTCTCACAGCAGCTCGACCTCTGTGTCGGCTCGGCCGACGGACAGGCGGTCATCTTCACCCACAAGAAATAGATTCAGCGGACCTCAACCGTTCGTCGCTCCTCGAGGGGGACCAGGGGTTGCTCGGGGAAGGCGACGCTGACGCGAAACTCGAGCTCGTCGGCGTCGGCGCCGAAGACACCGACGGGAACGGTTTCCTCGCCGCGCAGGTAGGTACTCGTACTCGTCATCTCGACGCCGTCGTCGGGAACATCCGTTCCCGACTGGCTCGAGAGCGCGTCGCTCTCTCGAACGTTTACCGTCACCCGAATCCCGGCTCGCGCGGGCTCGCCGACGTTTCGCACGGTGACCTCGGAGACGTCGTTCTCCCCGGTTTCGATCGTCTCCGGGAACGATCCCCACTCGATCTCGGCTGCGGGCAGCGACTGGGCGCCCTCGTAGACCCGCTCGGCGACGCCCTCCGAGAGGCCCGCCTCGACCAGCCCGGCGATCCCGGCCTCGACGACGTCGCCCGGCGTCGACAGCCCCTCTTTTGAGAGCTTGCTCGCTCGCCCCGGACCGATCCCGTCGATCGCCGTCAGTCCGACCGCGTCCTCGGCGACCCCGTTCTCGACCCTGGCCTCGACGCGTCCCGCGAGGTTCGCGGCGTGGGGACCCGCAAGCCGATCGAGGAACGCACCCAGCGCGGAGAGCAGCCGCGTCGCGTTCCGGCGGATGACCCAGGCATCGCTTCGGAGCTCGGTTGGGACCGAGCCGCTCGCGGCCCCGCGCAAGATTGCGAGGACTTTGCGCTGGCCGGGCTCGAGGTCGCCCGTTTCCTGACCCACAAGCACCGCGTCGATCGCGTCGCGTTCGGCCTGACGGGCCGACACCGAGTCGAACTCCGCGGCGGTCGCGACGACCTCGAGAAGGTCGTCTGTCGCGACCGCCTCCCCGTCGGCGACGCGGTCACACAGCGTCGCGAACCGGACGGCGGTCTCGAGCCGGAGGTAGTACTTCGAGGCGAGGACTCCCCGCGGGGTGGCCTCGATCGAGAGATCCGTCTCGTCCATCGCGACGAACCCCCGATCGACCAGATCCTCGAGACAGTCCCGGACGCGTCGCCGGAGGTTCGGGAAGTCGTAGGCCTCGGGACTCGACTGCCCGCGGACGTAGTAGAAGGTCGTCTCGAGCCAGTCCATCACGTCCTCGAGGTCGGTGATCGTTCCCATCGCGATCTCGGCGTTGAGGTGGGTGCCGAGGGTCTCGGCGAGCCGGGACTCGATCTCCTTGCCGTCGTCGAGCAGCCGGCGGTACTTGTCGGCCTCGGCCGTGTCACAGACGACCCAGCCGTAGCCGACGTCGTCGTAGCCCGGGCGGCCCGCACGCCCGAGCATCTGGAGGACGTCCAGGGGACTCATATCGATCTCACCCTCGAGGGGGTCGTGGAGCTTCGTGTCCCGGATCACGACGCAGCGGGCGGGGAGGTTGACGCCCCACGCGAGCGTCGAGGTCGAGAACAACAGTTCGATCCGTCCCTCCTTGAACCACTCCTCGACGAGGTCGCGGTCGTTTTTCGAGAGCCCGGCGTGGTGGAAGGCGACGCCGTCGAGCACGGACTTGTAGAGCGTCTCGTTCTCGATACGCTCCTTGAGGTCGTTGTTGTGGTAGTCGAAGTCGCCACGAACGCCCATCGGGATATCGCGTTCGGCGATCTCGTCGCGGGCCTTCTCGGCCGCCCGGACCGTGTCCTGGCGGGAAGAGACGAACACGAGCGACTGGCCGTCCTCGCGGAGGTGGGGTTCGGCCAGGTCCAGCGCCCGGTAGAGCCGACGGTACTTGTCGGCAAAGGAGTTCTCGCCGTGGGTGTAGGTCTTGACGCCGGCGTTGAGTTCGACGGGCCGGTACTCCGCGCCGAACTCGAAGGTCGCGTCCTCGGGGGCGTCGAGCCAGGCTGCGACGTCCTCGACGTTCGGCATCGTCGCCGAGAGTGCGACGATTCGGGGCTCACAGAGTCGTCGAAGCCGCGAGATCGTCACCTCGAGGACGGAGCCCCGGCGGTCGGCATCCAGCAGGTGGACCTCGTCGATGACACAGACGTCGACGTCGGTGACGAAGTCGTACCGCCGGGAGTCGTGTTTTCGGGTCGCCGAGTCGAGCTTCTCGGGGGTCATCACGAGGATGTCGGCCCGGCGGGCCCGCCGCGGGTTGAGATCGCGCTCGCCGGTGACGACGTACACCGAGTAGCCGAGCTCCTCGAATCGGTCCCAGTCGTCTTCTTTCTCGTTGGTCAGGGCCCGCATCGGCGCGATAAACAGCGCGGTGCCGTCCTCGGCGAGGGTCTTGCAGATCGCCAGTTCCGCGAGCGCGGTCTTTCCGGACGCGGTCGGCGCGCTCGCGACGACGTTCTCGTCGGACTCGAGCAACGCGGGCAGGGCCTCCCGCTGCATCCGGTTGAACTCCTCGAACGCGAAGGCGTCGGCAAACTCGGGTAGAACCTCGGCGACCTCCATCACGCGGAAACGGGGGGTGACGGGCCAAAGGCGTTTCCTTCGGCCGCCCGCGGGACGGCACCGTGTGACGGCAAGCTGAGGGCCGACCGGCTCAGTCGGCGGCCTCGGAGGACGCGGTTTCGGCCGCCCGGACGTTCATCCCGGACGAGGTCTCGTACCAGTAGTACGCGCCGAGTCCCAGCGCGGCGACGACGTTCGAGACGGTGACGCCCCAGAAGACGCCGACGACGCCAAGCCCGAGCAGGTAGGCACCCGCGAGCGCGACGGGGAGTCGGATGATCCAGTACTGCAGCAGGGTCGCGATCAGGCTCGTCCGGGTCCGTCGAGCGCCGTTGAACCCGCCCTGCAGGAGGTAGGTCGCGCCGATCGCCCAGTAGCCGTACGCGAGGATCCGCAGGTACTCCGCGGCGAGTTCGACCTCGGCGGGTGTCGCGTCGGGGACGAAAAGCACCGACAGCGTCTCCGGAATCGCCCACTGGACCGCGCCGACGACGGTGAGGGCGACGCTCGCGATGGCGACGCCGACCCACGTCGTTCGTCGCGCACGGTCGGGGAGTTCGGCGCCGAGGTTCTGGCCGACCATGCTCTGGGCGGCCTGCTGGAGGCCGATCGCGGGGACGAACGCGATCGCCGCCACCCGGGCGCCGATCGTGTACGCTGCGAGTCCCGCCGCGCCGCCGACGATCGCGACGAGCCAGACCATCCCGACGCGGGCCGACTGGCTCGAGAGGTACTGGCCCGCGGTCGGCCAGCCGATGTCGACGATCTCGCGACAGTCCTCGAGCTCGAACGAAAGCACCGCCCGCGAGAGGACGAACCCATCCCGTCCTCGAACTGCCAGGCCGAGCCCGAACAGGAAGCCGACGCCGTAGCCGATCCCCGTCGCCAGCGCCGCGCCGGGGACGCCCAGTTCGGGGAACAGCCACCAGCCGAAGATCAGGAACGGATCGAGAACGATGTTGACCGCGACCGCGACGGCGTTGATGTACAACGCCGCGCGTGTGTCGCCCCAGCCGATGAAACTCGACTCGAGGGCCTCGCTCGCGCTCAGGATCGGAAAGACCATCGCGGCGACCGCGAGATAGGCTGCGGCGTACTGGGTGACCAGCTCGCCGGCGCCGAAGACGCCGACGATCTCCGGGGCGAACGCCGCGACGCCGAGCCCCGCGAGTCCGCCCGCGAGGACGCCGACGAGGATTCCGTTTCCGGTCGCCCGGCGGGCCAGGTCGTCCTCCTCGGCGCCGACTCGCTGGGAGACCAGTACCTGTGTGCCGACGCCCGCGCCGATCGAGACGGCCGCGAGCACTCCCATCAGCGGAAACGTCAGCCCGACCGCGGCCACTCCCTCGAGGCTGTGACGGCCCAGCCAGAGGGTGTCGACGACCTGCTGGAGGACCTGCACGAGGTTCTGGACGAGCAACGGGGCGGCCAGGAGTGCGAGCACCCGCGGTATCGGACCCGTCGTGATCTCCTCCCGATCGAGGTCGAGCATTCCATATATACGGATATATTTGAGTAAAATAAATATTCCTGTTGTACTCACACTGAGAGGACCTGTCGATCACAACCGTTTTTCACCCTGGCACGCCACGGTAGAGGTATGAGCAGCACCCGCAAGCCCGACTGGCTCAAAATGCGTCCGCCGTCGGGACAGGAGTTTACCGACATCCGGGAGCGTCTTCGCGAGCGGAACCTCCACACCGTCTGTGAGGAGGCCAACTGTCCGAACCTCGGCGAGTGCTGGTCCGGCGGCGCCGGAACCGGTGACGGCGAGGGGGGAACGGCCACGTTCATGCTGATGGGCGATCGCTGTTCCCGGGCGTGTAACTTCTGTGACGTTCAGACCGGGGGGATGGAGTCGCTCGATCCCGACGAACCCACAAACGTCGCCGAGGCCGTCGCCGAGATCGGTCTCGACTACGTCGTGTTGACGAGCGTCGACCGCGACGACCTCCCCGATCAGGGAGCCGGCCACTTCGCGGAGACGATCCGCGAGATCAAGGATCGCCACCCCGGAATCCTCGTCGAAGTCCTTATCCCGGACTTCCAGGGCGAGGAACGTCTCGTGCGCAAGATCATCGACGCCGATCCGGACGTCATCGCCCACAACGTCGAGACCGTCGAGCGACTACAGTTCCCCGTCCGGGATCGTCGTGCCGGCTACGAACAGAGCCTCGGCGTCCTCGAGCAGGTCCATCGGGAGTCGGATATCTACACGAAAACGTCGATCATGCTCGGTCACGGCGAGTACGACCACGAGGTCTACCAGACTCTAGCCGACCTCCGCGAGCGCGGCGTCGATATCGTCACTCTGGGGCAGTACCTCCGACCCTCGCGGGACCATCTCGAAGTGAAACGCTACGACCACCCCGACAAGTACGAGACCTGGCGACGGGTCGCCGAGGACGAACTCGACTTCCTGTACTGCGCCAGCGGCCCGATGGTCCGATCCTCGTACAAGGCCGGCGAGCTGTTCGTCGACGCCGTCCTTCGAGAGGGGAAAAGCGTTGCCGAGGCCCGCCAGGAAGCCCGCGCCGAGTCGGGGGCAGCCGAACTCGCGGAGTAGTCACGGAACCGCTCTCCCTGGCCACGGCCCGAGACCGATCGTTCGTCCACTATTTCGTTCACTGGTTCCCGAACCCGTACGTAGCCGTTCAGTTAGCCGCACTGACACGGACGATCGGTCGATTCGATCCCGGTTCCCCGAACACTCTCTGCGTGCCGAGCAAGAATCTCATCGATAGTAAACTATTTACGAAAATCCTTTAACGCGAGCGATAATTCGTTAGGGTATGCACAGGTGGGTACACCCGTGAGTACGATACAGCGAGACCCCCAGGACCGCGTACAGGTACTCGACGACGCCGGTCGCGTCCTCGAGGACGCCGAGGTGCCCGACCTCTCCGAAGAAAAGCTCGTCGAGATGTACGAGCAGATGCGTCTCGTCCGTCACTTCGACGAACGGGCAGTGAGTCTCCAGCGCCAGGGTCGAATGGGGACGTATCCACCCCTGTCGGGCCAGGAGGGTTCCCAGATCGGTAGCGCACACGCGCTAGACGACGAGGACTGGCTGTTCCCGAGCTATCGCGAGCACGGGGCGTCGCTCGTCCGCGGGATGTCGCTCAAGCGGACCCTGCTGTACTGGATGGGCCACGAATTGGGCAACCAGATCCCCGACGACGCCAACATCTTCACCGTCGCCGTGCCGATCGCCACACAGATTCCCCACGCGACGGGCGCGGCGTGGGCGTCCGACCTCAAGGACGAGGAGAAGGCGTTTCTCTGTTATTTCGGCGACGGTGCTACCTCGGAGGGAGACTTCCACGAGGGACTGAACTTCGCCGGCGTCTTCGATACGCCGACCGTCTTCTTCTGTAACAACAATCAGTGGGCGATCTCCGTGCCCCGGGAGCGCCAGACCGCGAGCGAGACGCTCGCCCAGAAGGCCACCGCCTACGGCTTCGAGGGCGTTCAGGTCGACGGGATGGACCCCCTCGCAGTGTACAAGGTCACCCGCGACGCCGTCGAGAAGGCGAAAAACCCCGACGCCGTCGAGGACGAGTCGCCCGGCAGCGCGACCCGGCCGACGCTCATCGAGGCGGTCCAGTACCGCTTTGGCGCCCACACGACCGCCGACGACCCCTCCGTCTACCGCGACGACGAGGAGGTCGAGCACTGGAAACAGAAGGATCCGATCCCGCGCATGGAGACGTTCCTGCGAAACAACGGGATGCTCGACGACGAGCGCGTCGACGCGATCGAGTCCCGAATCTCCGAGGACGTCGCCGACGCGATCGACGCCGCCGAGGCGGTCGAACGGCCAGACCCCGAGGAGATCTTCGCTCACGTCTACGAGGGGATGCCCAAACGGTTACAGGAACAGCTCGAGTGGTTCGAATCGATCCGGGAACGACACGGCGACGACGCCCTCCTGGAGGGATAACATGGCTGCAGAATCGGAAAACCTCACGCTGGTACAGGCGGTACGAGACGGGTTGCACAGCGAGATGGAACGCGACGACGACGTCGTCGTCATGGGCGAGGACGTCGGGAAAAACGGCGGCGTCTTTCGCGCGACCGAGGGGCTGTACGACGAGTTCGGCGAGAACCGCGTCATCGACACCCCCCTCGCGGAGTCGGGGATCGTCGGGACGGCGATCGGCATGGCCGCCTACGGGATGCGTCCCGTTCCGGAGATGCAGTTCCTCGGCTTTATCTACCCCGCGTTCGACCAGATCGTCTCCCACGCCGCGCGCCTGCGGACGCGCTCGCGGGGCCGGTACACCTGCCCGATGGTCATCCGCGCCCCCTACGGCGGCGGGATCCGGGCGCCCGAACATCACTCCGAGTCCTCGGAGGCGATGTTCGTTCACCAGCCCGGGCTGAAGGTCGTCACACCCTCGACGCCGTACGACACGAAAGGGCTGTTGACGAGCGCGATCCGCTCGCCGGATCCGGTCGTCTTTCTCGAGCCGAAACTCATCTACCGGGCGTTCCGAGAGGAGGTCCCCGACGAGCCCTACGAGGTACCACTCGGCGAGGCGGCCGTCCGTCGCGAGGGGTCGGATATCTCCGTGTTCACCTGGGGTGCGATGACTCGACCGACCCTCGAGGCCGCGGACAACCTCGCGGGCGAGATCGACGTCGAGGTCGTCGACCTGCGAACGCTTTCTCCCCTCGACGAGGACGCGATCGTCGAGTCGTTCAAAAAGACCGGCCGTGCGGCCGTCGTCCACGAGGCACCCAAAACGGGTGGGCTCGGCGCCGAGATCGCCGCGACGATCCAGGATGAGGCGCTGCTCTACCAGGAGGCGCCGGTAGAACGAATCACTGGGTTCGATACGCCGTTCCCACTGTACGCACTCGAGGACTACTACCTGCCCGAGCCGGCACGCATCGAGGACGGCATTCGAGACACGATGGGGTTCTAACATGGTACGAGAGTTCAAGCTGCCCGACGTCGGCGAAGGCGTCGCCGAGGGTGAACTGGTGAGCTGGCTGGTCGAACCGGGCGACGAGGTTAGCGAGGACCAGCCAGTCGCGGAGGTCGAGACCGACAAGGCCCTCGTCGAGGTTCCGTCCCCGGTCAACGGCACCGTTAGAGAACTCCACTGGGAGGAAGGCGAGATGGTCCCCGTCGGCGACCTGTTCGTTACGTACGACGTGGAGGGCGAGGAGCGCACGGACGAATCGACCACCTCGGAAGAAGAACGAGCCAGCGAACCCCCGGGTGTCGACTCGCCCGAGGGGACCCAGACAGACGCCGACGGCGAACCTGCCGGCGACGCTGGCGCGACGGGTGCCGAAACCGGTGAGGTCGAACCCCCAGAAGACCGGGTCTTCGCACCGCCGCGGGTACGACGGTTGGCCCGCGAGGAGGGGATCGATCTCTCGACGCTCGAGGGCAGCGGTCCCGGCGGTCGAATCACCGCAGCCGACGTGGAAGCCGCCGCGGGCGGATCGGACACGTCCTCGGAGTCGGTGGAAGCCGAGACGACACCCGAAGGGACCACCTCGGAGACGGGTGCCGAGAGCGCCGTCGCGAGCGACGCGGGTTCCCCTTCCGGGAGCCAGACGACCCAGTCGACGACACCGGATCAGGTCGAGTCGGCCGACCGCGATCGGACTCTGGCTGCGCCCGCAACTCGAAAGCTCGCCGAGGAGGAGGGTGTCGACATCGACGCCGTCCCGACCGACGAGGAACGCGACGGCGAGCCCTACGTCACCCCCGAGGCCGTCCGGGAGTACGCCGAGGCCCAGCAACGAGCCCAGGAGGCCGACGCAGAGGCAGTCTCGGCGGGTGAACCCGTCGGCGCGAAGGGGACGGCGTTCCCCGAGGGCGAACGCGAACGTCGGGAACCCTTCAAAGGCGTTCGCAAGACCATCGCCGACGCGATGGTCGAGTCGAAGTACTCCGCGCCCCACGTCACCCACCACGACGAGGTCGACGTTACCGAACTCGTCGAGGCGCGCGATCGGCTCAAGCCCCGCGCCGAGGAACAGGGGATCAGCCTCACCTACATGCCGTTTATCATGACGGCCGTGACGGCTGCACTGAAGGAGTTCCCCGAAATGAACGCGGTGATCGACGAGGACAACGAGGAGATCGTCTACCGGGACTACTACAACGTCGGCATCGCCACGGCAACCGACGTCGGCCTGATGGTACCCGTCCTCGAGGACGCCGACCGGAAGGGGCTCCTGCAGCTGTCCTCGGAGATGAACGAGCTCGTCACGAAGGCCCGAGAACGCTCGATCAGTCCCGACGAGCTTCGGGGTTCGACGTTTACGATCACGAACGTCGGGGGGATCGGCGGCGAGTACGCGACCCCGATCCTGAACTATCCGGAGTCGGGCATCCTCGCGGTCGGCGAGATCAAACGCAAGCCGCGGGTCGTCACGGACGACGACGGCGAGGAGTCGATCGAGCCGCGCTCGGTGATGACGCTGTCGCTGTCGTTCGATCACCGGTTGATCGACGGTGCGGTTGGTGCACGGTTTACGAACAAAGTGATGGAGTACCTCGAGAATCCGGAACTGCTACTGCTCGAATGATGAACCTTACTACACTGCCACGAGAGGGAGCTAACTGATGGTCGTCGGAGACGTCACCACCGGAACGGACGTACTGGTCATCGGCGCGGGTCCCGCGGGCTACGTGGCCGCGATCCGGGCCGGACAGCTCGATCTGGACGTAACGCTCGTCGAAAAGGACGCGTACGGGGGAACCTGCCTGAACGACGGCTGTATCCCCTCGAAGGCGCTGATCACCGCCACCAACGTTGCTCACGAAGCGGGCAACGCCGAGGAGATGGGGATCCACGCCGACCCCGCGATCGACCTCGCGGGGATGATGGGCTGGAAGGACGACGTCGTCGACCAGCTCACCGGCGGCGTCGAGAAGCTCTGCAAGGCAAACAGCGTCAATCTGCTCGAGGGAACCGCCACCTTCGCCGACGAAAACACTGTCCGGGTCTCCCACAGCGGTGAGGGCCAGGGGTCGGAAACCCTCGAGTTCGAACACGCCATCGTCGCGACGGGATCGCGACCGATCGAGATCCCCGGGTTCGAGTACGACGACGAGCCGGTGATCGACTCGACGCAGGCGCTCGCACTCGAGTCGGTCCCCGACTCGATGGTGATCGTCGGCGCCGGCTACATCGGAATGGAGCTTGCCGGCGTCTACGCCAAGCTCGGCACCGACGTCACCGTCATCGAGATGCTCGATAGCATCCTGCCGGGCTACGACGACGATCTCAAACGCCCCGTCAAACAGCGCGCGAGCGACCTCGGGATCGAGTTCCACTTCGGGTACGCGGCCTCGGAGTGGGAACAGCAGGGCGACGGGATCCGCGTCGTCGCCGAGACGCCCGACGAGGCGGCTGCCGACGGGGGAAGCGAGACGCCACAGGCCTCGGAAGAAGCGAACGCGGAGGCCGTCGAGGACGAACCGCTCGAACTCGACGCCGAGAAAGTCCTCGTCGCCGTCGGCCGGGAACCGGTCTCGGACACGCTCGAACTCGAGAACGCCGGCGTCGAGACCGACGACCGCGGGTTCATCCAGACCGATTCGCGTGCTCGCTCGAACGTCGACCACGTCTTTGCCGTCGGCGACGTCGCCGGCGAGCCGATGCTCGCTCACAAGGGCAGCATGGAGGGCCAGGTCGCCGCCGAGGTGATCGCCGGCGAGCCGTCGGCGATCGACTACCAGGCGATGCCCGCGGCGGTGTTTACCGAACCCGAGATCGGCACCGTCGGCATGTCCGAAAGCGAGGCCGAGGACGCCGGTTTCGAGACCGTCATCGGGAAGTTCCCGTTCCGGGCCAGCGGCCGCGCGCTGACCACCGGCGAGTCGGACGGGTTCGTCAAGATCGTCGCCGACCAGGAAGAGGGGTACGTCCTCGGCGCCCAGATCGTCGGTCCCGAGGCCTCGGAACTGATCGCCGAACTCGGGCTCGCGATCGAACTCGGGGCAACACTCGAGGACGTCGCCTCGACGGTCCACACCCATCCGACGCTCTCGGAATCCGTAATGGAGGCCGCCGAGAACGCGCTCGGTCACGCGATCCACACCCTCAATCGGTAGCGAGGCGCCGTCCTCGGGCGAGCGTCGTTCGTTCTATCGCCCGCTCACGACGGTTCGGTAACCGAAACCGCCGAGTGCGGTCCGTGATCGCCCGCTCGACGACGAACCACCGCAGTAGCAGTCGATCGTGTCCTCGTCGCATCGGGAGGGGTTACGTGTGGCCGAAGCGTATCGACGCCCTCCTACTGGACGTACAACGAGTACGCGATCACGAAAAAGCCAATGAGGACGAGCAAACTCTCGAGTAATACTCCGGTAACCAGCGAGACACCCAAAATTTCGTGGAGGACGCCCGCCAGAACGAATCCGAGCGTCACGATTCCGAACCCGCCCGCGAGATAGCCAAGCGCGGGCTGGCGCGTTCGGCGGTACGCCTTGAACGCGAAGTAGGTGATTACGCTTCCGACGACGAGAACAAGTGTCTTCACGATAGCCAGTACGAGCGCAAGTTCGATTCCAGTCATGTCTCCTTTCGCACCTCAGACCACAGTTCGGCGAGTCGTTCATCGGCTGTCCGGGCCGGCCGCTCGATCTCTACCGACAGCGATCGGTCGTCCTCGAGGGAGAGCGTGATCTCGTCGAACGCCACGGAGTACTTGCTCGCGTGATGGCCGTCCTGACGGATCTCGGTCGACTCCTCGAGGAGTGTCGAGTCAGTTAACAGCTCGAGCTTTCGATACAGTGTGGACTGTGGGATCTCACACTGCGCGTTGAGCTCTGCAGCCGTCATCGGTTCCTCGAGCTTCCGGATGATCTCCCGACAGTCGGGATCGTCGAGCGCGGAACAGATCACTTCCGGTGACGGCGGTGGCTCCGAAGTGATCGGATCCTGGACCATTCGTCTGTCCCTTGTAACGCACCGGGTTTATTCGCATCGATGCACGTCCTCGCCATGCTCGCTATTGCCGAAGCCTTCTTGCGGGTGCGGACCCGAGCTCGAGACTGCGCGGGTATCATTCGGTCCGACTATCCCTTCAAGGGGTGGATGACCGGCCGACCTCCGCCCGCGCGATACTTTTCCCGATAGTAACGACTGCAATCGCTTGTACAGTGATCGCACGACGGCCACAGAAGCAGCTACTATTAATTTATTGACTGGTGACCATGACATGTGAGCCCGGACCGAACTGTCCGACGTTCGACGGCCTTATGTATGGACCGGGTCCTCGTCATTAATGCGAACGACGTGGCGCACTCGTCACGTCCCCTTCGGCCGATTTCGGCGCGAAGGCAGGTGCTCCATCCGACGTCCTCATCGGTCAACCGATCTCCGTACTCGTGGGCCGCGGTCGATCCGACGGCCTTAAGTACATACGAGGATTCGGATGGAACGCAATCGAGAACCCGACAGCGCCGTTCTGCGGCCCCGTCGGTTCGGGCGATTTGGCTTCGAAGGGGTTAAGTACCCCTCGACGCTTATGAATACGTCCGAAGGAAATGAGGATCCTACCCCTGCGGTCCGCCGTACAGATGGGATCTGATGTGAGCCTTGGTAGTTCGGTGACGCCCGATCGGTCTGCGATCGCGGCCGATCCGAACGTGGACCCATTCAAGTGAGTGTGATTCGATTCATACTCCGCCAACCTCCCCCACTTTGGGGGAAAGAGCACTCCGGTTGATCCTGCCGGAGGCCATTGCTATTGGAGTCCGATTTAGCCATGCTAGTTGCACGAGTTCAGACTCGTAGCAGATAGCTCAGTAACACGTGGCCAAACTACCCTCTGGAGGGGACCAACCTCGGGAAACTGAGGCTAATTCCCCATACCGCTCGACGCCTGGAACTGGCGCGAGCCCGAAACGCTCCGGCGCCAGAGGATGTGGCTGCGGCCGATTAGGTAGACGGTGGGGTAACGGCCCACCGTGCCAGTAATCGGTACGGGTTGTGAGAGCAAGAGCCCGGAGACGGTATCTGAGACAAGATACCGGGCCCTACGGGGCGCAGCAGGCGCGAAACCTTTACACTGCACGCCAGTGCGATAAGGGGACTCCAAGTGCGAGGGCATAGAGCCCTCGCTTTTCTGCACCGTAAGGTGGTGCAGGAACAAGTGCTGGGCAAGACCGGTGCCAGCCGCCGCGGTAATACCGGCAGCACGAGTGATGGCCGCTCTTATTGGGCCTAAAGCGTCCGTAGCTGGCCAGGCAAGTCCATCGGGAAATCTCCCCGCCTAACGGGGAGGCGTCCGGTGGAAACTGCCTGGCTTGGGACCGGAAGATCCAGAGGGTACGTCCGGGGTAGGAGTGAAATCCCGTAATCCTGGACGGACCGCCGGTGGCGAAAGCGCTCTGGAAAGACGGATCCGACGGTGAGGGACGAAAGCTCGGGTCACGAACCGGATTAGATACCCGGGTAGTCCGAGCTGTAAACGATGTCTGCTAGGTGTGCCACAGGCTACGAGCCTGTGGTGTGCCGCAGGGAAGCCGTGAAGCAGACCGCCTGGGAAGTACGTCCGCAAGGATGAAACTTAAAGGAATTGGCGGGGGAGCACTACAACCGGAGGAGCCTGCGGTTTAATTGGACTCAACGCCGGACATCTCACCAGCATCGACAGTAGGAGTGACGGTCAGTGTGATGAGCTTACCAGACCTACTGAGAGGAGGTGCATGGCCGCCGTCAGCTCGTACCGTGAGGCGTCCTGTTAAGTCAGGCAACGAGCGAGACCCGCACTCCTAATTGCCAGCAACACCCTTGTGGTGGTTGGGTACATTAGGAGGACTGCCAGTGCCAAACTGGAGGAAGGAACGGGCAACGGTAGGTCAGTATGCCCCGAATGTGCTGGGCAACACGCGGGCTACAATGGTCGAGACAGTGGGATGCAACCCCGAAAGGGGGCGCTAATCTCCGAAACTCGATCGTAGTTCGGATTGCGGACTGAAACTCGTCCGCATGAAGCTGGATTCGGTAGTAATCGCCGTTCAGAAGACGGCGGTGAATACGTCCCTGCTCCTTGCACACACCGCCCGTCAAAGCACCCGAGTGAGGTCCGGATGAGGCCCCTTCTGGGGGTCGAATCTGGGCTTCGCAAGGGGGCTTAAGTCGTAACAAGGTAGCCGTAGGGGAATCTGCGGCTGGATCACCTCCACAGACCGGGACCACCCCGACGGGGTGGCCCACCAAACTCGTGGCGCGTTGCGCCACGCAGTCCACGTTCGGTTCGCGCCCATCACGGGCCGACCGGGCACCCTTGAACTACCGAGGCTCACACCATCTACGCTCTCTACGGGCCACATCCGGCCTGTAGAGAGTGGGCCCATAGCTCAGTGGGAGAGTGCCTCCTTTGCAAGGAGGATGCCCAGGGTTCGAATCCCTGTGGGTCCATGATTGCGGAAGCGATCGAAGATCGTGTCCCTTAAGTGGGGCAGGAACTTTCGATCAAATCCGCAGACGAAACCGATGCACCAGCCCGCGCAAGTGTGGCTGGGAAGGGTTAATGCAGGCCGGCCGTCTACCGGCGTGCAGATGAGACCGTGTGTACGTGTAGTCCAGGCGTCCACTGGACCCGTTCCCGGGTCACTACACGGTTGCTTTGCAACCCTGATCCGACGAACGTGGCTACTGTGCCAGCTGGTGGATCGCTCGGCTTGAGAGCTGAAGACGGACGTGCCAAGCTGCGATAAGCCCAAGGGACCCGCACGGAGGGGAAGAACTTGGGATCTCCGAATGGGAATCCCCTCGCAATTGCTTCGCGCAATGGGGAACGCCGGGAATTGAAACATCTTAGTACCGGCAGGAAAAGAAAACGCAACGTGATATCGTTAGTACTGGCGAAGGAACGCGACATCAGTCCAAACCGAAGCCCCTACGGGCAATGTGGTGTTCGGACTGACGATCACTTCCCGACACTCGACACGAAGTCTCCTGGAACGGAGCATGAAACAGGGTGACAGTCCCGTACTGTCGAGCAGTAAGGAACGAGTCAGCTCCAGAGTATCGGGGGTTGGATATCCCTCGAGAATCTCGCAGGCATCGACTGCGAAGACTAAACACTCCTCAAGACCGATAGCGAACAAGTAGCGTGAGCGAACGCTGAAAAGCACCCCGAGAAGGGAGGTGCAATAGGGCGTGAAATCAGTTGGCGATCGAGCGACGGGGCTTAGAAGGTCCTCTGCAAAACGAACGTAGCGCGAGCTACAAGTAGGACGCAGCGGAAGCCGAAGTTCCGTCGTACGTTTTGAAAAACGAACCAGGGAGTGTGCCTGTTTGACGAGTCTAACCTGATCATCAGGGAAGGCGTAGGGAAACCGACAGGGCCGCAGCGCTTTGCGTGAGGGCCGCCGTGTTCAAGCGCGGGGAGTCAAACGGGCACGACCCGAAACCGGATGATCTAGACGTGGGCAAGATGAAGCGTGCCGAAAGGCACGTGGAAGTCTGTTAGAGTTGGTGTCCTACAATACCCTCTCGTGACCTACGTCTAGGGGTGAAAGGCCCATCGAATCCGGACACAGCTGGTTCCGACCGAAAGATGTCGAAGCATCACCTCCGCCGAGGTAGTTCGTGAGGTAGAGCGACGGATTGGGGGACCGCACTCCGAGAGGAGTGCGCCCCCCTGTCCAACTCCAAACTTACGAACGCCGTCGACGCGGGGAGATCGGTGCGCGGGGTAAGCCTGTGTACCGTAAGGGAGACAACCCAGCGCCGGGTTAAGGTCCCCAAGTGTGGATTAAGTGCGATCGAAGGTGGTCTCAAGCCCTAGACAGCCGGGAGGTGAGCTTAGAAGCAGCTACCCTCTAAGAAAAGCGTAACAGCTTACCGGCCGAGGTTTGAGGCGCCCAAAATGATCGGGGCTCAAATCCACCACCGAGACCTGGCCGCGCCCCCCATAGGGGCGATCGCGTAGGTCGGCGTTCTGTTCGGGTGGAAGCACGGCTGAGAAGTCGTGTGGACCGTTCAGTAACGATAATCCTGGTCATAGTAGCAGCGTTAGTCGGGTTGAACCCCCGACGGCCGAACGAGTAAGGGTTCCTCAGCAATGCTGATCAGCTGAGGGTTAGTCGGTCCTAAGTCTCACCGTAACTCGAATGAGACAACAGGGAAACAGGTTAATATTCCTGTACCAGTGTGAACTCAAAGCTGACGCTTTGGGGCCGCCGCTGCCGGGCCTTCGCCCGGTCGAACAGTCGAAATTCGTGGAAGCCGTAATGGCACGAAGCGAACGAATGGCTGGATAGCGCAAGAGCGGTCAACCCAGAGCCCGTGAAAAGGCGATCACACTGTCCGTACCGAGATCCGACACAGGTACTCATGGCGGCGAAAGCCAAGGTCTGTCGGGAGTAACCGACGTTAGGGAATTCGGCAAGTTAGTCCCGTACCTTCGGAAGAAGGGATGCCTGCCCCGCAATGGGGCAGGTCGCAGTGACTCGGGCGCTCCGACTGTCTAGTAACAACATAGGTGACCGCAAATCCGCAAGGACTCGTACGGTCACTGAATCCTGCCCAGTGCGGGTATCTGAACACCCCTTACAAGGGGACGAAGGACCCGTTAACGGCGGGGGTAACTATGACCCTCTTAAGGTAGCGTAGTACCTTGCCGCTTCAGTAGCGGCTTGCATGAATGGATCAACGAGAGCGCCACTGTCCCAACGTTGGGCCCGGTGAACTGTACGTTCCAGTGCGGAGTCTGGAGACCCCCAAGGGGAAGCGAAGACCCTATAGAGCTTTACTGCAGGCTGTCACTGAGACGTGGTCGCCATTGTGCAGCATAGGTAGGAGGCGTTACACAGGTAGCCGCGCTAGCGGCTCACCGAGCCAGCATTGAAATACTACCCGATGGTGACTGCGACTCTCACTCCTGGCGGAGGACACTGGTAGCCGGGCAGTTTGACTGGGGCGGTACGCGCTTGAAAAGATATCGAGCGCGCCCCAAGGTTTCCTCACCCGCGTCGGAGACGCGGGAAAGAGCGCAAGAGCAAACGGAAGCCTGACAGTGTCCGGCACAACGACGGACGCTGACGCGAAAGCGTGGTCTAGCGAACCAATCATCCTGCTTGATGCGGGAGATTGCTGACAGAAAAGCTACCTTAGGGATAACAGAGTCGTCACTCGCAAGAGCACATATCGACCGAGTGGCTTGCTACCTCGATGTCGGTTCCCTCCATCCTGCCCGTGCAGAAGCGGGCAAGGGTGAGGTTGTTCGCCTATTAAAGGAGGTCGTGAGCTGGGTTTAGACCGTCGTGAGACAGGTCGGCTGCTATCTATTGGGGGTGTAATGGTTCCTGACGGGAACGTTCGTATAGTACGAGAGGAACTACGAATGGGTGCCACTGGTGTACCGGCTGTTCGAAAGAGCACGTGCCGGGCAGCCACGCACCACGGGGTAAGAGCTGAACGCATCTAAGCTCGAAACCCACCTGGAAAAGAGGAACCGTCGAGATCACTCGTAGAAGACGAGATCGATAGACTCGGGGTGTACGCGCCAAGGCAACGAGGCGTTGAGCCCGCGAGCACTAACTGATCGAGCCACACATTCATATTCGCATTCGGATCACAGTGCCCGGAAACGGGTCCGGACGCAAACTGGACTACACGTACATTACGGTCGTTGACCGATTAGGGTTTGACGACGGTTCGACTCCGTCGATCGGCATTACGGCGGCCACAGCGGCGAGGTGCCTCCCGTACCCATCCCGAACACGGAAGATAAGCTCGCCTGCGTTTCGGTCAGTACTGGAGTGGGAGACCCTCTGGGAAATCCGATTCGCCGCCACCACTCATACTGATTCACGCCCGCACAGCGCCCGCTGTGTGGGCGTTCCGTATTTATACGGTGTGAGAACACGTCGTATAGGAAGATCCTCACCATCGATGACTGTTCGTAACCTCCCAATATCTTTGGACTGTATCTTATGCGAGAGCGGTAGTAATCCACGCAATATGTCAAAAGCAACTCGGCCAACCACACCGTCTACCTCCGGTCTTCTCTCCCACTCGCGCTGTCGGTACGTGACGTACTATTTACTGGAAACCCGCCATACGGATATCGAAACGTTAAGTAGACAGATCACCGCCTGGGAACGCGGCGAGTCTCCGGAGACGGTTTCCGAGTCGGCACGTCGTCCCGTTCGAACGTCACTAATACATGATCACCTTCCGCGACTTGACGAGGACGGACTCGTCGAGTTCGATCCTCGAAGTGGAAGCGTCACACGCGCTGCAGGGTTCGAACCGAGACGCGAAGAGATCAAGCAGGCCCGGGTTCTCGATGGCGACGTGGGTCCGGTCGAGGAGCCGATCGATTCGGTGCGCTACGCGGAGCCTGCGTCGGGTAACTAACCAGAACGGTTTCGGGGAGAACAGCGGCTGCTGGTGAGATGGTCGTCGAAGGAACGACTGTCGCCCGGAACACTAACGTCCAGCGTCATCCCGTGGCGGCATGCCGCGTCGGCTGGCTAACCCTCGTGCCGGGCGGGGGACGATCGTCCCCGAGTGCGACGGAGTGGTCCGTCGCGGTCGATCCAATGTCGCGTGCCCGGGTTCGCCGTGCTGTCATCGCACCCGAAACGGGTTCACTCGGACGGGGACTAAAGGCACGCAGTCGTAATAGGGTCGTGGCCCGTTTAAGTCTTACAGACGAACGCGTCGCGTGAAGGGTCGAGTATCGGTGATGGAGGGGCCGGTCCCTATCGGAACCGATCCCTACTCGTCTTCGGGAACGTTGTACGTGCTCGGATCCGGTGCCGGCGGAACACCGTCGCCGTCGCCGGGCTGTTCGGCGAGATAGGAGAACTCGCCTCTGCTGTCCGGGGCGTCGCCCTGGGTCCAGGGTGCTTCCGGATCGGGTTGTTGCTCCCGACGGGTCGACATGAACGCGTAGTTGACGTCCTGATTCTCCTCCTCCTGTGGGAAACTCGCCGGTACCGGAGTCGGGTTCTCGAGCGATTCGAGAGCGGCGAGCCACTGGTTCTGGTGCATCGTGTCGCGCGCAATGAGATACGAGAGCATGTCTCGCATACCGGGATCGTCGGTGTACTCGTAGAGGCGGGTCGCGAGGGTTCGCCCGGTCCCTTCGGCCATCACATTGGCGTAGAGGTCGCCAGCGAGGTTCCCCGAGGCGACGACGTAGCCCCCGGAGAACGGAACGCCGTTGCTGTCGACGGGCATCGCCGACTGGCCCGCCGAGAGGAACTGACGCGGATTCTGTCCAGTCATCGACGCAGCGGTCGAGGCGACCGCTTCGGCGTCCTCGCTCATCTGCTTGGACGAGCCTCGGAGGTTCTTCGTGACGGCCGTCGCGAGCATCTCGATGTGGCCGAGCTCCTCGACGGCGGTCTCCATCAGGAGGGTTCGATACTCCTCGTACTCTTCGGGGAGGGCCCATGCCTGGAACATGTACTGCATCGCAACGCGCATCTCACCCTCCTGGCCGCCGATAGCCTGCTGGAGCAGTTTCGCGAAGTGGGGATCCGGGTTCTCGACCGTGACCTCGTACTGGAGCTCCGGTTCGTGGAAGAACATCAGGGAAGCGGGCCACGGTGACGGAAATAAAACTGTGGCCTGAATGGATAGTTGAAACGTCCACCGTTGCACCAGACTGGCGAACGGTTATGGAGATCTCGGTGGTGTTACCGCGAACATGAGTGCGATGTACACGCGCAACACGCGATCGATGTCGCGACGAACCTTCGCCAAGTACGGTGCGCTCTCGACTGGCCTTCTCGCGGGCGGCTCGGGAACGGCCGCTGGGGCGACTCGCGAGGACGGCCCGTCCGAACGAGCCGAGATCGAGGAGGGGGCGATAGCTCCGTATCAGGTCGTTCCCGGCTCCCGGGTGACGGTCCTCGAAGAAGGGGTCGGGTGGCAGCCGCGGGGGTTCGATTCGTACGACCGGGCACACGCGATCAGCTACGATCACGCCCCGTCGTTGCGAGCGATCCTGTTGACCGATGGTCCGCTTCGTGCGAATCGATCGCTGGCGATCGGTGAGATACGGGACGCGGTATCGGAGACGAACCGCGCGCTGGTTACCGTCGGGCTCGATCTCCGCCCGTCGGCGGATTCCGAAACGGAGTGAGCCGATCGTCCGTGGTCCGTCGCGGTGATACCGAGTCGACGGATTGGCCGTCGCTCAGTAGAAGTACTCGTCCTCGGTGAGCTGGACGTACCGGCCGTCGCGGTAGCCGAACTTGCGTTTCTTGTAGGCCGTGAGCAGCTTCGTCGCCCCGATCCCTGCGGAGTAGGTCCGCTCGAGGATCGCGTTCTCGTCCCCGGAGCCCTGCATGTCGGTGACGATCTCGAACGCACGATCCCAGTCGTCGGGTTCGTAGTCGGCGACGATATCCGCGAAGGCGACGTTGCGGACGATCTCGTCGCCGATCGCGCGCTTCCAGACGTCGTTGTAGCTCTCGAGGGAGTCGGTCGCGGCGAGACGCCCGGCGATTTTCCCCGTTCGGACGGCAACGTGGTAGCCGCCCTCGTGGAACGCCGAGGTGGTCCCCATCGCCCCGCCGGCGACGGCGATGTTCGCGCCGACCGGCGAGTCGATCGGGCGCGTCGAGGAGATCGGATAGGTCTCCGTTCCCTTGGATTTGCCGCGGTCCTCGACGATCGGGATGTCTTCCTCGACGTCGTACTCGTCGCCGTACTCGCGTTCGAGCAGTCGACGGATGTACTCGGCGCCGGAGGGGAGCTGGTCGTCGGTCGGCTCCAGCAAGGCGTACGCTCCGGGGTTCGGGACGTCCTCGAGGTCCATCCCGATCGGCATCGTCAGGCCGACGCGGGCGACGGTGCCGTCGTTGGGAAACATCCACGGGTAGGCGGTCTCACCGGGCATGTACCCCCACCAGAACTTGAGTCGGTCCTCCTCGAATAGCTCGGGCGGGAACTCCCGGTACTCCTGGTAAGCGATGTGGTTCGCCTCGGGCGGCGAGAGGTGGTCCGAGACGCTCCGTCCGGGCGGGGTGAACTGATCCAGCGCCTCGAGGGTGATCCGTCGCTGTGGCCCGTCCGCGAGGACGACGTACTGGGCTTCGAGCTGGGCGCCGTCCGAGAGGGTCAGCGTGTGGGTCGGCCCCTTCGGGCTCGCGGCTCGAAGGTCGGTCTCGAGAGATTTGACCCCGGTTCCGACCCGCAGGTCGGCGCCGGCGTCGCTCGCGCGCTCGTGGAGCCAGTCGTCCATCCGGGCGCGGTGAAAGGTGTAGCCGAATCTTGGATAATCGGCGTCGATCCCGGTGGTCGAGAGCTCGAGACGGCTCGACGGGCCGACAAACTCCGTGGCGTCGAGCTCCTGATGGATGACGTCGTCGGGGATCTCCCGGTGGTCGAAATCCATGATATCGATCCAGTAGTCGAGCATCCCGGCCGCGTCGGTCGAGTCTGGACCGAGCTCGTCACGGTCCTCCCGCGGGACACCCTGCTCGAACAGGACCGTCTCGGCGCCGTGTGCGGCGGCTCGTTCCGCCGCACAGGCGCCCGCGGGCCCGCCGCCGACGATCGCGACATCAACGCGTTCCATACTTCGTTGGGACTGGACGGCCCGTATTAAACTGTCTGAAGTTCGGATCGACTGCCGCGGCGGTACTCCCCGCGAACTGAACGTTTTTGACCATACCGCTCGAGACACCTGACATGCCCGACGAGACGGACCTCCTCGTGTTGCGCAAGGGGACCCACGGAACGCCGATCGAGCAGTACGCCGAGACGCTCCGGGAGCGACTTCCCGATCGGACCGTCGAGCTCGCTCGCACGCCGACCGCCGAGCGCGAGCTGATCGAGGACGCCCGTTTTGTCACCGGGATGACCCTCGAGGAGGAGCTGCTCGAGGCCGCCCCAGACCTCGAGGTGTTCGCCTGTGCGTACGCGGGAACGGGTCACCTGCCGCTGGACCGGCTTCGGGAACGCGGCGTCGCGGTGACCAACGCGTCCGGTGTCCACGGGCCGAACATGGGCGAGCACGTCCTCGGTGCGATTTTGCATTTCACCCGTCGGTTTCACGTCGCCGAGCGCAGACAGCGCCGCCGCGAGTGGCGCCACTACAAGGCCCACGAGCTTCAGGGGTCGACGGTCACGATCGTCGGACTCGGCGCGATCGGACGGGCAACGGCCGAGCGCCTCGAGCCGTTCGACGTCGAGACGATCGGTGTTCGCTACACGCCCGAGAAGGGCGGCCCGACAGACGAGGTCGTCGGCTTCGAGGACGAGCCGTTCGAGGACGCCCTCGCCCGGACCGACTACCTCGTGCTCGCGTGTCCGCTGACTGATCTCACCCGGGGGCTGATCGACCGGGAGACGATGATCACGCTCGATCCGGAGGCCGTGATCGTCAACGTCGCGCGAGGACCGGTGGTCGACACCGACGCGCTCGTCGACGCGCTGCGCTCGGGCTGGATCCGCGGGGCGTCGCTCGACGTTACCGACCCCGAGCCGCTGCCGGAGGACCACCCGCTGTGGAACTTCGGGAACGTCCAGATCACGCCCCACAACGCGGGTCAGACGCCCCGTTACTACGAGCGTCTGGCCGATATCGTCGTCGAGAACGTGCGTCGGTTCGACGAGGGAAGCGACGAGCTTCGCAACCAGGTCGTTCCCTGATCCCCGCGCGGTCCGACTGTACCTTTTTCCCCGCGGCGAACCACGTTGAACCATGGTACCACTAGCGATGGCTCGCCCAGCGCGCTCGCCTCGAGTTGCCACGGCTCGTCCGAACCGAGGTGGCGGCCGGTGACGCTTACCATCGACGGGACGGTGGTCGTTCCCGCGGCCGATCCGGACGACGGCGAGCGAACCGCCAGGGCGCTCGAGCCCCATCTCGCTCCGGCAAGCACCGTCGTCGCGGTCAACGTGGTCGAGAAATCGGGCGGCGGGATCGACAAGGCCCCGATGGAACAACGCGAAGACCACGCCGCCGATATCTTCGAGCGGATCAGGGACGTCCTCGATGAGTCACCAGCCGCGGTCGAGACGGAGGTGTTGTACGGCACCGACGTCGTCGAGCGCATCTTCGAGGCCGCCCGCGAGGAGGGCGCCGACGCCGTCGTCTTCAACGCGCGAGAGGGGAACCGCCTCGCGGAGCTGCTGACGGGCGACGTCGCGCGGCGACTCGTCAAGGAGGCGTCCGTGCCCGTCGTCGCTTTACCCCAGGAGTCGACGTAACGGCCTACAGGTAGCCGTTCTCGAGCAGCAGTTCGCCGTTCAGAACGCTCGCACCCGCGGCGCCGCGGATCGTGTTGTGGGCCAGGCAGTTGTACTGGAGCCCGAACGACGACTCGCGTAGCCCGCCAGCCGCGATAGCCATCCCGTCGCCGAGCGTTCGGTCGAGGCGTGGCTGTGGGCGGTCGGGCTCGTCGAAGACGTGGATGAGCTGGTCGGGCGAGGACGGCAGCTCGAGGGAAGGGTACGAAGCCATCGCGTCGGCGGCGTCCTCGGGCGTAAGGTCGTCCTCGGTCTCGACCCAGACGTTCTCGAGGTGGCCGTCGATCGTCGGGATTCGGTTACAGGAGGCGGCGACCTCGACGCTGTTATGGCTGAGTTCGGCGCCGTCGAACTCGCCGAGCAGCTTGCGGGACTCGGTCTCGAGTTTGTCCTCCTCGCTGCCGATGTAGGGGATCGCGTTGTCGATGATCTCCATCGAGGAGACGCCGTCGTAGCCCGCGCCCGAAACCGCCTGCAGCGTCGCGACGTGGACCGACTCGAGGCCGTACTCCGCGAGCGCGGCCAGCGTGGGAACGAAGGTGATCGTCGAGCAGTTGGGGTTTTTGACCATCGCGCCGTCCCAGCCCCGCTCGTCGCGCTGGACCTCGAGCAGATCGAGGTGTTCGGCGTTGACCTCCGGGATTACGAGCGGAACGTCGTCGGCCATCCGTGCGTTCGAGGAGTTCGAGGACATGACGTAGCCCGCCTCGCAGAAGTCGGGCTCGACCTCCGCGCCGACGCTCGAGGGGAGCGACGAGAACAGCAGGTCGACGTCATCGGGGACCTCGTCGGGGTCGGTTGCCGAGACGGTCGTCTCCGCGACGTCGTCGGGGATCGGACCCTCGACGCGCCACTTCGCGGCCTGTCGGTACGTCTTGCCCGCACTGGAGTCGCTCGCCGTGAGGGCGGCGATCTCGAACTCCGGGTGGGGGTCGAGAAGCTGGATCAGTCGCTGTCCGACGGCTCCGGTTGCGCCAAGTACGCCTACTCGTACTGCCATTTTCCCGTTGCTCGGGGTTGTGTGCGCAAAACGGTTTGGATTCGCGCGACTGCTGCGGACGGCGATACTCGACCGAGCGCTGTCGGTCCACAGCGGACTGCATAGAAGAGGTTAAGAAAACGGAGTGGATGGTATCGACCGATGCGCTTCCACCAGGACCGATGCGGTTCAGGTATCGATCCGGCTGCCACCGGGAGCAGCCTGCTCCAGCAGCCTCGTTCGGGGTGGTTCCGATGACGAACTCGACTGCCGGCCTGAGCGGCCTGTTCGAGACGCGGTTTAGCACCGGCGCGACGGTGATCGCCGCGCTGGCGCTCGTGCTCGGAGTCGCCTTCGGTGTCATGGGGTACCAGGAGATGAGCCTTCCGCTGGCCGGTGACCTCTCGATCATCACCGGAACTGTCGGTCTTTTCTTCGGGCTCTTTTTCGCTCTCGTCGCGTTCGTCGCCGCGGTCTACATGGACCCCGGCTTCGGTGACGATCAGGGACACTGACTCCCCGTCAGAACGACGTTCGACGACTTCGACGCACCGAACCCGTCGCTATCGGGTTGCGTTCTTTCGGAGACGAACGTGAGCGAGAACTCGAACTACGCCGGCACTTCGCCGCTTTTCTTCCGCGTAACGTAGCCGGCGATCCGGTTGCGAACGCCCTTGGACTCGACGTTTGTCAGCTTCGTGACGCTGTCTTTGTTCTGCTCGAAGTCGGTCGTGAACGCCTCCGGGTACCGCTCCAGGAGGAGGTTCCCGGTCTTCTTGACGTAGGCCGGTTTGATTGCCATACCGATGGGTTTTCGGAGCGCGCCCTAAAGCCATTCGTTCTTCGCCGCCGGGCTACCAGTCGGTGTAGTCCCGGACGCGCTCGAGAGCCGCCCGCTCCCGAGGACTCCCCGCACGCTCGACGACCGAGGCGTAGTACTCGAGGCGATCCCGGAGCCGTTCGGTGTCGTACCCGGGAACGTCGAGCCGTGAGGCGGCCACGGTCGCCTCGATCACCGCACCGAATCCGCGATCGATCGTCGTCACCCGCTCGTTGACGACCTGCGACTCGACGGGGCGAAGCGCCCACTTCTCCCGGCGGGTGCCGTCCTCGGTTCCCGCCTCGATCCGTTCGACCTCGACTCGCACCCAGGCGTCGGCCGATTCGAGGACGGGCTCGTCGAACTCGACGATCGAGAGGGCGGCGTCGGCGAAGACGACGGGGTCGACGGTGAACTGGACGTACCCCTCGCCCTGGCGGTGGAAGTTCCGTCGGGTTCTGGTGTTGCCCCATGTCGTGGCGGTAACTGCGTCCTCGTCCTCGGCGGCGAACAGTCCGAGCGGGGCGGCGTTCCACCGGTCGTTGGGGCCAAGCGTCGTCACGACGGACTCGGTGACGCCGGCGAGTTCGACGGGCCACTCGACGTCGGCGGTTCGATCGCCGTCCGGCCGTGAATCGTCGCTCATAGCTCGACCGTTTCGTGCTCGAGGGCGATGAACAGTCCGGCGGCGGTGACGTCGGCCGTCGTTCCGGGATTGATGCCCCGACCGACGAGCTCGTCGGCGAACGCCTCGACGGCGTCGCGATCAGTTTCGAGGGCGTCGCGCTCGACCAGCGTGGCGGCGCGCTCGGTCACTTCGGCCGCGACCGACTCACCGCACCGATCGGCGACGAGGGTGTCGGGGCGCTCGGCCAGCAGGGAGAGGAAGACGGCGGCGGTTCGCTCGGGGACGGGCCCGTCGGCCGCGGCGAGTGCCTCGGCGGCGGCGAACGAGCGCTCGAACGCGGTGACCCACTCGCGGGCGACGTCGTCGCCCGGAACGCTGCGGTCCATCACGTCGAGCAGAGTGAGTCCACGCTCCTCGAGGACGGGGATCGCGTCGGCGCCGCGGCGGACGTCGAGCGGGGCCAGCTCCGCGGGCGGGTCGGCGACGAAGACGTCGACGTGCTCGAACGCCCGGTAGAAGGCGGCCGCGTCGGCGACGGTCGTTCCCTCGAGGACGCTCTCGACGACGGGCTGGGAGAGTTCGTTGCGGGCGGCCCGCACCAGCGGGACGAGCAACAACAACGCGCCGAACTGGGTGTTGCCGCCCTCCTGGGTGGCCATCCCCTCGACGGCCCGCTCGAAGGCAGGGCCGACGGCCGCCCCCGAGGCGGCCAGCTCGAGCCCGTCGCGGGCGCCGACGGCCCCCGCGAGGAAGTGTTCGAAACGCAGGTCCTCGAGATCCCGGTGGCGATCGACGTTCCCGGGTTTCGGCGTGCCCGCGACCTCCAGCAGAAGTGCGAGCTCGGCGGTACGGTCGGGCGCGGCTCCGTTCATACGTCGTCTACGATCGCGGAGGATAGAAGTACGTATGTTTCTTCGATGGAGACCGATCCCGAGCAGCCGTCGTAACCGACTACGACGGTCGAACGGCCGTTAGCTGACCGTCCCTGTCGACGTAGATCGTCTCGCCCTCGACGACCGCGTCGATCGGGAACCCGTCACACCAGTGGCGGTCGTCGAACGCGAACGTCCAGCGCTCGCTGCCGTCCTCGAGGTCGAACCCGACGAGCTCGTCGGGCGAGGAGCGGCCACAGCGGCTGTGGGCGACGACCACGAGATCGCCGACGATCGTCGGCTTCCCGTACGCGTGGGTCTCCCGGTCGTTCCAGGGCGCGTCGGCCCCGGTGCTCGAGAGGGTGTGTCGACCGTGGGTCACCGCGGTCCCGCCGACCGCCGCGCTGTCGAAGGCGTCGCTGACGGTGTCGACGACCTCCCGTGAGCCGGGGTCGAGGACGACGACCCCCTCCTCGCTGGGCGTCTCGACGAACAGGGCGTCCTCGGTCGCGGCCAGCCCGCTCGCGATCCGTCCCGACGACAGGTGGGTCGCCCCCAGAACCTCGCCCGTCGCCGGATCGAGCGCGGCGACCGCGTCGGCGTCTGCCCCGTCTTCGGTTCGCTCCTCGTCGAGCAGCGCCCAGACGGTGTCGTCGGCGACGGCGACCGTGCCGTCGCTCGAGTGAAAGCCGTACGCGACCTCGCCGGGCCCGGTCTCGCTCTCGCCGTCGAAGGCCACGTCGACGGTCTCGCGCTCCCAGCGGCGGTCGCCGGTTTCGGCGTCGAGCGCCCGGAGCGTTCCGTCGGCGCTCGTGTAGACCGTCCCGTTGGCGACGACGGGAGCGGAGACCGCTTTTGCACCGTCGAACGACACGTTCCAGTGCCGATCGCCGGTTTCGGCGTCGAACGCGGTGACTCCCTCGCCAGCGACGTAGACGACCCCGCCGACGACCGCGGGCGTTCCGGCGGCGTCGATCCCGTCGGCGATCCAGCGCCGAGAGCCGTCGCTCGCGTCCAGTGAGTGGAGCTCGCCCTCGGTCTGGAGGTAGACGGCGCCGTCGACGGCTGCGGCCGGGCCACTGTGGTCGTACCGCCAGGCGATCGTATCGGGCCGCTCGAACCCGTCGGTTGCCGGAACGTGCCGACAGTTGCCGATCGTCCCGCCGTGAGACGACCAGCCGCTCGGCTCGGTCGGCACGGAGGCGGCGGGGGAGTCGTTCGCGCTACTCGTTCCGGCTGCGGCGAGAGCGGTTCCGGTTGCGAGGGCGGCACTCGAGACCATCACCGATCGTCGGTTCCATTCACCCATACACACTTTCATATCTTCCAACTATATTACTGTTATGGAATTTTGAACTTACAGTTTAACTTGACTGTTGGTTGGGGGGAGAATATGGTAGTCCGAACCTCGGAGAAACCGCTGAACAGCCCACAAATCCCGGAGAAAGACGCTGAGCCGAGAAAGCCGCTGAACCGCTCGGAATGAACGCGGGTGATCCACTTAGGAGTCGGACTCGTCGTCCGTCCCGTCGCGGTGTTCCGCCAGCGCCTCCTCGATCGTCAGCTCGCCCGCGGCGACCCGCCGTGCCAGCCGCTCGTCGATCGCCCGGTTGGTCTCGCTTCGCTCGCGCGCTCGGTCCTTGATCATCTGAAGCTCACCCGCGGTCGGTTCGATCTCACGGGTCTCGATCGGTTCGCCCTCGAGGCGAGCGATGTTGACCGCGGCCAGCACGTCCCCCATCCCTCGCGAGCCCGTCCCGAGGTACGGTGTCGTCCCAGTTTCGTCGACGAGCTCGACCCGGACGTCCTCGAGGTCGTTGACCAGCGTCGAGCTCTGGAGCCGGGAGCCGTCCCCGATCCGCACGACCGGCGAGGACGCCTCGGCGACCTCCTGCTGGATGACGTCGACCGCTTCGGCGAGCGGAACCTGGAACGCGGCGACGACCATCTCGCCGGCCAGCACGGCGATCCCCGGCTTCCGACCGGGATCGACGCCGACGATCGTTCGTCCGCCCTCTCCGCGGGCCGTCGTCAGCGCCTGATCGACCGCCCGCCGCGAGCCGTCGGGAGCGGCGACGACCGTCGTCACGTCCGGGAACGCGTCAGCGTGTGACTCGTCCGTGACGACGACCGTCGTCTCCTCGGGGAGCGAGTCGTCGGGTTCGACGGTCGTGAACGCGGCGCCGCGCTCGCGCAGCTCGTTGACGACGCCGTGGTACACCTCGAAGTCTGACGTGGCGACGACGATCACGGTCGCCCTTCGCTCCCAATTCGAATAAACGTACGCGAACTGCGTCGGCGCCACGGCGGATTTCAGGGGGTTTTTGCGGGATGGCGAGCAATATCGCCCGTGAACGACGAGGCGATTCCGACGGGCTGTGGACCCATCGATGAGCTGCTCGGCGGCGGATTCGAACGGGGAACCGTCACGCAGCTGTACGGGCCGCCGGCCGCGGGCAAGACGAACCTCGCGCTGTCGGCCGCGGTCGAAACCGCCGTCGCCGACGGGACCGCCGTCTACATCGACACCGAGGGGCTCTCGGTCGATCGCTTCGAGCAACTTCTCTCCGCGCGGGTCGACGACCCCGAGGACGTCGAGCGCGTCGCCTCCCGGATCGTCATCGAGGAGGCGCTGGATTTCGACCAGCAGGAGGAGGCGGTCCGGGACACCGAGGAGTTCGCCGACCGGGCCTCGCTGATCGTCCTGGACAGCGCCACCGGGTTCTACCGCCTCGAGCGCACCGGCGAGGGCGACGACGGCGAGGCGCTTCGGGGCGTCGCCCGTCAGGTCACCCATCTCCTCTCGCTGGCTCGCAAACACGATCTGGCGGTCGTGCTCACGAACCAGGTCTTCTCGGATCCCGACGCCGATCGAACGCGTCCGCTCGGTGGGAACACCCTGGAGCACTGGACGGGGTCGGTGCTACGGATCGAGCGGTTCCGCGGCGGGAACCGACGGGCGACCCTCGAGAAACACCGCTCGAAACCCGTCGGCGACTCGGTCCAGTTCCGGATCACGGAGACGGGACTGGAGGCCGACGACGGCGACAGGCTTCGCTGATCTCGTCGGGAAGCGAACGCTCCGTTCCGTCGAATCGCGCGAAAAACGGCCGTGACTGGCGTCTACAGTTCGTTCAGCTTCCGCAGCAGCTGGCCGCGGTACTCCTCGTCGCTGGTGACGCCTTTCAGCTCTAAGACGTTGCGCTCGAGCTTATCGAGCGCGACCCGGAAGGCGTTCTCGGCGCCGTACCCCTCGCCGGTGCCGGCGACCTGGCCTTTGTTCGTCCGCAGGCGGATCTGACACTGCACCAGCGGCGTCCCCCGGAGTTTCTCTTTGTGCTCGGTGAACCGGACGTGGGCGTGCATCACCTGCATGTCGGCGTACTTGTCGGCAACGTCCTGGATGCTCTCAGTGATCCCCTCCCGGGTGATCGTATCGAGCATCGAGATGTTGGTGATCTGGACGTCCATGCGTTCCTCCTCGGTGAAGGTAAGCGCCCGCAGGACGTCGGTCTTGGTGATGACGCCGATGACGACCCGGTCGTCGTCCTCGGGGGTGACCATTAGTCCCGCGTAGTCGTCGTCGAGCATCGTCTCGACGGCGTCCTGGGCGGAGGTATCGAGCGAGGTCGTTCTGACCGGACTGTTCATGATGTCGTAGATCGGGACGTCGAGCATCCGGTCGGTGTCGCCGACCCGGTCGCCAACCGTCGTCTTGTTGTTCTCTCGGATGACGAAGTCGGCGATGTCGTGGGTCGTGACGACGCCCGTGAGGAAGCCGTTCTCGTTGAGAATCGGTAGCCGCGAGATGCCGTGTTCTCGCAGGTGGTTGATCGCCTTTCCGATTCCGTCTTTCTCCTGGAGTGTTACGGGGTCGGAGGTGTAGACGTCCTCGACGGATAGCGCGTCGAGGTTCTCCAGGACCGCCTCCAGGATGGCGTCGTCGGTGATAACACCCCAGAGCTCGTCGTTCTCGAAGACAGGGGCGACCTTCGAGTTGCTCTCGATGAGCATCCGCGCGGTTTCGCGGACGTCTTCCTGGCGGTCGATCTTCGGCGCCGGCGAGTTGCGACTCGGCTTGATCAGCGCCGCGACCTTCGCGTCGTCTTCGACGTGGGACTGGAGCACCTCGCGCTCGCTGAGTACGCCCTCGTACTCCCCGTCGTCGGTGACGATGATCCCCTTGGGATTGCCGTCCTCGAACGTCGAACGGACCTTGCCCATCCGTTTGCCAACGTCGACTTCGATAAACTCCTTCGTCGCGATATCAGCGATATTCATCGTTCTGGGTCGATCTACTCACGCCGGCGTATTTAACGTACTGCACGGTGCTGCCGGCTGGGATCAGGGCCATTATTTTTTGATAACGGTTCCGTAGCCGTCGTATGGTGCCCGATATCAGCGCCTTCGGTCGGTACACGTATCTCGCGACGGAACTGTTCTGGGGTGCGATCGCGTTCTTGCTCCTTCGCCGAGCGAACGCGCTCCGGCGAGCAGGGGCGACGATCCTCGCACTGTACCCCATCGCGTACGTCTGGGACCGGTACACGCTCGCGGTCGGCGTCTTCGATATCAAGCTCCGGACCGGGATCGAGGTCGCCGGCATCCCCATCGAGGAACATATCTTCATGGCCGTCGTGCCGGGACTGGTGATCGCCTTCCACGAGACGCTGTTCGGAGCGGAGTAGGACCGCCTTACAGGATGTGTGCAACCGCGACACTCTTGGTTCCCAATCGCTTGCCTAGGAACGATGAACACTCGCCCTCCCGCGCGTCCGGGCCCGGACGGAGCCGACGCCGACCGGGGACTGCTGCGCGGCCTCCTCAGACTGGTCGTCCTCGTGGCGCTGGTCGGTGCGATCGCGCTGGCCGGCGCGACCTACGGTCCCGCGCTGGTCGACGAGATCGACGAGTTCGACGACGTCGACGAGATCGAGGTCGGAACGCAGCCCTCACCTAGTTCCGACCCGCCGCCGACCGGCGAGGACGATCCCGAGGTGACAGATCCGGACGATCCGAACGAGTCGAGCTACGAAACTGACGTCGAGACGGTCGTCTCCGAGGACGTCGAAGAGTTCGTCCACGCCGAGGTCAACGACCGCCGTGCCGACCACGACCTCGAGGCCATCGACTGGGACGGGACCGTCGCGTCTGTCTCGCGGGCCCACAGCGCCGACATGGCCGATCGGGAGTACTTCGCGCACACGAACCCCGACGGCGAGCAGCCCTACGACCGGTTCAGTGACGTCGAGGACTACTGTCAGGGGTACGGCGAGAACATCGCGATGACCTGGGTCGACAGACCGGTCGAGCAGTCCGGCGACGACGGTACTGTCGAACACCAGACCGCGGAGGGGCTCGCGGAGGGGCTGGTCAACCAGTGGATGAACTCCACGGACCACCGCGAGGCGATCCTCGAGGAGAACGTCCCCCACGGCTGGGACCGCGGCGGCGTCGGCGTCTACGTCGCGGACGACGGCCAGGTGTTCGCGACGCATAACTTCTGTCACGAGTGGTAGCCGAGAGGTCCTACACTCTTGGCGCCGCCGTCCGTACTACGGGTATGGATACGACGCGGCTGTCGACGACGCTGCTCTCGATCTATCGGACGGCACAGGATCGGGAGATCACCTTTCTCGCGGCCGGCTTCGCCTACTACGCGTTCGTCTCGCTGATCCCGATGGTGTTGCTCGCGCTGGTCGTCGGCTCCTTGCTCGGCGGCGAGGACGTGGCCGAGCGGCTGGTGCTCGTCACCGGGGATTTCCTGCCGCCGGCCGGCGAGGAGCTGGTCGCGGAGGCGCTGGCGACCGAGTCGGGGCGCAGTCAGGCGACGGTCGTCGCGCTGGCGGTCGCCGCCTGGGGTGCGCTCAAGGTCTTTCGCGGCCTCAGCCGTGCGTTCGACATGGTCTACGGTGAGGCCGCCGAGAACACGTTTCTCGACGAGCTTCGGGACGGGATCACCGTGATCCTGGCCGGGACCGGCGCGCTCGCGTTGATGATCGTCATCGGGGCGATGCTGGGGATCGCCGCGGACGTGATCCCGCTGGCCGGGCTCACGAGCTGGATCACGCTGCTGGTCGGACTGGTTCTGGTCTTTCTGCCGATCTACTACGTGTTGCCGCCGATCTCGGTCACGGTACGGGAGATCCTCCCCGGGACGGTCGTCGCCGCCGTCGGCTGGACGATCCTGCAGGTCGGATTTCAGCTCTACGCCGCGAACGCCGGCCAGTACGCCGCCTACGGCGCGATCGGCGTCGTCATCCTCTTCGTCACCTGGCTCTATTTCGCCGGGATCCTGATCCTTCTCGGTGCGGTGGTCAACGTCGTCCTCGCGCGGCCGTCCCTGGCCGAGGACGCCGCGGACGTGCCGACGCCACTGGGGTAGCCGTCGTCTCGCGGCGCCGCGAGGACACAGTCCAGCCGCGCTCAGCCCAGCAGCGTGATGAGCACGAACAGGCTGGCGACGGAGGCGACCGTGGTCGCGAAGACGTTCAGCGAGGCGAACTCGGCGTCCCCGCCCAGCTCGTTCGCGTAGACGTACGTCGACACCGCGGTCGGCATCCCGAGCATCACGACGCCCGCGGTGAAGGTGGCCCGGTCGACCGAGAGCGCGGAGAACACCACCCAGGCCAGAAGCGGCATACAGCAGAGCTTCAGCGCGACGACCGAGCCGACGGCCTCGAAATCGACCGCGTCGGCGTCGATCTGGAGGGCGGCGCCGACACACAAAAGCGCCAGCGGGAGCGCGAGCGAGCCCAGCGCGTCGAGCCCGACGACGACGCCGCCCGGGAACGTGACGCCGATCGAGCCCACCGTGAGCCCGGCGATCAGTGCGAGCAACACGGGATTTTTCGCGAGGGCGGCGAGCTCGCGTCCGATCGCTGCTTCGGCCGCGCCGAACGCACTGAGGACGACGATCGTCAGCGGGAGCTGGACGAGCGTCACGAACCCAAGGATCACGCTCGCGATCGCGGTGACCTGCGTGTCGAAGGTCGCGGCCACCAGCGGTAGCCCGAGGTAGCCGAGATTCGAGTGGTACGACTGGATGATGGCGACACTCCGGCGGTCGTTTGAGAGCCGGTTCCGGTAGGCGATCCAGGCGATCGCGCCCGTCGCGAAGAGGACGGCCAGCGAGCCGACGAACAGCTCCGTCGAGAGCAGGTCGCCGATCGACTGATCGTAGGTCGCGACGAAGACGAGCGCCGGGAGGGCGACGTAGTAGGCCGTCGCGTTGAGCCGTGCGGTTCTGGCGTCGTTCAATGCGCCCGAGGACCTGAGCCCGGTCCCGACCAACAACACCGCGAGCATCGCAAGCAGCCGGCCGAGAACCTCCATATCCGCCCGAGACGGTCGTGACTTTTCTACCGTTCGATCTCGGCGCCGTTCGATCGCGTCGTCGGAACATGTCGGCTGGCGGCGCGGCACTCGCCGTCGACCGTCCAGACTACGATTCGGTCCGCAGGAAGCGCTCGTCGTAGGCCGGTTCGTCCTTTCGGAGGTACCACAGCCCGAGCGATCGGGGCGGCAGCTCGGCGAACCGGTCGCCGACGGTCGGGAGCTCGGGGTCCCAGCCGATCTCATCTTCCCGAACCGCAAGCGCCAGGAGGAGATCGTCGGGCTCGCCGTCGGTCCGGAGCTTCGACTCCAGCACCGCCCAGGAGTCGACCGACCGGAACTCGGCCAGCACGTCGATCTCGACGAGATCGAAGAGTGTCCGGTAGTGGTCGACGGTTTGCTCGAAGACGTAGACCGTGATCGGGAGTCCGAGGTTGTCCGCCAGCTGCTTGACGTTGTAGATCCCCTCGTAGAACCCCTCGTGGTGGTCGACGTGGCGCGGCAGCACGACCCGGAGCCGCGCGAGTTCGTCCGGGGACCGCGCGAGCCGGAACCGGTAGATCGGCAGCGGTGTTCGCGAGACGATCCCGTCGACGACACCCTCGCTTGCGGCGCCGTCGGTCGCCGTCCACGTCGCCACGACCAGATCGGTGTTCGGCTCCGGCGCGGCCCGAACGATCGCGTCGGTGACGTCCTCGTCGTCGATCGTCTCGGACCGGATCGCGGTGTTGGTCGCGGTTTCCCGTTCGTCGAGTCGCTCGGCGAACGCGTCGGCGTCGGGAGCCGTCCCGTCCTCGATCCGGAGGAGGCGGAGCGGTTCGTCGCCGTAGCGGTGTTTGAGCGCACACGCGATGGCCGTGAGTCGACAGCCGGTTTCGGCGTCGTTCGGAACGGGGAGGAGAATCTGTGGATCGATCGGCCCGGACGAGGAATCGTCGGCTCGCTCGAGGAACGGCAGTCGCGACCCCCCAGTTTCCGTGTCGGCACTCGCCGTCGACTGCGACGCCGCGTCCGATCCGCGGGTGCGGTGGAGGAACCAGTACACGAAGACCGCGACGAGGACGAACCCGGCCGCGACGACGCCGCCGAACGATGCTGTCTCTATCATGGGTGTGTCCCGAAAGGAGTCGTCGAGTCGCGTTTCACCCGTACTAGGTGTTTGATCTGGATAAATGTGCGCAATCGGCATCGCGTGTCGAAGATCGATCAGCCGCGGAGCCGTCCCAGCCGCAGTCGGTGGGCGGCTACCGCGAGGACGGCGAACCCGAGCAGGCCGAGCTGAACGGCCTCGATCCGGACGACGACCGTCGTCACGCCGAGCGGGAGCGGCGGCGAGACGATCGTCCATCCGGCAGCCCAGTTCGCCCAGAGCAGCCCTCCCGCGCCGAGTGCGAGCAGTAGTCCCGGAACGATCGACGCCAGGCGATCCCCGTCGGCCGACCGCGGCCGACAGGTCGCACCCTCAAGTTCGAACTGGGCGGCAACTCCTGCACCGAGCAGCGCCGTCGCGACGATCGCCCCTGCCGGTGAGCCGACGGTTTCGGCCAGCAGCAGCCAGCAGATCCAGCCCGCTGCAAGCGCGAGCGCAAGCCCGACTCGCCGGGGGGCGTGACGGAGCCGCCAGCCGTCGACGGCCGCGGCGACGATCCGCGTTCGAAGGAGGATTCCGACGACGAGGACGGCGGCGCCGACGAGCGCCGTCGTCGTCGTCCGCGAGCCGGCAACCAGGGCGAACCAGAGGCCGACCGAAGCGGCCTCGACGGCACCCGCCGAGACAGCGGCGACGGCGTCGAAGACGTGGCGACGCGTCGGCCGTCCAAAGGCGCCCGGCTGTCGGAGCGTGCTCATACCTCTCCGTCCGAGTATAGCCGTTTTGTTATGTGACGGTTATCCGGTTTTCGCCCCCGAACCGGTGTCCGAAACTGTTCGGTCGAGCGCCACATAGCCGGCAAGCGTCTCTCCTTGTGGTGAGTTAGTATCCCTCACGGGAGAGTGTCCCGTTGGATAAACCTATGTATCGGGATGTCAATGGCCGGTGTATGGAAGAGACCGAATCCGAGCAGACGCTGTCGGAACTCGTCGTCAAGGAACTCGTCGGACAGGGACTCGAGTCCTCGATGCGGGATCCGATCCTCGAGGCCGTCGAGGAATCCGAGGGCGGCGACAGCGAGGGCGGCTCGCGAAACCTTCCGATCGCGGGCGCGCTCGTCGGTGTCGGCGCTGCGATCGGCTACCTTGCCGGCCGCGAGTCCACCGACGTCGGGGACGTCTCGCTGGAGGACGTCGAGGAGCCCGAGATCATCGAGGACGTGACGGGTGGTGACGAGGACGAGACAGAGAGCGAGGCGGAACTCGAAGCGGAAGACGCCGAGGCCGAAGCGGTCGAGGCCGAGACCGAAACCGACGAGGAGCCCGCGGACGGCAGCTCCTCGGGCTGGCTGGGTCGGCTGGTGCTTGCGGCCGGTCTCCTGATCGGTCTCGCCGTGTTGCGCCGTCGGCTCGGCGGCGGCGACGAGGAGGAGTGGGAGCCGATCGAGGAGTTCGAGCCGGCGACCGAGATCGACGCCGACGACGAGGACGAGGAGGACGACGGGCTCGAGGCCGAGGCCGGCGACGCCGACGAGGAGTAAGCCGTTCCGTTCTTTCGCTTTTCGTTCCTTCAGCGGCGGCGCTCGACGAAGGAGCTAAGGGGGCGACGCCGACACACTCCACTCGATGGAGACGACCCACCGCGTCGTCGTCGGCGACGCCCGCGAGCTCTCGGCGGTCGACGACGACTCCGTCGAACTCGTCGTCACCTCCCCGCCGTATCCGATGATCGAGATGTGGGACGAGCTGTTCACCGAGCTCGATCCCGCGATCGGGACGGCCCTCGAGGACGGCGACGGCCGGGCCGCTTTCGAGGCGATGCACGCCCAGCTCGAGGCCGTCTGGGACGAGCTCGAGCGCGTCCTCGTCGACGGCGGCATCGCCTGTATCAACGTCGGCGACGCGACCCGCACGCTCGACGGGAGCTTCCGGGTCTACCCCAACCACGCCCGCGTGCTCGAGGCCTTCGAGGCCCGTGGGTTCGATCCGTTGCCGGACGTCCTCTGGCGCAAGCCCGCAAACAGCGCGGCGAAGTTCATGGGCAGCGGGATGATCCCGCCAAACGCCTACGTCACGCTCGAACACGAGTACGTCCTGATCTTCCGCAACGGCGGTGAGAGCCGCTCGTTCGAGCCCGGTGCCGACCGCCGGTACGAGGCCGCCTACTTCTGGGAGGAGCGAAACCGCTGGTTCACCGACGTCTGGACCGAGGTCCGGGGCGAGCTACAGGCGCTCGGGGACGACCACGAGGAGCTCCGGGAGCGCTCGGCGGCCTACCCCCTCGAGATCCCCTACCGGCTGCTCTGTATGTACTCGACCTACGGCGACACCGTCCTCGATCCGTTCTGGGGAACCGGGACGACCTCGCTTGCGGCGCTGTGTGCCGGGCGAAACTCGATCGGGTACGAACTCGAGGACGCCTTCCGCAAGGTCTTCGCCGACCGCGTCGCGGACGTCCCCGAGCTATCGCGGGCGATCGGGCGGCGACGCCTCGAGCGCCACCGGGAGTTCGTCGCCCAGCGACGCCGCGAGGGCGACGAGCCGTCCTACGAGGCCGCGTACTACGACACGCCCGTGATGACGAAGATGGAACGCGAGATCCGCTTCCGGGAGGTCAGCGGGCTCGACCCGCTCGCGGACGGCGACGGCTACCGGGCGACCCACGAACCGCTCGTCGAGTAGCCGACCACCGTCCCGTCGTGCGTTCCCGTGGGATGCTTTCACGTGGAAGCGAGCGAGCCTTGAGTGACAACCCCGAACGGCGCGTATGAGTCGGCACGTTCTCGTCGCGGTCGACGACACCGAGGCCTCGCGGGCGGCCTTCGAGTACGCGCTCGCCGAGTACCCCGACGCGACGATCACCGTCCTCCACGTCTTCGACCCGACCCATCCGCACATCTACGCCGACGCGACGGGCGGGTCGGGCGACCGGTACGTGGAGTTCGCCCGGGCCGGCCGCGAGCGCGGCGCGGCCCTGCTCGAGGAGGTGACGTCGCTCGCTGCGGACCGGGGCCGCGAGGTCCGGACCGTCCTCGAGGACGGCCGGGCGCCGGGAGCGATCGTCGACTACGCGGCCGAGGCCGACGTCGACCACCTCGTCCTCGGCTCCCGAGACGGCAGTGCAAGCCGGCTCGGTACCGGGAGCGTTTGCCAGACCGTCGCGAAGCGTGCGAGCGTTCCCGTGACGATCGTCTGATCGCCCGCACGGGACGACGCCGATCCCGACAGGATTTTTATCGCCGTCCCTCCGTCCATGCGTATGGACGGCACAGCCGATCCGGACCGATTCGACTCGAGACGCTCGACGGCCTACGCCAACCGGGGCATGGTCGCGACGAGCCAGCCCCTCGCCGCGGAGGCTGGGCTGTCGATCCTGCGGGATGGCGGGAACGCCTTCGACGCGGCGGTCGCGACCGCGGCCGCGCTCAACGTCGTCGAGCCCACCTCGACGGGACTTGGCGGGGACGTCTTCGCGCTGTACCGCACCGCCGATGGCGAGGTTGGCGCGATGCGCTCCTGTGGGCCCGCGCCCGCCGAGGCGACGATCGAGAACGTCAGAGGCGCCCTCGAGGACGCCGACGACGTCTCGCAGTATTATCCCGAGTCGCGAGGGTACGCCGTCGACGGCGACGCCGGCGGCGACGAGCTGGAGATGCCGTTCCTCGGACCACACGCCGTGACCGTGCCCGGGACAGCCCGGGGGTGGGAGGCGACGATCGAGGAGCTGGGCACGCTCTCGCTCGCGGAAGCCCTCGAGCCCGCAATCGGCTACGCGACGGAGGGCTACCCCGTCTCGCCGATCATCGCGGACCACTGGCAGGGTGCCGAGGAGCTCTTCACCGACGAGAACGCACGCGAGGCGTACCTCTTCGACGGCAAGGCGCCCGACGTCGGCCAGACGGTCACGCTGCCGCGGCTGGGCGACTCCCTCCGGCAGATCTCCGAGGAGGGCGCCGACGCCTTCTACGAGGGCGAGATCGCCGACGCGATCGTCGAGGAGATCCAGTCCGCGGGCGGCTTCATGACCCACGAGGACCTCGCCGAGTTCTCGCCGGAGTTCGTCGAGCCCGTCAGCACGACCTATAATGGAACCGAGGTGTACGAACTCCCGCCGAACAACCAGGGGCTGGTCGCGCTCGAGGCGCTGAACATCGCCGAGGAGATCGGTGCTGGCGAGCACGAGTACGACTCGCCAGAGCGGGTCCACGCCTTCGCGGAGGCGATGAAGCTGGCGTTCGTCGACGGTCACCACTACGTCACCGACCCCGAGTTCGAGGAGATCCCGCCGCTGGCCTCGAAGGAGTACGCCCGCGAACGGGCCGACGCGATCGGCGATACGCCGATCCAGGACCCCGAGGTTGGCGTCCCGACGCGGGCGGCCGAGGACGCCGACACCGTCCTGCTCACGGTCGGCGACGAGGAGGGCAACCTCGTCTCCTACATCAACTCCCGCTTTGCCGGCTTCGGCAGCGGACTGGTCGCGGGCGACACCGGAATCGCGCTCCAGAACCGCGGCGCGTCGTTCTCGCTCGATCCCGACCACCCGAACAGCCTCGAACCCGGCAAGCGGCCGTTCCACACGCTGGTTCCGGCGATCGCGAAGCTCGACGAGGACGACTGGCTCGCCTTCGGCGTCATGGGCGGCTACATGCAGCCCCAGGGCCACGTCCAGGTGCTCTCGAATCTCGTCGACTACGGGATGGACCTGCAGGAGGCCCTGGATCGCCCCCGCTGGCGCTACCGCGAGGACGGCAGCCTCGGGATCGAGGAACGACTGCCCGGCGCCGCGAAGCTCGCCCGAAAGGGCCACGACGTCGGCGTCCTCCCGCCCGTGATGTTCGGCGGGGCCCAGGCCGTCCGCCGAAACGGGGAAACGCTGTCGGGCGCGACCGAACCCCGAAAGGACGGGACGCCGATCGGCTACTGAACCACCGGGTGAACCGTCGCGACGTTTTTCCCTGCGCCGATCCCATCGAGGGTATGGATTCCGGACTCGAGGCTGCGGGGGTGGGGGCGGTTCGCGTGCTCGTCGTCGGCTCGGCGCCCTGGATCGAGCGCGCGGCGACCGTCCTCGAGGACCGTTCTGCGGTCCTCGTCGATACCGACCCGTCCCGCGATCTCGATCCCGAGCGACTCGCCGCCGCGGACTGCGTGCTGACCGACGATCGAACCGTCCTCCGGGAGGTCGACGGCCGGCTCCCGGTCGTCTGCGCCGTCGAGGACGTCCGCGAGGCCGATGTCGAAGCGATCCTGGCCGACGGCGCGACCGACGTCGTCGACGCGCGGGCGAGCGACCGAGCCGCGCTTCTCGCCCGACGGCTGGGGCTTGCGGTCGCGTCGACCGACTGCGACGAGGCGCGGTACCGGTCGCTGCTCGAGCGCTCCTCGGACCTCGTGATCGTCGTCGACGACGCCGGACGGATCACCGACGCCGGCTCCAGTCTCGAGGACGTCCTCGGCTTCGAGGCGACCGCACTCGACGGCGAGGACGTCCTCGGGGCGATCCACCCTGAGGACAGGCCGGCCGTCGCCGACGCGTTCGACGCCGTCCTCGACGATCCGCCGGGCGCGAGTCGAACCGTCACTTACCGCTACCGCCGGGACGGGTCCTGGCGCGTCCACGAGACGGCGTTCGCGAACCACCTCGCGGACCCGGTCGTCGACGGGGTGATCGCCTCGATCCGGGACGTGACTCGCTACTACCGAGTCGAGCGCGAGCTCGCCGAGTCGCTCGAACGAGTCAGCGACGCGTTCTACGCGCTCGATTCGGACTGGCGGTTCACCTACGTCAACAGCCGGGCCGCGGAGCTGCTTGGCTACTCGCGGTCGGAACTGCTCGGCGAGGACGTCCGGGAGCTGTTCCCCCACGGGTTCCGCTCGGAGCTGTTCGAGCGCTTCGAGACGGCGATGGAGCACCAGGAGTCGCTCTCCTGGGAACACAACTCGGAGTCGCTCGGGATCTGGATGGAGATCAACGTCTATCCCTCCGCAACCGGGCTCTCTGTCGCCTTCCGGGACGTCACCGAGCGCGTCCAGTATCGGGAGGCACTGAGCGCGCTCCACGAGGCGACCAGTCACCTGCTGACTGTCGACTCGAAGGACGAGGCCTGCGAGTACGTCGTCAGGGTCGCCGACGACGTCCTCGATCTCGATAGCATCGTCTACCGGTTCGACGAGCAGCACAACGAGCTCGTGCCGGCGGCGTACTCCGACGAGCTCGAACGGGCGGTCGGCACGCCGCCGCGTCTGGCGCCCGACGAGGGGATCACGTGGGAGACGTTCGCCACCGGCGAGCCGTCGGTGTTCGGCGACGTTCGGGAGTCCGAGCTGGTCTACAACGAATCGACCGACGTCCGGAGTGGGCTCTACGTTCCGCTCGGCGAACACGGCGTCTTCGCCGCGGTGTCGACGGTGGTCGATCGGTACGACGAGGACACCGTCGAACTGGTGGAGCTGTTCGCGACGACGGCAGAGGCGGCGCTCGACCGTATCGGACGGACCCGCCGGCTCCACGACAGCGAGCGGAAGCTGAAACGACAGAATCGTAACCTCGAGCGGGTGAACGCCTCGAAACAGATCCGGCAGGATATCGAGGAACACCTGCTGCGTTCCGACTCGCGGGAGGCGATCGAGCGTGGCGTCTGTACCAGACTCGTCGAGACCGATAGCTGCTCGTTCGCCTGGATCGGCGACTCCGACCCGAGCGGGAGCCGGATCCGACCCCGGACCCACGCTGGTCTCGACCGGGGCTACCTCGAGACGGTCACGGCGACGGCCGTCGACGACTCCGCGGCGGAGCCGTCGGGACGGGCAGCCCGGACCGGCCGTCCGGTAGCCGTCGAGAACGTCGCCGACAACGTGGGGGACGGCGAGTGGCGAACCGACGCGCTCTCGCGGAGCTTCCAGTCGGTGCTCTCGATCCCACTGGTCTACGACGGCCACCGCTACGGCGTCCTCTCGGTGTACGCCGACGAACCGGACGCCTTCGACGACCCATTCGAGTCGATGCTCGCTGATCTCGGAGAGAGCGTCGCGTATACGATCGACGCCATCCAGCGAAAGAACGCGCTGCTGGCGGACGGCGTCACCGAGGTCGAACTCGAGTTGACGACCGCGTCGCCGCTGTGTCGGTTTGCCGACGCCCTCGATCGCCGACTCGCGTTCGAGGGCGCGACCCTGCAGGACGACGGGACCGCGCTGGCGTTCGTCTCCCTCGAGCCCGCGATCGACGCCGACGTCCTCGGGGCGTCGGTCGAGGGGATCGAGGACGCGATGGTGCTTACCGCTTCCGAGGACCGGACGCTCGTCCAGCTCCGGGTGACCGGGCCGTTCGTCGGGACGATCGTCGGCGACCGCGGCGCCACGCTTCGTGACCTCGTCTGCGATGAGACGAGCTATCGGGCGACCGTCGACCTCCCGGCCGGCCTCGAGCTCCGGACCGTCCTCGCGGATTTCGAACGCCACGGCCTGTCGGCGTCGATGGTCGCGCGCCGGGATCGCCCGTCGGACGACGCGTCCTCGCTCGGCGGGCCGGCGCGGAAGGCGCTGCTCGAACAGCTCACGCCCCGCCAGCGGGAAGTCGTCCGAACGGCCTACCACAGCGGCTTTTTCGAGTGGCCCCGCCGGACGACGGGTGAGTCGGTCGCCGACTCGCTGTCGATCTCGCCGCCGGCGTTTCACAAACACGTCCGATACGTCGAGGGAAAGCTGTTCGCGGCGCTGTTCGAGGGCGTGACGACGGACGGTTAATAGCTTAACCGCCCCCCGAACGACCCGTTACACAGTTAACGAGCAGACTCTTTGCGTCCAGTCGAGAAGGATCGGTCGACGACTCACAGTGGGGTAGTATGACTGAAACGACACAACAACAGCCGTCCGTATCGACGACAGACTGCTACGTTATCCAGTACGACCGACTCGACGAGACGCCGCTCAGCGTCGCGATCGCCAACGCGGTCGCGACCTACCGAGACATCGACGCGACCGAACTCGAGCCGCTGTACTACGTGATCAACCCCGAGGCGCTCGAGCGCCTGTTCGCGCCTCGAGCCGACGGCCTCCGGAGCGAGGGTTCGGTAACCTTCGAGTACAACGGCTGTTCGGTCACCGTTACGGCCGACGGCGAGATCCGCGTCACGACCGCGTAGTTCCGTTCGGTGTGACCACCGCTTCGCTCTCAACTCGGACCGACGACAGCTCGTAGCCATCGCATACCATGGTGTATAAACACATTATATTGTAATTATTCCACCACCGAAACGGCTATCCGTTCTCGATCGAAACAGCGAGCTATGTCGAAACACACCACCCAGACGATGAAAGACGTCAGCCACACGCCGCCGAGCGGCGACTCCGTGACGAACGTCTGGTCCCGAGGACGGGACGAGCCAGACACGTAGTTGAGACTGACGACGCCGGACTGGTTCTACGCGGCCGTCGGTTCGCGACGCGCCTGACTGAAGAGGTCGAACGCGATCTTGGCCGCGCCGAGGACGACGGGACCGACGAACAGACCGACGGCGCCGAGGACGGCGACGCCGCCGAAGATTCCCAGAACGATCACCGCCGAGCTGAGCGCGCCGCTTTTGCCGATGATCGCCGGCCGGAGGTACATATCAGAGGCGCTGACGAGCGTCCCGTAGATCACCAGTGCCAGGGCCGAGAACGGCTCCCCGACCGCGAGGAGGTAGACCGAAACCGGCACCCAGATCCCGAAGGCGCCGATCAGCGGCAGCAGTGCAAGCACGAACGTCGCGACCGTGAGGAAGACGACGCCGGGTACATCGAGAACCCACAGGCCGAGCCCCAGCAGGATCGCCTGGATCGCCGAGACGATCACGTTGCCGACGACCGACGCCCACATGAGCCGATCGAGTTCGGCGAACAGCTCGTCTCTGGCGTCGTCGCTGATCGGCACGACGGTCTGGAGCCAGTCGACCAGCCGATCGCCGTCCCGGAGCAGGCCGAAGAGAACGAACGCCGTCACCGTGAGCCCGAACGCCATCGACGGGAGTCCGCCGAGGAACTCGAGGGTACCGGTCACCGCGCCGTGGAGCCCGTGGAGGCCGTCGTCGATCTGGTCCTGGTTGGCCTCGAGGGCCGCAAACGCGGCGTCGGGGTCGAGCTGGTAGCCGAACTGCTCGAGCTGTCGGTCGATCGCCGTCACGTCGAGTCCCTGCTGTTGGATCGTCCCCACGAGCTGGGCAGCCTGGCGGATCGCGACGACGAGGACGTACAACACCGGGAGGACGAGCACGAGCAGGGCGGCCGCGATCAGCGTCAGTGCCGACGCGGTCGGACTCATCACCCGCTCGAGGGCGGTCTGGGCGGGCGCGAGGACGTAGGCGAGCACCACGGCGAGCAACACGTACTGCAGGTACGGGAGCACGAGCAACAGCGCGAGGACGCCGCTTATCGCCGCGACGATTCCGAGCGCGGTCTGTTCGGTGATCCCCTGGGACGGGTCGGCCATGACACCCATCAGTAGTGTTGCTTCCGCAAAGAGCGTGGTAGTTTTCGATCGGGGACTCGCGACGGGGTGCCGTGCGAGGGCAGCGTCGCTGGGAGTGGTACTGCTGGGGACGTCCTCGGCGCTGTTACTCCGGCTATACTCACACGCCGCTTATCCCGTCAGGGTGGTTTTCACGCGGTATGGGAGATAACTCTCGCGGGCTCGCCATCTGTACGGAGTGTGGCAGGAAGTACGCAGCACGGCAGGTCGCGAGCGGTGGCCTGAACCCCATCGGCTGTCCCGCGGGCTGTAAGTCCTGTGGCTGTACGGAGTTCGAGGCGTTCTCCCCATCCGACGTCGACTCGGAGCGTCCCGATCTTCGGGGATGACGTCCTCAGGTAACTGCTACACCTCGTCCATGATCACCTCTTGAAATTTCAAAAGTGCCTCTGTGAACGCTAGTCTGAATCAATACCCTACCCGAGGAATCGATACAAAATTCTGATTTCACCGAAGTGGCTATGCAAACTGGGTTTCCAGTAAACTAGCCGCGGTCTCTACGTCGAATATCTTTGATCCAGTAAAAACTGATAATGGTAGTTCCCGTCCCTCCGCTGCATAATTCTCTTGCCACAATTCGGCCAGTGCTGTCAAATCCTCTGCCCTCACTAATCGAATATCCGTTCCAACTTGCATTTCTAATTGTAATGCGTTTGCTGGTGCTTTGTCTGTGAACTCAGGGGCAATAATAAGGAACCACTCTACGTCGTGCTGTTGATCTTTCGTATCGATATAATTCTTAATCTTACTCCGGGTATCACTTCCAAGTGAGAATCCCTGGCGGCGGCGTTTATTATCCCAGAGAAGCCACTGGTCGTTCTGTTCGATTTCGCCATCTGCAACCACACCAGTCGCCTGTTGTCCTAGTTGGTTTGTCTCCTCGAGATTGAACACTTCTCGGAATATTTCCCCGGTTGCCTCCTCAAAGAGTATATCTAGCTTGTCAGAAATATCGTCGGCGTCAATGAGATCCTGGAGCTGCGGTGGTACCTCAGTAACGGCACCATCTGCGATGTCTTCATAGGAATTTAAATACAGATCAATCTTCTCGTCTTCACCCTCAACCGTATTTTGAGACAACTCGAAATACTCAATAATCGCAGATACCATTTCGCCTGTCTTCAGTTTGTGTGCATCGAGACCATACCGATCGACGATATCTTTCAGATCATCCTTCGGAACTACTTCCCTTAATAACTCACTCGGATAGATACCTTCTTGAATAATGTTCCCCCGACGATTTTCATTTTTACCGTAGTTTTTCCCGCTGATATCGAATTCCCCACGAGCCTCGATTAGGATCGATTGACGGTCAAAGACATCGAGAGTCTCGAGCATCTGACGATAGTTTTCGTCGGACATTTCGTAGTACAACCAGTCTCGAATCTTCTCAATATAATCTTCAGGAATTCCAACGAGTTCGTCGTAATTAGGATCATCAACCTCATAGATGAGTGCCTGTTCTTGGAGTGACCAAACCCCTTTCTCGATAGTATCATGAGCGTGTTCAGGGCTGTCCGATCGTGTTACTTTCGGAAATCGGCCAAGTGTAGACAGCCGCTGGAAGAAATCAAGCCAAGTGTAGTATTCGTGCTTGCTGTTCGTGGCGTTGTTGTGGATCTCGAAATAGCTGGACACCATATGAAGTTCAGAATCATCAATTTGACTTTCATAATCGACAGCGGCTTGCGCGAGGTGAAGGAGATCGTCAGTTTCGGAAAATGAGTCTTCGTCGTAGGATCGAATGAGGTCCCGTTGCCAACTTTGAACAGCGTCTATCAGTTCTGTTTTTTCCATATTATACTCGGACTGCTGAATAAGTTGCCGAAGAATGCCATACCGGATGACGAGAGCTTGGTATGGTGAATTGTTAATTTCGCTAAGTCTTGGAGGAGTGAAGTTATTGAGTTCCTGTGTGAGGCGTTCTTCAGCGGCGAGTGCTGGAACGTATTCCTTCAAATATAATTCTCGGTTAGAAAAGCCGTTGTGTTTGAATTCTTCTGGATTGAAATCATCAGTCTTAGTCTTGGTATCATCGTTGACAAACCGTTTTCGTTCATAGCTATTCCAACTCCGATCAATTAGCTCGTACAACTTCATCTGTCCGATTAGTTATTGTTGATTACACTTCAATATAGTTGTATAATCGGACACCAGTATACTATATTCAAAGTAGAATATTCACTACATCCTACTATTTAGAATGAGTTACTAGCCGACCCCGTCAGTGGTTGGTTTGCGCCTAGCACTACGGACAGTGTAGGATCTCGTCGGTATTCATCACCGACCGCTACTTGTTGTGGAAATTCCCAGAGTCGTGCTTAATCCCGTCATCAGCTGCCCTCAGGATAATTTCGACGTGACGCCGCGTCGAACTAGTGTCGATGTATTCGAACTTGTGCTCCTCACGGATCATCGTGACCACCGTGGTTTATTGTTAACCGTGCATTCCGAGGACGTCGTCGACGTGGTGGCCACAATTGTGGTTGTCGGCGACCGACGTCATGCTGTCACCCCCGTTGTCGCCGCTCGAGGACGCTGCAACCTGCTATCTGCTATAGAATTGGCACTACAGGAAGCCGAGGAATGACCGCAAACACCCGTCTCTCGGGGTGTTTTTACGTGGCCATGTAAATAATTTGATGAGTGCCCGGGGAGGGCTCCGAACCCTCGATCTCCGCATGTCCCAGGTCCGAGGCTCGGCAGTCCTCTGTGGGACACGGAGGCTTCCAAGGCGAAACCGCACCGAATCTCTGAACCCTATGAGTGCGGCGCTATGTCCAGCTAAGCCACCCGGGCTCGTTTTCGAGTAGTGCGGTCTGTTTCTTTAACCTTCCCTTTCGCGTCGGCCGTGCAAGCAGGACCCACGCATTTATCACCTGCGCTACCCAACGCCGGATAATGACCGTTCCCGCCATCGTTCAGTCCGCTCTCCACGGCGAGGAGATCCACACACGGGTCTCGATCGGCGGTGACGACGAACTCTTCGTCGCCGACTCGAAGTGTCTCGTCTACCGGGCCGAGGGCCTGCTGACCGACGAATCGATCGAGGAACTTCCCTACGACGCCGACCGCCTGACCCTCTCGGAGGGCCGACGCAAGTCCTCGATCACCCTCGAGTACTCCCTCGAGGGAACCAGCGAGGTGTCGATCCCCGCTACCAACACCGAGGACGTCCTCCGCCCGCTCCTGGCGGGCGTCCTCGAGGCCAACGGCGCCGTCGACGCCGACGAATCCCTCATCGAGCTCTACCGGTTCAGCGAACTCACCCTCGTGTTGACCGAGAAGCGCCTGCTCGAACACGTCGGGAGCGCCGTCTGGGACGAGGAGTCCCAGGAGTACCACTTCGAGGACGTGACGAACCTTTCCTTCGAGGACGGCGACGTCGCGACCCGGATCGTCCTCGAGGTCGACGGCCGTCCGCGGCGGATCAAGACGCCCAACGACGCGGCCGACGACGTTCGCGAGCGACTCAAGCGGGCGCTGATCTCCTACTACGAGACCGACTCCGCGGAGCTCGACGACACCCTCGACGAGTCCGCGAACGACGCCGACGCGGAGCCAGCATCGAGAGCGGACTCGACCTCACGTTCGCGAGGCGAGGCGTCCGCCAGATCCCGGCGGGCCGTTCGGGCCCAGCCGACGGAGAATCAGCGAGCCGCGGTCGAAAAGCGCCAGCCGATGGCCGACGGTGCCGACGCCGCCGCGGCTGACGCGACGGGGGAGGTCGGCCGTGCCGCCGTCGCCGGGCAGTCCCACGACGGCGCTAGCCGGGAAGTCCTCGAACGCCTCGAGGCCCTCGAGGACGCGGTCGAGCGTCAGAACGAACGCCTCCAGGAACAACAGCGAACGATCGATCGGCTCATCGAGGAGCTCCGCCAGGGCCGATAGCTCACTCCCGGCCCGTCACCTTCCGGATACAGGAGGAGCCGTACGGCCCGAGTTCGCCGGCATCGAGGTCGATGAAATAACCCGTCGAGAGCCCTGAGCCACAGCGCCGACAGGAGAACTCCCCGTCTTTCGTGATCACGTCCCGGTCGAACTGCACGTACTGGCGGCTCTTCGGACGGACGATCCCGTCCTCGCGGTCGATGATCCCGCGGAGCTCGGCCTGGTCGAGGATCGTCCGGGTCACCGTCGGATCGGTGGTGACGGTCTCGATCCGATCGACGACCGCGGGCAGGGGCAGCGACTCGTGTTCGAGTCGCTCGAGCAGCGCCAGTCCGAGTTCGACGCGGTCGTCGGTGGGCTCGACCGCGCGCTCGTCGCCGTTCATCGGCGGGAACTGGCGCGGCGGAGCGAATAAACGTTGTGCTCGGGCACAAAGCCTTCAACGGGAGGGGCCGAACGACGGCCGATGCGTACGGATCGCACGCTCGTCGCGGTCGCCGTCCTCTCGGTTCTCGGCGTTGGGGCGCTCGTCCCGTCATCGGCGATCGTCGCAGCCGTCGAACCGGCGACGACGGACCCGGTCCGCTTCGGCATCCTCGTCGCGGGGCTGTACCTGCTCCGTCCGCTCGCGACCCTGCCGACGACTCCGCTCGCGGTCGTCGTCGGCTACGGCTACGGCGTCGCAATCGGGATCCCGATCGCCCTCGCGGGCGTCGCGGTGACCGTCGTTCCGGTCTTTCTGGTTGCTCGCCGGTTCGTCCGGACCGAGGACGCAGGGACGTCTCCGGGGAGGGTCGGCCGCGTCCTCGGTCGCGCCCGCGACACGGTCGAGCGCTACTACGAGACCGCGGGACCGATTCGGGGGGTCGTCGCCGCCCGGCTCGCGCCGATCCCCTCGGACGTCGCGACCTGTGGCGCGGCGATAAGCGGCGTCTCGCTCCGACAGCTCGTGGCCGGAACGGTCGTCGGAGAACTTCCGTGGACGGTTGCCGCGGTCGTCGTCGGCGCCTCGACGGCGACGGTCGCCGCTGACGGGGTCGGTGAACTGGGACTCTCGCTGGCGCTTGCCTGCACGGGCGCTGCGGCCCTGTTGCTCGCCGGGCCGATCTCCCGCCGACTGCTGTTTTACTCCCGGCCTGCCGGAAGCGCCGACTGAGCGGTCACCGGAACGGGTCGCTGCAGTCGATCACGACGCCGTGCTGGGGACAGACGTACTTGCAGTGGCGGCTGTACAGCGGCGCCCGACAGTGCGGGCAGGTCGGCGGGCTCGCCGATTCGGCGGTCGCTCCGTCGTCCTCGTCGCTCATACCAGTCCGTTCGCTCGAGCGACCAAGTACTGCGGGGTTCGGCCTTACTGCGAACAGGCCGCGATCCGACGGATCCGCCGCGCCATCGCGGGTCTGGTAACCGCACGCAGAAGCACCGTCGCGGGCCGGTAGGAGATCTCGCCCTCACCCGGCTTGGTCGCAGTGAGCGACCATAGGCCCGGTGCGTGGAAGGTGAGCTGACAGCGCCCCGTCTTGTCGGTTCGGACGCCCTTCTGTCGGGTAGAGACGGTGGCGCCTTCGATCGGGTTCTGTAACCGATCCCGCACGCGGATCGTGACGGGCTCGCCCAGCAGTACCTCGTCGCTGTCGACCTCCAGGACGAGCGATCGCGTCGTTCTCATGCTGAACGTTCGCACGCCACGTGGAAAATGGTATCACCTGAACATGATGGGAGCAGGCTCGATTCGCTCGAGCCCGCGAAAAGGGCGAACCGGCGATCGCGTTCAGCTCTCGCCCGTCAGCACTCGCTCCAGCCGCAGGACTCGCAGGTCTTGCAGCCCTCCGAGTAGTACAGCGAGAGCGAGCCGCAGTCGGGACACTCGGGGGATTCGCCCGCGTCAATGAGGTCCTGGACGGCGTCGTCGTCGCCAGCCGTCTCCGCGGCCGCGGCGCCGCCGTCGGTCTTCGGCCCGTCGGCGATCTCGGCGTCCGTCGCGTCCTCTAGGGTCTGCTGGGTCGGGTACGGCTTGTCGATCTCGCCCTCGAGGTAGCGACGCATCGCGGTGCCGATGGCGTCGGGGATCGACTGGATCTGCTCGCCTTTGTCCCAGGCGACCTTCGGGCTCCGAGTACCACAGAGTTCGTCGACGATCTCCTCGGGGTCGACGCCCGAGCGCAGCGAGGTCGAGATGACCTTCGCCAGCGCCTCGGTAAAGGAGTTCGTGAACCCGCCCGAGTGGCCGATGTTCGCGAACAGCTCGAACGGCTGGCCCGTTTCGGGGTCCTCGTTGATCGTCACGTACACCTTCCCGTAGCCGGTGTCGATGCGCTGGCTGACGCCGTGTAGGGCGTCGGGCCGTTCGCGCTTCTCGGTGAAGTCGACCTGGACGGGGTCGCGGTCGTCCGTCCCGGCCATCGAGTCGACGTCCGCCTCGAGGATATCCTGGACGTCCTCGCTCTCGAGGAACGCCTCGAGACCGCCGAAGATCTCGTCGATCTGTTCGACGAGGGCCTCGGCGGCTTCGGTCTCGTCGGCGAACTCGGCGTTGTCGGCGCGGGTCGTCAGCACCTGCTTGCTGCGGGTGCCGTCGCGGTAGTAGGTGACGCCCTTGCCGCCGTGTTCGTAGATGTACTCGAAGACGTCCTTGGCGTCCTCGAGCGTGGAGTCGCTGGGCGCGTTGACCGTCTTCGAGATCGCGGAGTCGACGCCGGCCTGACAGGCGACCTGGACGCCGGCGTGGTCTTTCGCCGAGAGGTCGCCGGTCGTGACGAACAGTTCGCCGATGGCGTCGGGCACCGTCGAGAGCCCCTCGACGCCGTTGAACTGGTTGGTCGCCATCTGCTCCTGGGCCTCTTCCTTGACGGCGTCGACGTCGATGCCGTTGTCCTCCAGTACCCGGAGGAAGTAGTCGTCGAACTCGACTAACATCTCGTCGCCCTGGACGTCGTCGGAGACGTTCTTGTAGTAGGCGACGTTGTAGATCGGCTCACAGCCGCCGGTGGTGTTGCCCACCATACTCGTGGTGCCCGTCGGTGCGATGGTCGTCGTGTTGTGGTTGCGAATCGGGAACCCCTCGGCCCAGTCGTCGGCGTCCTCGCCGGTCTGGTGCTCGAACCACTCGCGGTACTCCGTCGGGTTCGCGTACTTCGAGTTGTCCCACTCATCGAAGCTCCCGCGCTCTTCGGCGAGCTCGTGGGAGGTCCACTTCGAGGTGTGGTTGATGTGGGTCATCAGCTGGCGGGCGACTTCGTTGGAGGCCTCGCTGCCGTACTCCATCCCGAGCTGGATGTACAGCTGTGCCAGCCCCATGATACCCAGGCCGATCTTGCGCATCTCCCGGACCTTCTGCTCGATCTTCTCGACCGGGAAGTCGCTCATCGTGACGACGTTCTCGAGGAATCGCGTCCCCATCTCGATGCGACGGTCGAACTCCTCGAAGTCGACGGCGTCCGCGAGGAAGGCGTCGACCGCGTCCTCCAGCGACTCGTACTCGTCGCCGTGCTCGTCGTACCAGACGCGCCAGTCCGGCGCCTCCAGATCGGCGAGCGTCGAGAGGTTGATGTGTCCGAGGTTACAGGCCTCGTACTCCTCCAAAGGTTGTTCTCCGCAAGGATTTGTTGCAAGAATTCTATGATCTGGATGTTTGTCCACATCGAAGGAGTGTTGCTTGTTGACTCGCTCGAGGTAGATCACGCCGGGCTCGCCGTTCTCGTGGGCGCCCTCGACGATGTCGTCCCACAGCTCCTCGGCCGGGATCGACAGCTCCTCACCGACCTCGACGTGCTCGCCGAGGTCGAACATCTCGTACAGCTCCTTGGTCTCCGCGGTCGCGATATGTGGCTCGCCCGTCCGGGGGTTGGTGAAGGTAAACTCCTCGCCGTTCTGGACGGCCTCCATAAAGTCGTCGGTGATCCCGACGGAGATGTTGAAATTCGAGAGGTGGCCCTCGACGGCGTTGCGAAGGTGTTTCGGCACTCGGCCTTCGTCGTCGATCAGTTCGCGGGCCTCTTCGAGGGCGTCCTGGAAGGAGGTGTGGGTGTAGTCGTCAGGGTCGTTCAGGCGCAGCGTCTCGGCCAGCGAGACGTCCTTGTTCTTTGCGTGGATGAACTGGATGACGTCCGGATGGGAGACACGCATGACCCCCATCTGGGCGCCCCGTCGGGCGCCGCCCTGGGCGATCGTCTCGCACATCTGGTCGTAGGTGCGCATAAACGTGATCGGGCCGCTGGCGATGCCGCCGGTGCTCCCGACCGCGTCGCCGTAGGGTCGGAGCCGCCAGAAGGCATACCCCATGCCGCCGCCGCTCTGGAAGACCTGTGCGGCCTCTTTGGCGGTCTGGTGGATGTCGTCGATGTCGTCCTCGGGAGAGTCGACGAAACACGCCGAGAGCTGCTGGAGCTCGTCGCCCGCGTTCATCAGCGTCGGCGAGTTCGGCATGAAGTCCAGGTTTTCCATCATCCCCTGGAACTCCGCGGCAACGTCCTCGACGTGGGCCCGGACCTCCTCGGGCAGCTCGGGAACGACGGTGTCGTAGGCGAACTTGTTGACGTTGTAGATAGAGAGCGCGGCTTCGGCGTCATCGTCCGCCGTCGTCCCGGCACCGAAGACCTCTGCGGCGAGTTCGTCTCGCCGCGGGTGGTCGGGTTTGAGCTGGTCGGGCGTGACCGTGATCTCGAGGTCGCGTTTCTCGGCCTCGAAGACGGCCTCCGCGAGCGCGATGTTCTTGCCGACGCGGTCGAACAGGTCCTCCTGCTGTTCGATCAGCTCGCCGTCGGCGTCCTTGCGGAGGTAGCGGGCGGGGAGGATGTTCTCGTAGGCGTTGGCGGTCAGTCGCTCCTCGAGGGTGTTGCCCTCGGTGCGTTTGATCGGGAGGGTCAGCTCTTCCGCGGAGAGCTCCGGCTCGCTCATGCGCGGGTCACCTCGCAGTTAACCCGCCGCCGGCCGTCGATTCGGGCGGGGACAGAAGTGGTGGCGTCGGTCATTTGTAGCGACGAATCGGTATTCATCGGCGGCACATAATTGTAGTGGTATTCTTCCATTCTTTTTGTAGTAGTACAATCATAGTTGCGTAGCTACGCATCTACTCCGTCACGGTTGCGACGCGAGGGTGAAACGGCTTGCTTCGCGCTTGTGAGAGACTACGGCGGCGACCGACTTAATGATTTTCAGACCAGACTGAAAGTGAATTTGCGGGCGAGGAATACTCTCATCTATCCCAGAAACTATTCGGAAAGTAGACTGAATATCAAAGCTGTCATTCAGAATATCCAGAAAGACTACATAGTTCCCGTCCGGAGTCTCTCCTATGCTCGACCCGCTGACATCCAGCACGGGACTCCTGCTCGCACTGCTTGCGGTCGTCCTCGTCGTCGTTGCGATCCTCGCAGTCCGTGTCGCGATCAAACTCGCCGTTCGCGTCGGCCTCGTCGCCGGCGTCGCTCTCGCGGGGCTCTACACCGTCGGCGTCATCGGATAGGTCGTTCGAGAATCCATGACGGTATCGGCTGTGTAGCGATTGCCGAAGACTCGAGCGTGCTGCTCGAGCCGACAACACGGGATCGCCGCGCCCTCCCCAGCCGATTCGCTCACTCACTTCCTTCGTTTACTCATCCCTCGCACGGCTTGGGTCCGAGAGCTCGCAGTTCGCTCGCTCTCGGTCAGCGCGCGCCACTGCAATGCCGGTCGCTCAGTCGGGAGTGACAGAAGTCAAGCCAAAAGTAGCCGAACCGACACCCGTTACAGCCCCTCGAGGAAGTTCTCGATCACGTCGTGGCCGACCGCCGTGAGGACGCTTTCGGGGTGAAACTGCACGCACTCGATCGGGTGCTCGCGGTGGCGCACGCCCATGACCAACTCGGTCCCATCGTGGTCGGCCGTCGCCGTCACCGCGAAGCAGTCGGGCACCTCGGTCGCGACCAGCGAGTGGTAGCGGCCGGCCCGAAACCCCTGCTCGAGACCGGCGTAGACGCCCTCGCCGTCGTGGTCGACCGCCCACGCCTTCCCGTGGACCGGGTCGGGCGCGCGACCGACCGAGCCCCCGTAGGCGTAGACGGCCGCCTCGAGGCCGAGACACACCCCAAGGGTCGGCACGTCGGGGCCGAGCTCCCGGAGGACGGCCGTCGAGACGCCGACGTCGCGGTCGTTCTTTGGGTGGCCCGGACCGGGGCTGACGATGATCCCGTCGGGGTCGACGGCGCGGACGTCCTCGAGCGAGGCCGTGTTTTTCAGCACCTCGGTCTCGGTCCCGGGCTGCTGGCTGACGTACTCGACGAGGTTGTAAGTAAAGGAGTCGTAGTTGTCGATCACGAGGACCCGGACGGGCTCTCCCTCGGCTTCGTCTGCGTCCTCGGATTCGGCTCCTGTTGCGCTCATCGACCCACCTCCGGCGTCGCCTCGTGCCGGTCCTCCTCGATTGCTTCGAGCGCGGCGAGTACGCCGCCCATCTTCTGTTCGGTCTCCTCGTACTCGGCGGTCGGGTCGCTGTCGGCGACGAGCCCGGCGCCGGCCTGGACGGTGATCCGATCGCGGTCTCCGTCGGCTCGCGGGTTCCCCGCTCGCTTATCCGCGGTACCACGCGCCGCGCTCTTCTCGACGGTTGCGGTACGGATCACGATCGCGAAGTCAGCGTCGCCCGTCCAGGAGTAGTAGCCGACCCCGCCGCCGTACAGCCCGCGAGGTTCGCTCTCGAGATCGTCGATGATCTCCATCGCGCGGATCTTCGGGGCCCCCGAGAGGGTGCCCGCGGGGAACGCGGCCCGGGTCGCGTCGAACGCGTCGGGAGACGCGGTCTCCCGGGCTGCCGAACGCGGTTCGGCAACGTCCGACTCCGCTGCGAGCTGCCCCGTCACCGTCGACTCGATGTGCTGGACGTGGCTGTACTTCAACACGTTCATGAACTCGTCGACCCGCACGGAGCCGGGTTCGGCGACTCGGCGCACGTCGTTGCGCGCAAGATCGACCAGCATCGTGTGCTCGGCGCGTTCCTTCTCGTCGGCCAGCATCTCGCCGGCCAGCCGTCGGTCCTCGACGGGGCCCGACCCCCGGTCGCAGGTGCCCGCGATCGGGTTCGACATGACCTCGCGGCCCCGCACCGAGACCAGCGTCTCGGGGCTCGCGCCGACGACGGTCAGCTCGTCGTGATCGAGCAGGTACATGTACGGCGAGGGGTTGATCTCCCGCATCGCCTCGTAGAAACCGATCGGATCGATCTCGCCGTACAGCTCCCGGGTGCGTGAGATGACGCCCTGGTAGATGTCGCCGTCGAGGACGTGCTCTTTCGCTCGCTGGACGCTCTCCTCGTACGCCTCGCGCGAGCCCGCCCGCTCGTCCTCGCGGACGAACCCGCCCGAGTCCGGCTCCGAGGCCTCGCTGAGAGAGTGTCCGTGACGTCCTCGGCCTCCGCGAGCAGCTCGTCGTAGACCGCGTCCGGGTCGTCGCCGTTCTCGAGGACGGGCGTAAAGACGAGCGAGACGGTCCCGTCGCGCTCGTCGAACGCGACGGTCTTGGTCGTAAGCAGGAACTGCGCGTCGGGGAACCGCGAGTCGGGTCGCTCGCAGCCGACCTCCTCGAGCCAGAGGTCGTAGACGGCGTCGTACGCCAGAAAGCCGACCAGCCCGCCCTCCAGGTGCTGGCGGTCGTGATCGGGGAAGTTCGCGAGCCGAACGTCGGGCAGGGCGGCTCTGAGGGTGTCGACGGTGTCGCCGTCGGGATCGCGTTCGAGCTCCTCGAGGGGCGGATCCGCCGAGAGCGCCTCGACCGTGGCCCCCTCTGGGTCGACGGTGACGACGGCCTCGGGATCGTAGCCGACGTAGGAGTAGCGGGCGTGGCGGTCGGCCCGCGAGGCGTTCGGTCGGAAGGCGCCGTCGGGGTCGCTCGAGGCGGTCTTCTCCGCGCTCTCGAGCAGGAAGGCGTACGGCGAGCGCTCGCGGTCACAGCTCTCGGAGCGCCCGGTCAGCGCGGCGTAGGCCGCAAGCGGTGACGTCTCGACGTCGAGCTCGGCGACGGCCCGGACGACGACGGGACGCTCCGCGTCGCTCGCGTCGGCATGGGAGCGAAACGCTGCCCGTTCGAGGTCGAACTCGAAACCGTCGCTCGGCGTTCGGTCAGCGCCGGTCATGATCCGGGGATCGGGGCGAGTGCGTTTCTCGCTCGCTCGACGAACGTCCGGGCCGCGTCGGCGTCGGTCGCGCCGTCGGCGTCCTCGATGCCGCTGGCGACGTCGACGGCGAACGGTTCGACCGTCCGCACCGCGTCGGCGACGTTTTCCGGCGCCAGCCCGCCCGCGAGGACGATCGGCGAGTCGAGCGCGGCCGTCAGCTCGCGGGTCAGCTCCCAGTCGTGGGTCTCGCCGGTGCCACCGCCGCCCCCGTCCGCGGGGGTGTCGACGAGCAGCCCGTCCGCGACGTCGCCGTACCGCCCGGCGGTCGTAGCGTCGGTCTCGCCGGCCTCGAGGGCGACAACCACCGTCGCGTCGACGTCCTCGCGGACGGTCGCGACGGCGTCGGGCTCGAGCGTGCCGTGGAGCTGGACGGCGTCGGGACCGACCGTCTCGACCAGCTCGATCGCCGCCGCCGGCGTCTCTGGCATCGTCACGAGGACGGTCGTCACGAACGGCGGCGCGGCTGCGGCAAGCTCGGCCGCGCGAGCGGGCGCGAGCTCGCGGTGGGTGTCGACGGGAACCGCGGAGATGAGCCCGACCGCGTCGGCGCCCGCGGCGACGGCCGCTTCGAGGTCGTCCTCGTCGGTCGTCCCGCAGAGTTTCACCCGCGTCATCGGGCCTCCTGTTCCGGGGGCGCGGCGCGGTTCTGGGCGCACAGTTCCTCGAGTTTCGCCGCGGCGTCGCCCGACTCGATCGCCTCGAGGGCGGCGTCGGCCCCGGCAGCGAGCGTGTCGGCCTCGCCGGCGACGTACACCGCCGCGCCGGCGTTCGCGAGGATCACGTCCCGCTTGGCGCCGGTGACGTCGCCCTCGACGATGCCGCGCATGTCGCGTGCGTTCTCGGTCGGTGAACCGCCCGCGATGTCGCCGATCTCGTGGTCGGGGAGCCCGAGGTCGGTCGGCTCGAGGACGTACTCCTCGACGTCGGTTCCCTCGACCTCCGCGACCCGCGTCTCGCCGTGGATCGCGATCTCGTCGGTGCCCGCGCCGTGGGCGACCAGCGCGCGCTCGACGTCCATCCGTGCGAGCGCGTCCGCGAGGACGGGCACCAGCTCGGGGTCGTAGACGCCGACGACCTGGGCGTCGGCGCCCGCGGGGTTGGTCAGCGGCCCGAGGACGTTAAACAGCGTCCGCATTCCGAGCTCCTTGCGCGGGCCGATGACGGCCTTCATCGCCGGGTGGAAGACGGGCGCGAGCATGAAGCCGATCCCGTCGCGCTCGATGGCGTCCTCGACAGCGGGGGGTTCGGCCTCGACCTCGACGCCGACCTCCTCGAGGACGTCCGCGCTGCCCGACGACGACGAGACGGAGTAGTTGCCGTGTTTGGCGACCGGGACGCCCGCGCCGGCGGCGACGATCGCGCTGGTCGTCGAGACGTTGATCGTGTCGTAATCGTCCCCGCCCGTTCCGCAGGTGTCGACCAGCGGCGCTCGGTCGGGGTCGATCGTCCGGGCAGCCTCGCGCATCCCCTGGGCGAAGCCGGCGATCTCGGCCTCGGTCTCGCCTTTCGCCCGCAGCGCGGTCAGCAGGGCGCCGATCTGGGCGTCGGTCGCGTCCTCGAAGACGGCCCGCGAAGCCGCGCGAGCGTCGTCCTGCGTGAGATCCTCCCCGATCGTGACCCGTTCGATGAAGTCCTGCATAGTGAGCACCAATGTACGGAGTTGTCTTACGATGTCCAAATCCGTACACGAACTTAAGGGTATCGCCGGCTGTGGTGAGGAGTTACGCACGACGGACGATTCGAAACCTTCAATTACGGTGGCCGGCAACGAACGAGTGCAGGCGAGGTGGCGCACGACGCCACGGACGCGAAACCAGGCGGGTTGGTGGTCTAGTCTGGTTATGACACCTCCTTGACATGGAGGAGGCCGGCAGTTCAAATCTGCCCCAACCCATTTTTCCCAACGCAACGACGAGGAGCGAAGCGACGAATCCGCGTTGGAAAAATTGTCACGGGGGATTTGAATCAGGGAGTGAAGCGAACGAAGTGAGCGGAACGACCGTGGTTCAAATCTGCCCCAACCCATTTTTCCCAACGCAACGACGAGGAGCGAAGCGACGAATCCGCGTTGGAAAAATTGTCACGGGGGATTTGAATCAGGGAGTGAAGCGAACGAAGTGAGCGGAACGACCGTGGTTCAAATCTCCCTCAACCCATTCTGCCAGCCCAACGATCGACGAGAGACGAGCGGCAGCGTCCGAACGATCTGAGAACGATCGTCACGGCGAGGTTTAATAATTCGTCGGTGGCTGAGTCCTCCTCCATCGCGGATGTAAACCTCGCGGCTTTCCCGTCCGAGTCCGGGGAGAACGGCCGATCCGAGCGAGGCTACGTGCCCGTCGGGATAGATCCCTGGAGTTTCGTTCAGCGTCGATCCCGTGGAGTTGCGTCCGATACTGCTCCGAGGAGTTCGTCAGGCGAACGACGCCGTGCAGACGCTTCGAGGGGCACTCTACCGCGCGCTCGTCGCCGACACGCCCGAGGACGCGATCCCCGCTGCCGTCGACGAGGACCACGATACTGATACCGTTCGGTGCCATCGGACGTCCGTACTCGAGCAAGCAGCCGTTCTCACGGGGCTCGAATCCGTCCGTTAAGCGCCGCTATACCCAATCTTATGTTTCCTGCTGAACACTTATCCGCGACATCGGTCTAGGGTCGACCGTATGAGCACTGAATCCGCAAGTCCCACGGACTACGGCCTCGACGGCAGCACGAACTGGCTGCTCGGTGGCGCGATCGGGGGCATCGTCGGCTCGTTGCTCTTCGGCGCCCTGCTGTGGGTCGTCGATCCGGCGATCGTCACCGACACCGTCCCCGGGATCTACGGCTTCGATCCCGACGGCGCGCTCGGCTGGGTGTTCCACCTGTTCCACGGCCTGATCCTCGGGCTCGTGTTCGGGTTCCTGGTCTCGCGTGATCTGATCCTCGGGACGCTCACCGCGGACACCCAGTTCGACGTCCTCGAAGAGACCGGCCTGACGGTGCGGTTCGTCCTCGCCGGCTTCGTCTACGGGCTGGCGGTGTGGGCACTGCTCCCGGTTATCGCCGGCACCGTCCTGGTTTCGATCGGCGGCGCCGACCCCGTGTTCCCGGGGGTCGCCGCCGAGACCCTCGCGGGTCACCTGCTGTACGGCCTCCTGCTCGGGGCGTTGTTCTCGGTGTTCGTCGACACCGAATCGAGCGCCGAGGACGTCGAGACGCCGTTCGACGACGCCTCGGAGAGCTAGCGCTCCAGACGCGCGACCGTTTCCCCG
>NC_019974.1:300000-420000 GCF_000328685.1 Natronococcus occultus SP4 | reverse complement strand
GTGAAGATACCAGAGGACGGCGACGGCGGTGACGATGATGATGGCGTCCTCGAGCCCGCCCATCAGCCCCAGCGCGACGATCAGCGTCGTCGCACACGCCGCGGCGTGGTTGGTCTTCGTCAACAGCATCGCCGTCGTCGTCAGCATCATCGCGACCGTCCCGCTGGCCCAGAGGTAGATCACCTCCATACTGAACGCGGGGTCGGGTCGGGCGAACACCACGTACGCGCTGACCTCGTTGCCAAACAGCGCGTAGGCGATCATCCCGGCGACGACGGCGACCGCGTGGCCGCCGATGACGTGGTAGGCGCCCTCCGCGCGGGGTTGTTCGCCGGTCGCGATCAGGTACGCTGACGGTCCCAGGCTCGGAAACAGGAAGGGGCGGCCGCTCACGAGCGCGATCACGCCCAGCACGGTAAAGTGCAGAAAGACGTTGACCGTCGCGCTGTACTCGTCTTTCAGATAGAAGTCGGTTTCAGGATCGTCGCGTTCGAAGTCGAGCCCCAGCAACGTACGCCGATCAACGCGGCGGATCACTAAAAGGACTCCCGCTGCAGTTTCTTTCCACGGACGTACTCTGAAACTGACGGTGGCGATCGTTTCAAGGCGGCGCGTTTTAGCCCCTCGATCCCGAAGCGTCGTCGATGAACGGACGGGAGTCGACGCGTCGACGGCTGCTCGCGACCGGCGGGGCCCTCCTCGCAAGCGGCGTCGCGGGGTGTGTCGACGAGGAACTCGGGCGGGACGAGCCGTTGATCGGCGATCCGGAGCCGTACGTGGAGGTCGAACTGACGGCCGAAAACGACGCGGTCAGTCTCGATCCGCCCATCGCCCACGTCGTCGACGGCGGCACCGTCGAGTGGATCGCCGAGAGCGGTACCCACGAGGTAGTCGCGTACCACCCGGATACCCACCGCGACCAGCGACGGATCCCCGACGATTCCGCCCCCTGGGAGCGCGAGGTCGCACCCTCGAGCCCGTTCGACCGGGTCTTCGACGGCGAGGGCGTCTATGACTACGCGTGTCGGACCCACGAGAACCGCGGAATGGTCGGGACCGTCCTCGTCGGGCTGCCGGCCCCCGAGGACCAGCCCGCGCTCGAGCCACCCGCCGACTCCTACCCCGAGGCCGCGAGCGAGTCCCTGGAGGAGTACAACGAACGGGTCCGGGACGTCCTCGCGGAGGCACACACCTAGTTCGCTCCCTGGTCGGGTGCGCCGAGTCCCGGGACTCGCCTACTCCGGCATCCCGAAGACGGCCGCGTCGTACGCGGCGAGGTCCTCCGGCGATTCGAGGACGACGACCTGAAACGACCACGTCTCGCCGCTGTCGAGATCACCGGTGCTGTCGAGATAGCGACCGAGCTGGTCGTCCTGATCGTCGTACACTCGCGACCGGAGCTCGACGATCTCGAGGCGCTCGTCGCCGACGTTTTCGACGGTTCCCTGCACCGTCGCGCCGCGGTAGTCGTCCTCGAGGACGAACTCGTGGTCGACGAGTTCGAGCGCGTCCATCGGCGTCACTTCGACGCGGATCTCCTGTTCGGCTAGCCCCTGGGCTGCCGACATCTCCTCGGCGGTCCGGGGCTCGCCGTCGACGTCGATCGTTCCCTCCTGGTAGGCCGGATCGCCGTCGCCGCCGTCGTTGCCGACGCAGCCGGCGACCGCGATCCCCGACGCCGTTCCGACGCCCACGAGGAACCGCCGTCGGCTCGCCGTTTTGTGGATCGGCCCCGATCCGGTCGCACTCGAGCCAGTCAGTTTCACAGGGGCCACTTCGCGGGCGATCTCCGTTAGTATGCTCCCTGCAGCATCCACCGCGGGTCTTGCAAGGCGGTTCGTTTTCCTCGCCCGTGACGAACGCGCGAATATGGGGTCCGGCGACATCGACGAGACGTTGGATTCGTACGGGACGGACGTCAACGATCAGGAGAGCGTCCTCTGGACGCTGCTCGACTGGATACTGCTGCAGGGAAACCGGATCTTCATCACCGTCGCGCTCACCGTCGGCGTGTTTCTATCCCTGCTGGTCGTACACGCGCTCGGGCTGATCTCGTTTATCAACGACGACTCGCTGACGCGGATGGTCGGCGGCATGATCGCGGGAACGTTCTCGCTCATCACGCTCGTCGTCTCCGTCAACCAGATGATCCTTTCGCGGGAGTTCCGGTCGGCCGACGAGTTCCGGAACCGGCTGGAGGGCGTCATGGACTTTCGCCACGATATCGAGGACGCGACCGGCGTCCCGGCCACGCCGGCGGCGCCGGCGAAACAACTCGAGTTGCTCGTCCGGGAGATCGACTACCGTGCGGACCGGGTCACGGCGGCGGTCGCCGACGACCGGGACGGCACGGCCCAGCGGGAGGTCGAGGCGTTCATCGCGAGCGTGCGGGAACGAACCGAGCGAACCCGAGAGTCGCTCGACGAGGCGCGGTTCGGCTCGTTCAACGCGCTCTCCTCGGCGATGGGGTACAACGACGCCTGGCAGATCTACGCCGCCAGATATCTCTGTAACCAGTACGACGACGAGCTGTCCGCGGACACCCGCGAGGCCCTCGAGGACCTGCTCGACGCACTCCGGCTGTTTAACGTCGGTCGCGAGCACTTCAAGACGACGTACCTCCAGCGGGAGCTGACCCGGCTCTCGCAGCTGACGATCCTGTTCGGGATCCCGTCGGTGCTGTCGGCGTTTTTCCTGGGGCTGCTGTACGCGGGGATCGGGGGGCCGATGATTAGCCACACGTACACGCCGTTGGTCGCGAGCGGGCTGATCGCGATCGTCTTCTCGCCGCTCGCCTTGCTGGCGGCGTACATCCTTCGGACGGCGACGGTCGCGCGACGGACCGCCTCGATCGGGCCGATGCTCCCACAGAAGGCGCCCGACGAGGGACCGTTCGAGGTCCACCACGAGAAGGAGACGGAGGCGTCGGCCGACTGAAACGGACCGTCCTGGATCGATTTCGATGCAGCCGCGAGCCGACGCTGGATCCCGCCGGGACGCGGAACCGCTGCCCGTTCGTCCTCTCGAACGCCCCGTCGCGGTCGCCGCGACACTGCGCACACTGGCCGTGCGTATTTCGGAGCCCGCGGCGTACTGCCGAACCGAATCGATGAGCGACAGCGGTTCGCAGCCCGCCGACACGATGGTCGAACGGAGTTCGAGCTCGAGATGGAAGCTGTGGCTACTTCTGAACGCAAACCGGTGGCTCGTTACGGCCCTGTTCGCCGCGTTCGCGTTCGTCGGACTGCTCGCGATCAGCCAGGTGAGCCCGGTCTCTCTGCGGGGGTTGATGGGAACGAAGGAGCCGGTGCACTTTCTCTTCCAGGCGCTCGTCACCTCGCTGATCACCGGCGTCACGCTCGTCCTGACGATCAACCAGCTCGTCCTCTCCCAGGAGCTTGGCGCTGTCGACGACCAGCGAGGACGTCTCGAGGGATCCCTTGAGTTCCACGAGGACGTCGAGGACGTGATCGACGCGCCGATCAGCCCGCCGGATCCGGCGTCGTTCCTGCAGGCGATCATCGACGCCTCACAGGACCGGGCGATCGAGTTCCGCGAGTCGGTCGCGGACAGTCGCGACGAGGAGTTCGAGGAACGGGTCGACGACTTCGTCGGCAACGTCACGGACCACGCCGACAGCGTCCACGAGCGGCTGAACGACGCCCAGTTCGGCACCTACGACGTCATCAAGGCGGCGCTGGACTACAACTACTCCTGGAAGATCTTCCGGGCCCGCCGGATCCGCAACGTCCACGCCGACTCCTTTACCGACGAGGCCCGCGAGGCCCACGACCAGCTGCTCGAGTCGCTGAAGCTGTTCGGGCTCGCCCGCGAACACTTCAAGACGCTGTACTTCCAGTGGGAGCTGATCAACCTCTCGCGGGCGATCATGTACGTCTCGGTGCCCGCGCTGGTCGTGGCGATGTCGATGATCGCCTTCTTCGACGCCGACGCGGTGACGGGCACCGTTCTGGGGATCGACGCCGTCGTCTGGGTCGTCGTGACGGCGGCGACGATCTCGATCGTCCCCTTTCTCCTGTTGGTCGCGTTCGTGTTGCGGCTCGGGACGATGGCCAAACAGACACTGGCGATCGGCCCGTTCATCCTCCGGGAGTCGAACCGCAACGAGGAGATCGAGTGGGACTGAGTCGAGACGTTAGCCCCGATGGACGATCGCAAGATCGCAGTCGAGGTCCTCGACGCGCCGGAACGTCGGCGCCGACAGGAACCGCGACGCGCGGCTGCGGTCGGTGCTGGCCCCGATACAGACGAGGTCGTACTTCGGCGCGTTCGACGCGAGGAAGGTCTCGATCGACTCGTTCGCGACCCGGGTTTCGAACGGGCCGGCGAACGCCTCGGCGAGGATCGCACACGTTCGCTCGGCGGAGCGACGCTCGCTCTCCGTCTCGATACAGGTACAGATACTGACTCGACCGTTCGTCCCCGCCAGGCGGCGGGCGTACTCGACCATCGCGTGGGCGATCCGTCCCGCACGCCGGACCACGACGAGCACCCGGTCCCAGCGCTCGGGCGGCCCGGAGATCCGCGCCGCGATGACGTCGACGTCGCCATCGAACAGCCGTCGGACGAACGGGGAGAGTCCGCCGTCGGCCGTCTCGTAGGGAACGACGACGAGATCGCAGTTCCTCTCGTGAGCCCGCCTGCGGGCCGTCGCCGCCTCCCCGCCGTCCCGCGGGCTCGGCCCGTCTGCCGAGATCGTCTCGACCTCGGGTTCGACGTCCTCGGCCACGCGTTCGAGCCGTGAGACGGACGTGGCTGCGTCGCCATCGGTCGCCGCCGACTCCGTCCCGGCGGGCTCGAGCAACAGGAGCTTGCTCGACCGGTGGCCGGCCGAGATCTGTGCGGCCAGTCGGGTGACCGCGCGGGTACCCGCCCGCCGGAGAGGCAACAGTACGTTTCCGCTCCCGTCGGTCGCGGCGTAGAGGTGTGTCGCTCGGCGCTCGTAGATCCGCCGGTGCCAGACGAGGAAGACGCCGGCGATGAGCGAACTCGCGAGGAACACGCTGAGGACGTACGCCTCCGGCGGGATATCAAGCAACAGAACCAGCAGAGCGACGGCGAACGACGGCGCGAGGTCGACGTCGAACAGCCAGAGGACGACGCCCGTAATCAGCACGCACATGACGGCTGCCGTGACGCTCACCTCGAAGGTCCCCGCGGGTGGCGGCCCGAACAGCGCGCGGTCGAGGGTGACCGCCGCCCATCCGCTCAGCGCGCCCCCGGTCATCCCGACGACCATCCCCTCGGCCGTCGACGACGGCTTCCCGGGGTTGGCAAAGAGCTCGTAGGCGGCCGCGGCCAGCGGCGGAAAGAGCAGGAAGGAGAGCGCGTCGACGGTGTTCGAGACGAGGATCAGGATCGCGATCAGCACGGGCACGAAGACGAACGCGGTCAGGTACTGGAACCGACCGATGGTCAGCACGCGCCGCGTCGACGGGGAGAGGTCGGCGAGATCGATCCGACGAAACCGACGTCGCCAGTCACGATAGTGTCTCGAGAACTCCTCAAACATCCGGTTCCAAGTAACGGCTCCGGACGGAAAAGCTCGGGAGCGATCGGAGAGCGTTACTACCTTGACCGCCTACGAGGGTCCGTGATCGTCGCCCTCTGTGGCCCGCCCGGCGCGGGAAAGACGACCGTCTCGACCCGCGTCGCAGACCGGCTCGAGGCCCGCGGCGAGTCGGTTCGATTGGTGCACTCCGACGAGTTCTCGACGCGGACCTACGAACAGCTGTACGAACGGGTCGCCGAGGGACCCGAGGACGTCGTCTGGCTCGTCGACGCCACCTTCTACCGCCGCGAGTGGCAGGACCGGTTCCGAACCCTCGGCGACGTCCGGTTCGTCCTCGTGACCGCGAGCCTCGAGACCTGCCTAGAGCGCAACCGCCGGCGCGAGGACGCGATCTCCGAGCAGGGCGTCCACGTCGTCTCCCGGGAGTTCGACGCGCCCGAGGCGGATCTCGAGCTCGACACCGACGAGCTGTCGGCCACGGAGGCGACCGATCGAGTCCTCGAGGCGTTCGAACGGTGGCGCTCGGCGTAGCGAGCGGACCGGCTACAGTCCGAGCCCGTCGGCCAGCGAGAACGATTCGGGGAGCCGATCCGGGACGTCCTCGTCGGGGAGCGCGTCCCAGCCGAGTTCGTCCTCGCCCGGCTCCGCGTCGGTCTCGAACCCCGGGTCGTCGGCCGGCTCGCGCTCGCGGTACGCCGGCGGCGGGCCGCCGTGGGCGTAGACGCCCTCGGGGTGGTCGACCGTCCAGACGTGCATCATACAGGGCGTCCGGCAGGGCGGCAACAGCTCGCCCTCGCGGTAGGAGCGCTCGTAGACCTTCCGGTAGTACCACCAGGCGAGCCTCCCCGGGGCGCCGGCGTGGTAGTGCCACGGCGAGCAGCGGTCCGGATCGCCGTTCGGGTGGTGGTCGTGGTCGCCGTCTGGGTGATGAGGGTCGTGCTCGTCGTCTGGATAATGGGGGTCGTGATCGTCGTGATGCTCTTCGTGATAGTCGTCGACCTCGGGTGGCCCCTCCCAGCTGTCGTCGTCGGCCTCGTACACCGCCGGCGGCGGGGAGATCGGCTCGCCGTCGCGGGTCGCGATGAACATGACCCCGATCGAGCGCCAGGAGTCGTTGTCGACCAGCACCGACTCCGGACGCTCCGGATCGAGGACGGCGTCGTCGCCGATGTACTCCGGATGCAGCCAGTGTGACCAGCCGTCGTCGTCGCCGTCGAGCGTGTCGAAATAGGGTTTGAACCCGGCCTCGAGCAGGGCGCCGGCGTCGGGGTACCGGTCCTCGAGGGTGTCCGCAACGGCTTCCCGAAGCTCGATCGTGACGGGATGGTCGTCCGCACAGCCCTCCGTACTCGCCCCCACACAGTGGCCCATACTCGGTCGGAGCGTCGTGTCGGGACACCGCCCGGAGAGCAGTCCGCGTTCGCTCTCCCCGTCGGCCTGTACGGTGCCGATCGTCGAGAGCGCGAGCGTTCCGGCGCTGGCCCCCAACAGTGCTCGCCGCGTGAGTCCCGCGCCGTCGTTACTGTTGTTCATGACAATACGTCGCACGGGAGGAGTCCTGTTAAACGATTTTGGCGGTCGCGACGACTGTCGTCGCGTCGAACCGCTCGAGGGGTGTCGGCACGGGGTCGGTTCCGTCGGCGCCCCGACCGATCGCGGACCCCGGGACACTTCATGCAAAGCGAGCATAGCCGTCCGTACGCGATGGTTCCCGTTCCGTTCGAGATCCTCCTCGCGTTGCTCCTCGTCGCCCTACTGTCGGGAGTCGGCTGCACGACCGTCGGCGCGGGCGGGATCTTCGTGACGATCGCGCTCTACCTGCTGACGCCGCTGTCCTCGGCGACGGTCGCAGGAACCGCCCACGTCCTGTTCGTCCTCGTCGGGGTGATCGGCGTCGTCGGCTACGCGCGCTCGGGCGAGCTGGTCGGACGGGAGGGGCGGGCGCTGGCGACGGTGCTCGCGGGGTCGGGCGTGCTCGGCGCGCTGGCCGGCACCTTCCTGAACGCGTTCGTCTCGCGGCGGCTGTTCGGGATCCTCCTCGGGATCCTCATCGTCTGTACCGGGATCCTGCTGGCGTACCGACGACTCCGGGGACTCCCCTCGCTGGCCAGCGTCGACGCGGAAACGGGGCGCGGACGGCTCGTCTTCGCGGGAGTCGGCCTCGCGCTGGGGACCGTCGCCGGCCTGGTCGGCGTCGGCGGCCCCGTCCTCGCGGTGCCGGCACTGGTCCTGCTGGGCGTGCCGATGCTCGTAGCACTGGGGGTCGCACAGCTCCAGGCGATCTTTATCTCCGGCTTCGCCGTCGGGGGCTACTACCTGCAGGACGCCGTCTCGGTCGTGCTCGCAGGACTGCTCGCGCTCCCGATCGTCGTCGGTGCCGTCGCCGGCTGGCTGGTCGCCCACCGGGTCGATCCGGCTCGGCTCGAGATCGTTCTCGGCGTCCTGCTGATTCCGACCGGGATCTACCTGATCCTCTAGGGCCTACTCCTCGAGGACGGCGCCCGTTCCGGCCCGCTCGAGCCCCCCGAGGTCGATCTCGCCGCCGGACATCGGGACGCCGTCGTAGGGATCCTCCTCGAGCAGCAGGGAGCCGTCCAGATCGGCGTAGTCGAGCAGCGGCGCGAGGTGGCAGGCCGCCGCGATGGAGGCGTTGGACTCGGTCATGCAGCCACACATCACCTCGAGCCCGTGGGCGCGGGCGGTGTGGATCAGTCGCTTCGCCTCACGGAGGCCGCCACACTTCATCAGCTTCAGGTTCGCGATGTCACAGCGGTCGGCGATCCGCGGGACGTCCTCGACGGTGATACAGGACTCGTCGGCCGCGATCGGCAGCGACGAGCGCTCGTAGACGAACCGCAGCCCCTCCGGGTCCTCGGCGGCGACTGGCTGTTCGACGAACTCGAGGTCGAACTCGGCGAGACGGTCGATCTTGCGGACGGCCTCGCGGGGCGTCCAGGCCTCGTTGGCGTCGACGAAGAGGTCGACGTCGGGCGCGACCGAGCGGATCGTCCGAACGATCTCGATATCGCGGTCGGTGCCGAGCTTAACTTTCAGCCGTCCGTGACCCCGCTCGAGGGCCGTCTCGGTCTTCTCGCGCATCGTCTCGGGGTCGTCGAGCCCGATCGTGTAGGAGGTCTCGAGCGTGTCCTCGGGATCGAGCCCCCAGTAGCGATAGAGCGGTACCTCCAGGCGTTTGGCGACGAGATCGTGGACGGCGACGCTGACCGCACAGCGGGCCGCCGGATTTCGGTTGACGGTCTCGCGCATGCGGCGCTCGATCCGCTCGAGTTCGTGGGGATCGCCGACGTCCTCGACGACCGCCAGCAGGTCGGGCAGGACCGCGGCGACGGTGTCGGGCGTCTCCCCGTAGTGGGACGAGGGACCCGCGCCGCCGACGCCGACGAGACCCTCGTCGTCCTCGATCCGGACGGTGACGACCTCCGCGTCGGTCGCGGTGCCCCGCGAGATACCAAAGGGAAACTCGAGGGGCAGGGTGTGTCGTTCGAACTCGGTCTCGAGGCTCATTCGAGCAGCGCCTCCAGCAGGTCGTCGGTGCCAAATCGGATCACGTCGGCCGCGGGCGCGTCGATCGCGTCGGCGTACTCTTCGACCGTGTCCCGGGCCGCGGCGTCGTCCGCGAGATCCGAGGTGTTGAGCGCGCCGGCGGTGACGGTCGCGTCGGCGACCGGTTCGGCGAGGTCCTCGTAGAGATCGACGTAGCTCGGCAGCGAGGGGAGCTCGAACTCCTCGTAGCCGTGGATCGCCTCCCGGCCGGCGTCGTGACAGAGCACGAGCTGGTCGGCCATCGAGCCGTGGAGGATACCACAGGTCACCGCCGAGTAGGCGGGGTGGACGATACTGCCCTGCCCCTCGACGAAGAGGTAGTCGTGTTCGTCGCCCTTCTCGAGGATCATCTCCTCGACCGCACCGGCAGTGAAATCCGAGACGACGCGGTCGATCGGGTTCCCCCAGCCCTCGATCATGATCCCGGTCTGGCCCGTCGGGATCACGGCCGCGTCGTAGCCGGCCTCGCGGGCGTCGCGGGCCAGCTCCATCGAGACGGTCATCTTGCCGACCGAGCAGTCGGTGCCGACGGTGAGGATGACCTCGGCGTCGACGTCGCCGGCGACGCCGTCTGCGACGGTCAGGTCCTCGGACGGGTTACGGACGTCCCACAGCTCGCAGTCGTTCTCCTCGGCGAGGACGGCGAACTCCTCGTCGTCTTCGAGGAAGTAGTGCAGTCCCGAGATAACGTCACAGCCCCGTTCGAGGGCCGTCCGGACGTCCTCGCGCCAGCTCTCGTCGAAGCCGCCACCGATCGGGGCGATTCCGATCAGCAGGGCGTCGACGTCCTCGACGTCGTCCATCCCCGCGACGATCGGAGCGTCCTGGACGTCGGGAACGTGGTCGACGACGCGGTCGCCGGCGCTGTCGCGGTCGAGGACGGCCTCGACGTCGTAGTCGGCATAGCGGAGCACTCCCAGGGCGGTCTTGGCGCGACCGGGGAACTTCTCGTGAGCGAGAATCGCGATCTGCATACGGAGCCATCTGACGAGCGATCACTTAACGGTAGAGATCTCGCCGACGGACTGGCAGACGGGTGACACACGCAGTGTGCGGACTCGGCGGGATCGGCGTTTCGTACGGGTTACTGTCGGTCAGTTCCGGCCCAACCGCGACCGAACGGCGGTTGCGCCGGGAGCTCGGGACGGCAATCCGTCTCAGTCGTCGGGACGGCTCGAGGAGTCGGCATCGACCCGCGTCGGTCGGCCCTCGCCGACCTCGAGGGGGAACGTCCGATCGCCGTCGGCGTCGGGATCGCCGGGCGCGAGCTCGGCCTCGACCTTCTCGACCAGCAGGTCGACGGCCATCCGGTTCGCTCCCTCGGGGATGATGATGTCGGCGTTTTTCTTCGTCGGCGCGACGAACTGTTCGTGCATCGGCTTCACCGTCCCGAGGTACTGGTCGATGACGCCCTCCAGATCCCGACCCCGGTCGATGACGTCGCGCTCGATCCGCCGGAGGATGCGGACGTCGGCGTCGGTCATCACATACACCTTCAGGTCGAGCATCTCGAGGACTTGCTCGTCGAACAGCGAGAGGATGCCCTCGAGGACGATCACGTCGGAGGGCTCGACGGTGACCCGCTCGTCCTTGCGGTTGTGCACCTCGAAGTCGTACTGGGGCATCTCGACGGGCTGGCCCATCAGCAGCGAGTCGAGCTGGTCGCGAAGCAGCTCCCACTCGAAGGCGGAGGGGTGGTCGTAGTTGACCTCGGCGCGCTCCTCGTACTCGAGATGCGAGAGGTCCTCGTAGTAGTTGTCCAGGGGGATCCGCGTGACGGCCTCGCCGACCGTCTCGGCGACGGTCCGGGAAACCGTCGTCTTTCCGGCGCCCGTGCCGCCGGCGATGCCGATGACGAACGACGGGATACTCATCACTCGACAGTCGAACGGCGCGGTAATGAATGCCCTGATGTCCGTCCGTTTCGGCGGTCGTGACCGCTGCGCACGCGACGCTCAGACGACGGTCAGCGTCGTCGTCCAAAACGAGCGACGGGCGTCCTCGAGCGCTTCCTTCGGATCACCGGTGGCGTCGACGGCGGCGGTCGCCGCTGGCTCGAGGGCGGCCTCCTCGACGAGCGCGTCGACGACGCCCCGCTGGCCGACGACGTAGAGACGCTCCGCGTCGCGTTCCGCGAGGACTTCCCGGCAGCGCTCGAGGTGGGCGTCGATCTGGTCGTCGCGGATCCGCTCGAAGCGGGCCTGCGAGAACCCGCCCTTCGAGTGGTTGCCCTTCACGTCGCTCTCGAAGCCCCGGTAGTCGACGCGCTCGTCGCCCTCGTAGACTCCGAGCGCGAACAGGTCCGCCCGCACGAGCGCGAGGACGTGCCGTCCGGTCGGCAGGAACCACTCCCGCTCGAGCCGGAACCGATCCGTCCAGGTCGGTTCGAGTCCCGGGTCGACGGGCGGGTCGAGCGTGACCGAGACGAGGCCGGCGTCGTCGACACAACACAGGCAGGGTGCGGCGTCCTCGAGCAGGGCGACCCGCTCGTCCAGCACGTCCCCGAGCTCGGTCCGAACCGTCTCCGGGACGTCGTCCGCGAGGCTCGCGGTGAGTGCGCCCTCCGGGCCGGTTCGGATCGACCGCAGCCGATCGAGGACGTCCTCGAGGCGTCGGCCCCGCAGTTCGACGCGTCGCCGAACCGTCGGGCCGCCGGCGTCGGCCTCGATCCGCTCGAGTTCGCCCTCGAGCTGGGCGATGCGGTCTTCGAGGCGGTTCTGTCGCTCCTCGGCGTCCTGTCGGGCCGTCACCGCCTCGGAGCGGCGCTCGGATTCGGCCTCGTAGCGCTTCCGCAGTCGTTCGTTCTCCTCCTCGAGTTCGTCGATGCGTTCCTTCAGGGAGGCGCGACCGAGCAACTCGTCGAGCATCCGGGCGAACACGCGAAGCGGGAGTACTTCTAGGTTCCGGCGCCGGGGTCGACGTCAGTGGGATCCCAGCCGGCGAAAGTCAGCAGCTGCTCGGCCTGTTGGCGGCGCGCGAGCAACACCTCCCGGAGCGAGGGCGGGCTCGTGACGTCGACGTCCTCGAGCAGCGACTCCGGGAGCGCGAGCGTGTTCGTCGGTACGGACGCGTCGCCGTGGACCGGGAAGTGGTGGGACTCGAGTTTCATCACCAGCGGGGCGTCGAGTCGCTCGACACCCTCGCCGGTGGTGTAGACCTCCTCGTTGAGCCGTTCGTGCTGTTCGTCGTGGATGAGGGCGCGGGGATGGTCGGTCGGGGTGACGTAGAGACGACCGAGGTAGTAGCTTCGCGAGAACACCTCGAACATGTCATTAGATACCAGGGACCGAGGACGTATAACTTTTCTGTGAGCGTTGCCGTCTGCCGGGCCGAGGAGCAACCGGCCGTTTCGGCGGTTCGACGACCAGTCGCACAGCCACAACAGTTCATAACGCCGACGATAAGCGCGCCGCAAACGAGACCCGGTGGCGGGTAACGACCGGCTGATCGGCCGAGTGACGGTCGAACGGGACCCCGAACGGTTTCACGGCACCAGCGACCGCAGCTCCAAACCGTGGGCCGGCCACAACGGTTCCACTACACTCGGCGTAAACCCCCTGGCACACACCGAACGGCGCGAACCGGGCGTAAACGATTCGAACGAAGACCCGCCTTTTTAGGCCGATCGACGGTCCAACGGGGTAATGAACGCTACTCGGTCGGTCGCCCTCCTCGCCGCGGTGCTCGTCGTCGGGCTGGCGGTCGCTCCCGCCACCAGCGGCACTCCGGCGAGCGTCGGCGACGGTCCCGCGGTCGAACAGCACGAGGACGGACACACGACACACGACGCCGACGTCGAGCGAGGCGTCACTACCTTCATGCAGTCGAGCGCGGCCGACACCGCAAGCACCGTGGAATCGGCGCTGTTCGAGGCGAAGTACGAGGACGCCGACGACGAGACCCGCGAACGGCTCGTCGACGAACAGATCGACAGTCTGGCCACACAGCTCGACGTCCTCGAGAACGAGCGCGACCGGCTCCGGGAGGACGGCGACGAGCTCTCGACGCCCCAGTACCAGGCCCGAATGACCGAACTGACCGTCGAGATCGTCGCTATGGAGCGGGCGATCGACCGGACGAAGCCCCTCGCCGCCGACAACGGGATCGGGACCGACCGCCTCGAGTCGATCGAAACCGACCTCACCGAGCTCGGCGGCGAGCAGATCGCGGCCGTCGCGACCGAGCTGGTCGGCTTCGAGCAGGCTCCCGGTGGTGAGCCGGTCGCCGAGGACGGGGCCGACGGGAACGTCGATCCGAAGCCAGCGCCAGACGACACCGAGGACACGGTTGACAAGGAGTCGAGCGCGACGTCGCCTGAATCGTCGGACGACGCGGCTGCCGACGAGTGATTACGTTCTCGGCAATCAGGGGGGAGAAGACACGCTTTTCAGCGACGGTCTACAACCTCTCGTACGAATGGACTCCGCCGCTCTGTTGGACCTCCTGGGAAACGAAAACCGGAGACGTATCCTCCGACTGCTCGCACGGAAACCCTGCTACGTGACCGAGATCTCGGAGTACCTCGGTGTGAGTCCCAAGGCGGTGATCGAACACCTGCGCAAGCTCGAGGACGCCGGGCTGATCGAGAGCCGGGTCGACGACCAGCGCCGGAAGTACTTCCACATCGCGCGCAACCTCCGGCTGGAAGTGAGTCTCTCGCCGTACGGCTACGCGAGCAAGAGCGCTTACCCGGCGAACAGCAGCTTCGACATCGCGACCTGCAGTCACCTCGAGGTCGACGTCACCTGGAGCGAGACGGACGACTTAGAGGAGCTGCTGGGAACGCTCGAACAGCTCGAACAGCTCGAAAACGAACTCTCGCTGGCCCAGCGGTGGGTCCAGCGACACGTCTGTGACGTGCTCGATCGGATCTCCGAGACGGTCGGCTCCGGTCCCGAGAGCCGGATCTACGCCGACGTCCTCGCGAGCATCCGTTCGGAGCCCAAATCGGTCTCCGATCTGGCCGCGGACGTCGACGCGCCACGAGAGGTCGTCGCCGAGATCCTCGAGCTGATGGCCGACGAGGGGATGGTCCGACGGACGAGGCGCGGCTGGGAGCTCGTTCCCGAGGAGTCGTAGTCGGCCGGGAGCGCGTTCGCTGACCGGTATCGACGTCGTGTGAAGACGGCAAAGCGACGGGTTCGATCGCACCTTCGGACAGCTCGGTAGCAGTAGCCCGACGTCTCCCGGGAGTCAGTCGATCGAGTCCTCGCGAAGGCCGCGAGGAGCCGTCGTTTCGAGGGCCTGAAACTCCGTCGAACCGCACCGACACCCGTTTCGCGTCCCGATCGGTTGAATCGTTCCGTCGGTCCACTCCTTGGCTGCGTAGGCGGAGCTGCAGACGAGGCATTCCGCGATCGTCCGTTTGCTTTCTCCGTCGGGCATGCGACGTGCTTGGACGGAGAGCGTCGTTAGCGCTACTGTTGGACATACAACACCTTTTTAGGCGTGCTATCGGTCGGCACCGTCCGTCTCCGGAAGCGTGCTCCCGAGGATGTGCTTGATCCCGCGGCGGAGCCGGGATGCGATGGCCTGCTGGGACACGTCGAGCTCCTCGCCGAGCTCTTCCATCGTTATCTTCCGGGGAGATTCGAAGTAGCCGCGGTTGTACGCGAGTGTCAGCGTCTCTTGCTGGAGGTTCGTCAGCGCTGCTTCGGTCTCGCTCTCGACGGGTGTGAGTGCGTGTAGCTTCGTGAGCGTGATCGGGATGTCCGACTCCCGACAGTACTCCTGGAACGCCGCGATATCGCTTCGATCGTCGCCGCGGATTTCGAAGGTCCACTGCTGGTTCGTCCCGACAGCTTCGATGAGCGGGAGTTCCATCTCCGTGAGCGCGCTGAGAACGCCGGAGTACTCCCGCGCCCACTCCACGCGGAGGAGATGCTCGTCCTCGACGGAATCGACGAGACGGATATCCTCCACTCCGGAATGGATGGTGAACGCCGCTTCGATATCGTCGACGTCGGTCCCTCGTACCCAGAAGTAGGGCACGACGACGTCCTGTGCCGGGACGATCCGCTCCAGTGTGACCGTTACGTCGGGCAACTGCTCGAAGACGGTTCCCAGGGGAAACTCGTCCGACGGGACAGTGAATGTTGCCTCGGTAGCCATCGTTCGAATGAACGTGCTCTACCCGTAAGTAGGCCAGCGAGAGAATGACACCCGGTAGCCGACCGTTCTCACGGAACCCCACTCCTACCCCGGGCGATCCGACCAGTATTTCAGATGGCACTCACTCGATCTCCTGAAACAGCCCGTTCCGGAGGTCCCGACCGAGGTAGTAGCCGACGAGACAGGCCACCAGCCCGGCCGTCACCCCGACCGCCAGCACTGCCCGTCCCGAACCGGCGACCGCCAACACCGCGTTGCTTACCACCGCGGCGATCCCGCCGACGGCGGCGCCGGCCGCTCCCACCTCCAGGTAGCGGCGTTTCGACGTGGCGATCCCGATCGCAAAGGCGACGGCGAGCATCCCGACGATCTGGCCGGCGATCGGGATCACCAGCTCGCCCGCGAAGAAGCCGACCCCAAGCGCGCCGACGAGTGCGAGAAACCCCTTCGGCGAGAACCCGGCGCCGAGCGAGGGACGAGGGAGCGACGGCAGCCGCGACCGCAGCGAGGCGTCCTCGGCCGACGTCGATTCCGTATCCGCGTCCGTCGAGGACGCGGAGGACGCGTCCGCGCCCGAGCTCGGGCCCGCGTCGATCTCCGCGTCCGACCCGGAGAGCAGCCGCTCCGTCTCTTCGAGGAGCTCGTCGGTCGAGCGCTCCCCGGGTTCGTCCGCCTCGACGAACTCGTCCGAACGGTCGCCCATACGCGAATGCAGGCGTCCCGGAACCATGGCCTTTTCCCACGGTCGACGGGCGTTCTTTTTAGGCTCGCCGACGTAGCGGGTGTCAGTGACTACCGAGCTGATCGTCTTCGGGGTGATCTCGATCGCTCTCGGGGGAGGGTTGCTGTACGCAGGTCGCCACCTCTATCCCCGGCTCGATCTCACCCGCGACGCCTTGAGTACCGTCCGTCTGCTGACGGCGGTCATCGCCGGCGTGCTCCTGTTGATGGGCGTTGGCCTCGTCGCCGTCGGACTAGTGACGTAGTCCGCCGACGGCGACGCGGTCGCCCCTCCTTCGGCGACACAGTCACCCCGACGACGAAAGCGTGCCTTCAAGTCCGGCGCCGCGCAACGGAGGCACATGAATCCAGGCGACCGCGTTCGCGTCGAGCGCGCGGACCGCAGCTACGAGGGGGTCCTGTTGCCCTCCAGTACCGACCAGCAGCTCGTGGTGAAACTCGAGGGCGGCTACAACGTCGGGATCGACCGCGAGGACGCCGCGGTCGACGTCCTCGAGCAGGACGTCTACGAGATCGACGGCGCCAGCGGCGACGAGGACGGTGGCTCGGCGGTCGAGTTCGACGAGGAGCTGCCGACGATCGCGCTGATCTCCACCGGCGGAACGATCGCCTCGACGGTCGACTACCGCACCGGGGCGGTGACCGCACAGTTCGACGCCGAGGACGTCCTGCGTGCGGTGCCCGACCTGGCGGGCCGGGCGAACTACCGGGGACGGGTCGTCGCCAACATCCTCTCGGAGAACATGGAACCCCCGATCTGGGTGGAGCTCGCCGAGGCGGTCCGCGAGGAGATCGAAGCGGGCGCCGACGGCGTCGTCGTCATGCACGGCACCGACACGATGCAGTACTCCGCCTCCGCGCTCGCCTTCATGCTCGAGACGCCGGTACCGGTCGTCTTCACGGGGAGCCAGCGCTCGGCGGATCGGCCGTCCTCGGATAACGTGATGAACGCCGTCTGTGCGGTCGAGGCCGCCAAGAGCGACTGCGCGGAGGTCATGGTCTGTATGCACGCCTCCGAGAGCGACGACCGCTGTGCGCTCCACCGCGGCACCCGCGTTCGCAAGAACCACACCTCGCGTCGGGACGCCTTCGAGACGATCGGCGCCGACCCGCTGGGCGAGGTCGACTACGACTCCGAGAGCGTGACGATCCGCGGGGACCACCAGCAGCGAGGTGAGGCGGAGCTCGCGCTGGCGGCCGACCTCGAGGAAGACGTCGAACTGCTGAAGTTCACCCCCGGAATGGATCCGGCCTACCTCGACGTCGCCGAGGGCAGCGCGGGCCTCATCCTGGAGGGGACCGGGCTCGGCCACGTCCACACCGACCTCATCCCCCGCATCGAGGAGCTGATCGAGGACGGGACGACCGTCGTCATGACCAGCCAGTGTCTGGAGGGGCGGGTCTGTGACCGCGTCTACGACACGGGTCGGGACCTGCTCGAGGCCGGCGTGATCGAGGCCGGCGACACCCTCCCCGGCACCGCGAAGGTCAAGCTGATGTGGGCGCTGGCGAACGCCGACTCGGTCCCGGAGGCGATGGAGACGTCGCTGGCCGGCGAACTGCAGACGCGGTCGACCCCCTGGAACTGAGATGTCGGTCGGGATCGAAATTCGCCGGGCGACCCACGACGACTACGAGGGCGTCAAGGCGTTCACCGAGGACCTCTGGGAGGATCGCGGCGGCGACTACATCCCCGAGATCTACCACGACTGGCTCGAGGACGACGACGAGCGAAAGAAGACGTTCCTCGCGGACGCCGGCGACGAGGTCGCGGGGATCGTCCAGGCGGTGATGGTGTCGGACGACGAGGCCTGGTTCCAGGGGATGCGTGTCAACCCCGCGTATCAGCGCCAGGGACTGAGCGGTCGGCTCAACGAGGCCTGCTTCGAGTGGGCCCGCGAGCAGGGGGCGACCGTCGGCCGGATCATGATCTTCTCCTGGAACGCCGCCTCGCTGGGCGCCGCGCGCACGGGCGGGTTCGAGCCGCGAACCGAGTTTCGGTTCGCCCACCCCGAGCCCGACCCGAACGCGACCGGGCCGGACCACGTCGCGAACGACCCCGCGGCGGCCTGGCGCTACTGGACCCACAGCGGCGCTCGCGACCACCTCCAGGGCCTCGGCTTCGCTCCCGAGGAGACGTGGGCGGTACGCGAGCTTACCCGCGAGGACTTCGCGACCTTCGCCGCGGAGTCGGCCGTCTTCGCTGTTTCCCGCGAGTCCGGGACGGCCGGAACCGCCTACCGGGTTCGGAGCTACGACCGTGACGGCGACGACGGCAGCGAGACCTGGGCCGAGTACGGCGTCGGCGCCTGGGACGACGTCGACGCGGCGCGGTCGCTGTTCGGGGCGATCGCGCGGGACGCCGCCGAACTCGGCGCGGATCGGACTCGCGTCCTGATCCCCGAGACCGCTGGCTACGTCAGCGACGCCTCCTACGCGGGCGCCGACATCTCCGAGGAGCCGGACTTCGTGCTGGGGATCGACCTCTCGACGGGCAGCCGCGAGGGCTGACCGCCCTCGAGTGCGCCGCAACCGGTCGTTCTCGACCGAGACGGTCCGCAACGAACCGTCTCGAACACCCGTTTTCCCGGCCGATCGCGCAGCGTCGTCCTCGGGCTCGCACTGAGAGAAAAGCTACAGCTCCGCGGCGAAACGGTGGAGACGGTCTCGACGGCGTCGGTCGGAGGCAGCCTTCAGCCGCCGCTGACGGGCGGGAACAGCGCCAGCTCGTCGCCGTCCTCGAGTTCGGTTTCGAGCCCGTCCTCTTCGACTAAGACGTTCGTCCCGTTCCGTAACACGTTGATCTGGGAGCGCAGGTCGCCGTCCTCGAGCACACGGTCCTCGAGCTCGGGCCGACCGTCGAGGAGGTCCTCGAGGGCGTCGCCGACGGTGTCCCCGGCGTCGGCCTCGACCGCGACGTGTTTGTCGCCAGCGCGTTCGGCGAGATCCGCGAACAGCTTCCACTCGGTCATAGGTGGCGCTATCCGCGCCGCGGGCAAGTAGCTACCGCTCCCGTACCGGCGGGCCGAACGCACGACGCGAGTGCGGTCGCCGCTGCTCGTCGCTCCGTCGCTCCCGAGGGATCGGGGCGGTGCCGATCGCTGCAGCCCGAACGGTCTTGTCGACAGGCGGGAAACCGTTCGGCAACCTACCCATGAGTTCCGATCCACGGACGGTCGCGATCGCGTGTCAGGGCGGGGGGAGCCACACCGCGTTTACCGCCGGCGTCCTCTCCGAGCTGCTCGAGGACGAAACCCTCGACCGCGAGGTCGAGATCGCGGGCTTCAGCGGAACCTCCGGGGGAGCCGTCTGCGCGCTGCTCGCGTGGTACGGCCGCGAACACCCCGACCACGAGCCCGGGGAGCTGCTGGCCGACTACTGGGCCGACATGGCCGCCCGGGGACCGGTCGAGCGGCTGGGGAACGAGGCGGTCCGCTGGACCGGGCGCCTGCAGCGGCTGGGAATCCCGACCCCCGAGGTCAGTCCCTACCAGTCGCCCGCCGCGCTCTGGGGACGGCGGGAGTTTCTCGACCTGCTCGAGCGCCACGTCGACTTCGAGGCGATCCCCGACCTGTTAGACGGGAGCGAACCGGCGTTACTGATCAGCGCCGCCAACGTGCTCTCGGGAGAGTTCAGACTCTTCCGCGAGGACGAGCTCTCGCCCGAGGCGATCCTGGCCTCGGCCGCGATCCCCTACGTCTTCCCGGCCGAGGAGGTAAACGGGAACTACTACTGGGACGGGCTGTTCTCGAAGAACCCGCCGATCAAGGAGTTCGTGAGCAACCGGGAGACGCCGGATCCCGACGAGATCTGGGTGATCAAGATCAACCCCCAGGAGCGTCCTCGCGTGCCGAAATCGCTCGAGGGGATCGCCGACCGCCGAAACGAACTCGCGGGGAACAAATCTCTGAACGGCGAGGTGGGATTCGTCGAACAGCTCAACGACTGGATCGAGGCGGGCTACCTCCCCGAGAAGTTCACTCACACCGAGGTCGAGCGCATCCGCTTTCGCCGCCCGGATCTGGGCTGGCGGACGAAGCTCGACCGAAGTCCGGAGTTTCTCGAGGGGCTGTTCGCCAACGGCGAGGACGCCGCGGCGGCGTTTCTCGACGACCGAGAAACGACCGGAAACGACGGCGTTTAAGCCTCGTCGTCCCGGAGCGACGGTATGGTCGGCGAGCGAATCGTAGCGCGACTTCCCGAGAACTGGCGCTGGATCGTGACGACGCGTGCAGCCGTCGTCCTCTCCCTGCTCGTCGCCCTGCTCTCGGTCGCAACCGGAATCTACAGGATCGACCAGCAGGCCGCCGACTTCGGCCCCTTCGCGTCCCACGTGCCGATCGCCGTCCAGAACGCGGTCGGCTTTACGGGCGCGCTGACGGGCTTTCTGATGCTCGCCAGCGCGTTCGCGCTGCGACGGCGACTGCGGGCCGGCTGGTGGGCAACGACCCTGCTGTTGCCGCTGACGGCGGTTCAGGGGCTCCTGCAGGCGAGCCCGTACTCGCTGCCGCTGGTCGTGCTCTCGGTGTGTGCCCTGCCGACGCTGCTGCTCAGCCGGCGCCGGTTCGATCAGTCGCTCTCCCTGACCACGACCCAGCTCGCCGCCGGCGGCGCGCTCGTCGGCGTCCAGGCCTACGGTACCTTCGGCGCGTACGCGATGCGCGAGGACTTCGACGGGATCGAGCACCTGCTGGACGCCTTCTACTTCACGCTGATTACCTCGAGCACCGTCGGCTACGGCGACATCGGCCCCGAAAGCGAGGTCGCGATCCTCTTTACGATGTCCGTCGTCGTGCTGGGCGTCGCCAGCTTCGGTATCGCTATCGGGGCGCTCGTCGGTCCCGCGATCCAGGCGCGCATCTCGAAAACTCTCGGAATCATGACAGACTCAGAACTCGACCTGCTGGACGACCACATCCTCGTGCTCGGCTACGGGGATCTGACCGAACCGATCGTCAACGAACTCGACGACGCGAACCGCCAGTTCCTGGTCGTCACGCGGGATCAGGAGGCCGCCAACGAGCTCTCCGACCGCGACATCCGCGTGCTGACGGCCAACCCGAGCGACGAGGAACCCCTCCAGCGAGCCAAGATCGAGCACGCCGGGGCCGTCCTCGTCGCGACCGACGACGACGCCCAGGACGCGATGGCGGTGCTGACCGCCCGCGAGCTCCGTCCCGACGTCCGAATCGTCACTGCCGCGACCGACCGCGAAAACACCCGGAAACTCAAACGCGCCGGCGCGGACGACGTCATCAGTCTCTCGGAGCTGGGCGGTCACCTGCTGGTCCGCTCGGCGCTGGGCGAAGACGAGTCCCACGTCGTCACCCAGCTGCTCGAGTCGGAGTGAGTCCCGAAGCGAACGAACACCGTGCGAAGAGATTCGCGTCGACCTCTGTTAATTTACCCTAATAAATATAATACAAGAGCATAAAGTCGGTCACACGGTCATGACATCCAACGAACTAAAACGGGCCGTCAGTCGGTCGACTGACGTCGGCTGTAGGCGAGCGACGGCTCGTCGGTCGACCGACGGTCGGGAGGTGGCGAGATGCTGTCGGTACTGAACACCGCGTTCGTCCTGCAGGCCGAGGGCGAGGAGCTACCGATGGACGAGTCGACGTTTGTGATCATCGCGCTGGCGGTCTCGCTCGTCCTCCTGTTGATCACGATCGGCGTCGGCTACTGGATCTACAAGGACGCCTCGAAGCGGGAGAACAACGAACTGCTGTGGGCGCTTGGTACCGTCGGGCTGCTCTTTTTCTTCTTCCCGGCGGGAGTGATCGCCGCCATCGCGTACGTCCTCGTGCGCGGCGAGGAGACGACCGGCGAAGCCGAGTCCCAGCAGGCAGCGCCCGCCGGCCAGGAGTGGTAACGGCCGCGGTGGAGCGCTGCCGGCTGCTGCCGACACCGAACCGCCCTCCCGTTTGTGTCGTCTCACCGTCCGGCGATGCCGGCTGGAATGGATCCCGGAACAGTTGTATAGAGAGTAATCATGCCATAGTGGTCGGATAGTAATTCCACACCGCTGAGTGCGTTCCCGCATGACGAACTGGCGACGACGGTCAGTGCTGACGACAGGTGCGACGCTCGCCACCGGCAGCGTGCTCTCCTCGGCCGTTACCGGTGAGGTGTCTGGCGACGACGACCTCCCCGATCCGAACGTCGATCCGAATCCGGAGACCGACGCGGTGTGGCCGGCGTTCGACGGCGACGCTGGCCACGCGAGGTACGCTGCCGACGCCCCCGAGTTCGACGGCGAGGCACTCGAGGCCGCCTGGACGGTCGAACGCGCCAGCGGCGGGGTGGCCGTCGTCGACGGTGTCGTCTACACGCCGACCGAGGACGGTGTCGCCGCGTTCGATGCTGCGGACGGTACGGTCGTCTGGGAGGTCGACGACCGGGACTTGATCGAACCGGCAGTCGCCGGAGACACCGTCTATTTCCGCAGCAGAGCGGTCTACGAGAATGAGGACGGGAACCGCGCCACTGATCACGAGGAGATCGTCGCGCTGAACGTCTCGGACGGCAGCGTCCGCTGGGAGGTGGATTTCGACGAAGTGGGTGCCCCGACTGTCGCCTACGGCGCCGTCTTCGTCTTCTCCGATGGCACCTTGTACGCTCGGGAGGCAGACGACGGCTCGATCCGATGGGAAAACGAGACGATCACCACCGGACCCAAAGACCACGAGGAGTACGATCTGTTCGGGGGGACAGCTGCTGCGAACGGCGTCATCTACACCGCAGCGGAGGGCGAATCGACCCGGGTGAGAGTAGCGTTGAATCCGGACACCGGCGACGTGGTTTGGCACACTGAGGGAGGACCGGAGGGCGTCGGCCCGATCCGGGCGACGTCGGGAGGTGTCGCCCTCGGCCAGCACAGTCACTATGCCCGGCATATGTACGATCCGTTGACGGGCGAAGAGAGGGGAAAAGCGACGGCCGAGGGAGTCGAGCTCGTCCTCGGTGAGGATATCTACATCGGCGGCTACTACGGCGACGCACTGACCGCAACCTCGATTTCCGACGACGCTGACGACTGGGGTGTCGACGTGCTCCGAAACGTCAACGATGCGGCAGCTATCGGCGGTGATACCGTCTACCTGCATATCAACGACAACGCAGGGACCGGCGACACCACAGATGCCGACGACCTCGATCACTCGGAGTACCACGACGAGCTCGTCGCCCTGAATAAGTACAACGGGAGCGAGCGGTGGACGATCTCGGCCGACGACCGTCCGATCGGCCACGTCGTGGCTATCGACGACGAGACGCTCTACGTCGAACACGACGACCACGAGGGCGAGGGCCTCGTCGCACTTCGCGAGCAAACCGGTGATAACGGCGACGGAGACGGTCAGGAGGACGACGATAGGCAGGAAGGCAGTGACGACGAGAGCAAGGATGACGAGGACGCCGGGGAAGGACCAGAGGGAGACGACGATGGTGACGCCCAGCCCGAAGAGTCCGACGACGATGAGAGGGATGAGGAGTACGATACCGAGGCGGACGCCGACGGCGATGACGATGACCGCGGGGACACAGACGAGTCGGAGGATACCGCCGGAGACGACGACCCGGACGACCTCGAGGACGGTAACGACGAAGAGTACGAACCAGGTGACGTCGAGGAAGACGACGGGGACGAAGACGATGATAACGGGGACGACGACTCGGATGCCATCGAAGACGGGGACGACGATACTGCAGCCGACGAAGAGGCCGACTCCGTTCCCGGCTTTACCACCGGTGCTGGCCTCGTGGGAGGTGCGGTAGGACTCGAGTGGGTACGCCGACGAGCTGCGACCGACGCATCGGTGGAGTCGCGGAACGAAACGGGAGAATCCGCCGACGAACCCGCAAACTAGGGGTCCATCGCGGCACCGTCAGCGACGCTTTTTCACGATTCGATCGGCAGAAGTCGAGACGCTGCCGTGCTACTCCGGTGCGCCCTCGAGGATCTCGATCCCGCTCGAGGCCCCGATACGCTCGGCGCCGGCCTCGAGCATCGCCATCGCCTCGTCGTAGCTGCCGACGCCGCCGCTTGCCTTGACCGGGAGATACTCGCTCATGAGTTCGACGTCCGCGACGATGGCGCCCCCCTCCGCGAAGCCCGTCGACGTCTTGACCATCGCCGCGTCGGCCTCGCGGGCGGCCTCGCAGGCGTCGTGTTTCTCCGCGTCGGTCAGCAGAGCGGTCTCGATGATCACCTTGACCGGGATCGGGACGGCCGCGACGAGTTCCGCGAGCTCGTCCTCGACGTCCTCGAGCCGACCCGCCTTGACGTGGGCGACGTTGAGGACGACGTCGAGCTCGTCGGCGCCGGCCTTCCAGGCGAGGACGCCCTCCCGGTGTTTCACCTCGGGAGCGTTCTGGCCGTGGGGAAACCCGATCACGGTCGCGAGGGTGACCTCGGGCGCGTAGTCGGCGGCGTGGTCGACGGCGTAGGGCGGGATACAGGCGTTCATCCCGTGGTCGGCGGCGTCGTCGAGGACGTCCTCGACGTCGGCGATGGTCGTCTCGGGGCCGAGGACGGTGTGGTCGATCAGCGGCGCGAGTTCGGCGCGATCCATACCGGACCGACTCGCCGAACGATCAAAAATCCGTCCGATCCCTTATTTGGGTCCGGGAGCTATGGCCCCCATGGACGAGGATCAGCCCGACGTCGCAGCCGTCGTCGAAGCGACGGCCGACGACATCGCGACGATGGAGATCCGTGGCGCGGCGACGATCGGCGACGCGGCAGCGGAGGCACTGGCCACCCAGGCCGAACGCTCCGACGCCGCGACGCCGGCGGCGTTTCGCGATCAGCTGCGTGCCGCGGCCAGGGAACTGTACGAGACTCGACCCACCGCGGTCAGTCTGCCCAACGCGCTTCGGTACGTGCTTCGGGGGATCGAAGGCGAAACCGTCGAGGAGCTCCGGGAGTCGACGATCGCAAGCGCCGAGGAGTTCCGGACCGACCTCGAACAGGCCCAGGAACAGCTCGGCGAGGTCGGCGCGAACCGCCTGCGGGACGGCGACGTGGTGATGACCCACTGTCACTCGACGGACGCGCTGTCCTGCGTGGAGGCGGCGCTGGACGCGGGCAAAGAGATCGAGGCGATCGTCAAGGAGACCCGACCGCGAAAGCAGGGCCACATCACGGCCGAACAGCTCCGGGAGTGGGGCGTGCCCGTGACGCTGGTCGTCGACAACGCGGCCCGGCGCTACCTGGACGACGCCGATCACGTCCTGGTCGGCGCCGACAGCATCGCGGCCGACGGCAGCGTCATCAACAAGATCGGTACCAGCGGGCTGGCGGTCAACGCCCGCGAACGGGGCGTCCCGGTGATGGTCGCCGCCCAGACGATCAAGCTGCATCCGGACACGATGACTGGCCACACCGTCGAGATCGAGATGCGCGACGAGTCGGAGGTGCTCTCGGAGACCGAGTACGCCGACATCACCGGCGGCGACCGTACCGACGAGGGACTCACCGTCGAGAACCCAGCCTTCGACGTCACACCGCCGCGACACGTCGACGCGATCGTCACCGAGCGCGGCCAGTTCCCACCCGAGAGCATCGTGACGCTCATGCGGGAGCTGTTCGGCGAGACGACCGGCGAGCCCTGGGAGGTCTGAGTCGGACCGTGACGTCCTCCCACGACTGAAGTCGTGGGCTTCCGCTATATTTGTGTCATCCCTAGCCCGGCCGCCGCCCGCGTCTGGAAGCGGGAGGGACGGCGACGTCCTCGACGTTCCGGATCGGAAACGGTTAGTCGCTGCTGTGTCCCAACTCGGGTATGGTGCTTCCCGAGGGGTTCGCGCTCCCGCCCTGGCAGCTGCTCGTCCCGCTCGTGCTCGCGGCCGTCGGCGTCGGCGCGGCGCTGTGGTCGCTTGATCCCCGCGTGACCGATCGGACGGTGCTTGCCTTCGCGCCCTGGATGGTGGTGGGATCGAGCCTCCACGTCCTCCACCGGCTCGGCGCCTACCCTGAGGACGTCGCCGTCCTCTTTGGCACGCCGAGTGTCTACCTGGTCACGGGGGTCGTCGCCGGCGCGGTCTGGATCGGCGGGATCGTCCTCGAGCGAACCGGGGTCGGGATCACGACCGAGTGGCCCGTCGCCGTCCTCGGCGGCGTCGGACTCGTCGGCGCCGCGGCGACCGCCGTCGGCGCCGGGGGCGGGTTCGACGGGGTCTTCTGGCCGCTGCTTTCGGTCGTCCTGACGGTGCTGGTCACGGCCGCCGTCTGGATCGCCTTCGGGCGACGCTACGAGGACGTCGTCGCCGTCACGGGCGCGACCGGACTCCTGGTCGTCTTCGGTCACACGCTCGACGGGATCTCGACGGCGATCGGCTTCGACGTCCTGGGAGCCAGCGAGGAGGTTCCGCTCTCGCTTCTGATCCTCGAGGCTGGCCACGCCCTGCCGACCGCAGAGTACGTGGGCGGCGGCTGGCTGTTCATCGTCGTGAAGATCGCGCTCGCGCTGGTGATCGTCGGCCTGTTCCGGGAGTACGTCGAGGACGCCCCGCGACAGGGACGGGCGTTGCTCGCCCTCCTCGCTGCGGTCGGCCTCGGACCGGGCGCGCACAACGTGTTGCTGTTTCTCGTCACCTAGACTTTTTGCCTCCCGCGCCCTCTGTTGATAATCTGCTATGGTTACCGTCCTCACTGCGGGTCACGTCAACTGGGACGTGACGTTGCGCATCGATCGATTTCCGGCTGCCGACGGCGAGGCGTCGATCCGCTCGCAGCGACAGTCCGGCGGCGGCAGCGCCGCGAACGTCGCCGCGACGCTGGCCGGACTCGAGGTCGACGTCGGGCTCATCGGGAGCGTCGGCGACGACGACAACGGACTGTTGGCCCGCCACGAGCTCGAGGAGACCGGAGTCTCGATCGACGGCGTGCGGATCGTCGAGGACGCCGATACGGCGGTGAAGTACCTGCTGGTCGAAGACAGCGGGGAGGTCGCCGTACTCGGAAACGACGGCGTCAACGAGGCCGTCGGTCCGGAGGATCTCGAGCCCGAGCGGATCCGGGCGTCGAGTCACGTCCATCTGACGAGCCAACGACCCGACACTGCCGCCGAGATCGCGTCCATCGCGAGCGAGGCCGACGTCACTGTCAGCTTCGATCCGGGGCGTCGGCTCGGCGATCGGGACTACGGCGACGCGCTCGCGCTCGCGGACGTGATCTTCGTCAACGATCGCGAGGCCGAGACGATGCTCGAAGACGAGTACAGCGCGTCGACGTTCGACGATCGACTCGTCGTCGTCAAACACGGCGCCGACGGCGCCCTGGTCCACGCACCCGACGGCGACCGCGTCCACCCCGGGTTCGAGGTCGAGACGGTCGACACCGCGGGTGCCGGTGACGCCTTCGCGGCCGGCTTTCTCGCGACGATGATCGACGGCGACCGGAACGGGGACGGAGTCGACCTCGACCGGGCGCTCGAGTACGCCAACGCCTGCGGTGCGCTGACGGCCGGACGAGAGGGTGCACGCAACGTTCCGTCGGCCGCCGAAGTTACGGCGTTTCTCAGTGAGCGTCACTGACGGGATATTTTATAATACTGGGTATGATAGAATACGGATAGGTGTCTGACTCACGTATGACCATCGACTGACGGACGGATGACAACGTCCACGTCCTGCGGTTCTCATCGGATGTTACCCGGCGGTACCTATTTGTCGAGCGCCGTTGGCCAGTCGTCTAGGGAGTCACGGCGACGTGACTGAGAGACATGAACGAACGAACGACAACCAACTCCCCTGGATGTGGGTTCGGTCAGCGCGTCCAGTACGATCGAGACGACAACGAGCCGCCGAGTATCGCCGTCGCGACGGCGCTCGCGACGTACCACGGTGAAGACGTCACCGACTCCAGCGTCCGGCTGTACGACCACATCGATCCCGAAGCACTCGACTCGCTGTTCGTCCATACCTACCAGGGCGGCACGCGGTCGAACGGCACGGTGATCTTCGACGTCGGCGAGGTGACGGTGACGGTCCGTCCGGAGACCGTCGAGGTGGCGGAGTAGCCCGCTCAGTCGTCACGAGCCGTCCGAAAATCCGGGGGTGATCCGGGGTCGTCGGAAACCGGCCTCGAACCTTTTTTCTCGTCGCCCGCGGAACGCGAAGCTATGGCAACGCAACCACACCTGCTGGTCGACGAGGGCGATCTGACGGATATCGCGCTGATCCCTGGCGATCCGGGGCGGGTCGATCGGATCGCCGACCACTGCGACGAGTCCGAAACTGTCGCCCAGAACCGCGAGTACAAGGTCGTCAACGCTACCTACGGCGACCGCGAGCTGACGATCTGTTCGACGGGGATCGGCTGTCCCTCGGCCGCGATCGCGATCGAGGAGATGGCCAACGTCGGTGTCGAGACCTTCATCCGCGTCGGAACCACCGGCGCGCTCCAGTCCGACATCGAGATCGGCGACATGATCGTCGCGACCGGAGCCGCGAAAAACGAGGGCACCTCGAAGCGCTACGAGGACGCCGAGTACCCCGCCGTGCCGGACTACGGCGTTCTCTCGTCGCTGGTCGACTCCGCCGAAGCAAACGACGAGGACGTCCACGTCGGCCCGATCGTCTCCGACGACGCCTACTACGCCGAGACCGACGAGCACGTCGCCGACTGGGAGGACGCGGGCCTGCTCTGTGTCGAGATGGAGGCCGCCGCGGTGTTCACGCTGGCGCGCCGGCGCGGCCTCAGCGCGGGCGCGATCTGTACCGTCGACGGCAACCTCGTCGAGGGGACCCAGAAGGGCACCGACACCGAGGACGACGAGCTCCCCGAGAAGGCGAAGAACAACGTCGGGCGGGCGATCGACATCGCGCTCGAGGCGACGACGCAGCTGTGATCGCGCGGTGAAGACCTAACCACCGCCGCGTCGTAGCGGACGTATGGGAGAGACGCTGTTCGAACTCGAGTACGCTTCCGACCGAACCGAACTGGCCGCGCTCCTCCGCGGTCTCGCCGACGCGTTCGAGGCGGGGACGACCGTCGATCTCCACACCGCGGAGACCCAACTCGCAGTCGAGGTCCCACAGCGGGTGTTCGCCGACCTCGAGGCCGAACACGAGGACGGCACGACCGCCCTCGAGCTCAAGCTGGAGTGGGACGACGCCGACGGGACGAGCGTCCGCGTCACGGACGCCTCGACGGCCGCGGACGAACGACCCCTGACCGAGGAGCGAGACGAGCCGACGAGCGCGGCGACGGCGACGATCCCGCCGGACGCCGTGGCCGGGAGCGACGCGGGACCGGCGGCCGACGGGACGACGGACGCCGACTCCCGCGAGGACGGACGACGAAGCCGGTTCGAGATCTATCGAGACCGGGCCGACGAGTGGCGCTGGCGGCTGGTCCACTGGAACGGGAACATCATCGCCGACAGCGGGGAGGGGTACGCCTCGCGATCGAACGCCGAGCGGGCGGTGCGGGGCGTCGTGCGAAACGCCTCGGACGCGCGGATCGAGCACCTGGAGGAGGACGCGTAGCCCGAGTCAGCGCTTGATGGCGTCCTCGAGCTCGAGCTGGTCGCGACGGGAGGGGCGTTCGTACTCGAGCGACGGCGACGCCGTCTCCGGGATCCCGTCGTACTTCCGGAGGAAGGCGAGGACGCCGCGCTTGCCGCCGAAGTCGCCCCGGTACCGCCAGAAGAGCCGTGGGATGGTCGCGACGCCGTCATCGGGGTCGTAGCCGACGGTCTCCTCCAGATGCCAGCGGATCGCGATATCCAGTTCTTCGTCGACGTCGGCGCCGGAGTAGACGGCGATCGGCGGGCAGTGATCGCCGCCGCGGCTCAGCGCGAAGTGGATCCGTGGATCGCAGTCCTCGAGCCGGAACCGACGCTCGAACCGCGAGGGAAACGGTCGCGGCACGTAGCCGAACCCCCAGGGATGTTTCGACCGACGGAGCATCCCGTGTTGGATATCGTTGAGGCTCAGCCAGACGCCGGCGACGGGGATCCGATCCCGGCCGAAGAACTTCCAGCGGCCGAGAAACCCGTTCTCGAGGAGTTCGGGCGACTCCTCGAGCAGCAGCTGGGCGTAGGCGTTGTAACAGTTGAGCCAGAACGCCAGCCGCCGCTCGCGAGTCGAGAGCGTCCGTTCGAGCCGGGATCGCTCGAGCCTCGCCAGGTGCGTTCGCAACCCCTCGTGGTCTCCCTCAGTCTTGACCGTGTAGAGAAGATCGGCCGACAGCGAGAGGGGATCGAGCTGGGTCGACATCCGAGCTAGGCTAGGCGAACCAGCTTCTTGAAGGCGTGTTGCGACTGACTACGACACTCCGTCCGTGGAACATGTCGGGTCCGCTTTTATCGTCACGCCGACGGATATCTAGTCGTGAACCGCAGCAAAGGGTATCTGCTCGTTCTCGTTGCGATATTCGCCTATCTCTCCTGGCAGCTCGTCGTCCCGTTCTTCCAGTACGTGCTGTTGGCGCTGTTGCTCGGGTTCGTGCTCTTTCCGCTCCAGCAGCGGCTCGAGGAGTACGTCTCGTCGACGATCGCCGCGCTCTCGCTCGTCTTGCTTTCTATCGTCGGTTTCATCGTTCCGTTCGTGCTCGTCGCCGCGGTCGTCGCCGAGGACGCGGCGGACCTCATCCAGGAGACCGACCCCGACGACCTCCAGATCGCCGAGATCGAGGAGCTGATCGAGGACGAAACCGGCTTCGAGGTCGACATCGTCGGGACGGCCGCCGACTCCGCCCAGCAGATCGGCTCGATCGTCCTCGAGCAGGCGACGGACTGGTTCGGTGCGCTCACCAGCGCGCTGATCGGGTTCGGGCTGGCGCTGTTCTTGCTGTTTTACCTGCTCAAAAGCGGGGACGCCCTCATGGCCTGGATCCGTGATCGAACGCCGCTGCCCGACGAGGTCCAGGACGACCTCTACGGCGATCTCAACGAGGTCACCTGGGCGGTGCTGGCCGGCCACGTCCTGATCGCGGTCATCGAGGGGGTCATCGCGGGCCTCGGGCTGTTCGCGGTCGGTATCCCCAACGCGGCGTTCTGGACGTTCATTATGGTGATCCTCTCGCTTGTGCCGCTGATCGGGGCGCCGTTCGTCTGGGTCCCGGCCTCGATCTACCTCTTCGCGACCGGCGAGCCCGTTCTCGCCGTGGCGCTCGCGGTCTACAGCGCGATCGTCGTCGGGATCGCCGACGACTACCTCCGCCCGGTCGTCGTCGACCGCTACGCCGAGATCAGCCCGGCCGTGATCATCCTCGGCGTCCTCGGGGGGATCTACGCCTTCGGCATCATGGGCGTGTTCTTCGGTCCCGTCGTCGTCGGCGCGTTCATTGCCGCCGTCAACGTCCTCGACGAGCACTACGATCGGCTCGAGGAGGAGTCGGAAACGGCGTAGGCAACGTCCGGTCTCGGCGACTACACGGGCGACCGCGGTCGCGCTCGCTACTGGTTTTTCGTCCTGTGGAAACTCGCGGTCGAACTCGCTACTGATTCCCGCCACGAAGGGATCTGTACCCCGCGTACGCGATTCCGACGAGGCCCAGACCGAACGCCGCGCTGCTCGGCGACCGTCCGCGCTGTCGCAGCCTGGTGTAGAGACTCGACTCGGCGACGTACCCCTCGTAGTCGCCGCGTTCCTCGAGTTCGCCGGCCGGCTCTCCGAGTCCGCTCTCGGCGTCCGGCCGCGGCGGCTCGTCCTTTCGCTGCTGGGGGCCGAAGACGGCCTTCATCAACGTATCCATCAGCTCCGGTGTGTACTTGCCGAGCATCGTGAACTGCTTGCCCCCGCCGCCGACGGTGACCTCCCGCTGCGGGTGTTCCGCCGCGTGGAGCAGCGCCCGCGCGACCGTGTCGGGCGCGTACACCGGCGCCGGCACCGTCGCCGCCTCGTCCATGTAGTTCTCCGCGTTCCGGGGGTACGGCGTGTCGATCGCGCCCGGCTTGACGAGGGTGACGTTGATCGGCCGCCCCTCGTCCTCGAGTTCCATCCGCAGGGCGTCGGTGAAGGCCTTGACCGCCTGCTTCGACGCCGAGTAGCTGCCCTGGAGCATGATCGACCGATCGGAGACGATGCTGCCGACGTTGATGATCGTCCCGCCGTCCTCGAGGACGTCGAGGGCCTCGAGCGAGCCGTATAGCAGCCCCCAGACGTTGGTGTCGAACTGCTCGCGCATCCGCTCGACGGGAATCTCCTCGAGGCGGCCGTAGATCGAGACCGCCGCGCCGTTGATCCAGGTGTCGACGCCGCCGTAGGTCTCCTCGGCGACGCGGGCGATCTCGCGGACATCCTCGCGGTCGCCGACGTCGGCGACGACGAAGGTGGCGTCGCCATCATCGTCCTCGATTCCCTCGACGGCCTCCCGGAGGGCGTCCTCGCTGCGGGCCGCCAGGACGACCCGCGCGCCGCGGTCCGCGGCCATCCGCGCGGTCGTCAGCCCGATCCCCGAGGACGCGCCGGTGATCACGACGACCTGTTCCGAGAGCGGTTTCGGCTCGGTTTCGGCGTTCCGTTCGTTGGTGAATCGCTGAAGCATCGGTACCGTTCCAACGGGAACGATGGGTTTGCGCTCGGGGCCTGTATGCGCGTGGACCAGACTACGCGAGCACCGCGTCGCGGACCGACGGGAACGGTCCCGATCCGTCGGGCTTTTGGCTCGCGGGATCCGAACGGTGGTAACGACGATGGCCCGGTATCACATCGAGACGTACGGCTGCACGTCGAATCGCGGCGAGAGCCGCGAGATCGAGCGACGGCTCCGCGACGCGGGCCACCACCGGGTCGACGGCCCCGACGAGGCCGACGTCGCTATTCTCAACACCTGCACCGTCGTCGAGAAGACCGAGCGCAACATGCTCCGACGGGCCGAGGAGCTGGCCGACGAGACGGCGGATCTCTACATCACGGGCTGTATGGCGCTGGCCCAGGGCGAGGAGTTCGCCGCGGCCGACGTCGACGGACGGGTGCTCCACTGGGACGAGGTCCCCGAGGCGGTCACCAACGGCGAGTGTCCGACGACGACCCCCGACGCCGAGCCGATTCTGGATGGCGTCGTCGGCATCCTCCCGATCGCGCGGGGCTGTATGTCCGACTGCTCGTACTGTATCACCAAGCGCGCGACGGGGAAGATCGACTCCCCACCGATCGAGGAGAACGTCCGCAAGGCCGAGGCCTTGCTCCACGCCGGCGCGAAGGAGATCCGCATCACGGGCCAGGACACCGGCGTCTACGGCTGGGACGAGGGCGAACGCAAGCTCCACCGGCTCCTCGAGGAGATCTGCGAGCTCGAGGGCGAGTTCCGGGTTCGCGTGGGGATGGCCAACCCGAAGGGCGTCCACGGCATCCGCGAGGAGCTCGCTTCGGTTTTCGCCGAGTACGACGAGCTGTACGACTTCCTGCACGCCCCCGTGCAGTCGGGTAGCGACGACGTGCTCGGCGATATGCGCCGCCAGCACCAGGTCGAGGAGTATCTCGAGGTCGTCGAGACCTTCGACGACCAGCTCGACTACTGGACGCTGTCGACGGACTTCATCGTCGGCTTCCCGACCGAAACCGACCGCGACCACGAGCAGTCGATGGCGCTGCTTCGCGAAACGCGACCCGAGAAGATCAACGTCACCCGCTTCTCGAAGCGGCCGGGCACCGACGCCGCCAAGATGAAGGGTCTGGGCGGGACGATCAAGAAGGAGCGCTCGAAGGAGATGAGCGCAGCCAAGCGGGAGCTCGTCGGCGAGGCCTACGAGTCAATGGTCGGCGAGGTCCGCGAGGACGTCCTCGTCGTCGAGCACGGAACCGCCGACTCGGTGAAGTGTCGCGACTCCGCCTACCGCCAGCTCATCGTGCAAAACGCCAGCGACCACGGCCTCGAGCCGGGCGACTTCGTCGACCTCGAGGTCACGGCCCACGAGACGATGTACGCCTTCGGCAAGCCGGTTTCGGAGGCGTAGACGTGTCGGACGACTCCACACCGAGCCGTTCGGTCTCGTTCGAACAGGGTTACGAGAGTTTTCGATAGCCGCTCGCGCTGGCGATGAGCATTCCGATTCCGGCGAGCAGGGTCAAGTAAACCCCCAGCGCCGAGAGTCCTGTCACGTGGAACAATGCGATTATCGTGATCAGAATCCCTCCACCGATACCGAGCATCATCGCTCTTTTCTCGGCGTCCGAATACCAGGCGTATCCGAGAACGACGATCCCGGCAATGAGAGAGATCGCCCCGTCCCCCTCGAATCCGAACACGGTTGCACCCAGGACGGAATACCATGGGAGAAAGGCACCGACGATAGCACCGACGGCGGTGAGAAGAACGGCTTTGTACTCTGTCTCGATTTCGATGGTACTCCCCGTCGAACTCGTCCCCTTCGTGACGCCCCCCTCGGACGCTGTACTATCGGCTTCCATACTGAACGGTTATTTTCTACCAACATAATCATTGCTATCTAACATATTCTCGGGCCGGACACGTCCTACAGTCAGGGACACTCCGCGGATCGATGGGAACGGAAGATGAGAGCTCTGGATTTTATCAATTACTCCGTTCGAGGGTTCAAAGAGACTATCTCGGTAATTCTGTGCCGACGTGTGACGTCCTCCCACGACTGAAGTCGTGGGCTTCCGCTATACACTGACACTTTTCTCACTTCCGTCCGTACCCGTAGCCGATGCTCGAACTCTACCGGCTCGAGGGCTGTCCGTACTGCGAGACCGTCGCCGACCGGCTCGACGAACTCGGCGTCGACTACGAGAGTGTCCGGGTCGAGGCGCTCCACTCCGAGCGCGACGAGGTAAAACGAGTCTCGGGCCAGCGCGGGGTTCCCGTCCTCGTCGACGAGGCCTACGGCGTGACGATGGCCGAGTCCGAACGCATCCTGGAGTTTCTCGAGGCCAACTACGCCTGACTCGCCGATCGAGGCGCCGTCCGTTACTCGTCCTCGCCGTCGAACTCGCCTGGATCCCGTCCGGGATCGTCGACGTTCGGCGCGCCGACCGCGAGGACGATCCCCTCCTCGTCGCCGACGTTGCGGTGGCCGTGGCCGACCTCGGGTCTGGCGAGCCAGAACGCGCCGGCCGCGACCTCGCGGCGCTCAGTCTCCCCGTCGCGGCCGAACGTTAGCTCGAACTCTCCCTCGAGGGCGAAGTACAGCTCCTCCTGCTCGGCGTGGGCGTGGTACTCGATCTCCTCGCCGGGCTCGAAGTACCAGAGCTTGAGTTGGACGTGCTCGCTCGGGAGGAAGTCGTCGATCGCCCGCATCTGTAGGTCCGAGGGCACCTCGTCGATCTCCGAGAGGTCGGTCAGCGGGACGTCGTCGGTGTGTACCACCTCGTACTCCATAGCGTCCTACGTCGAGGCGACGAGAGGGAAAAAGCGTCCGGTCGAGCGGTCCGCTCCCCGTTCCCCCGCGGGAGACGGGACGCTTCGCCACGGACCTCGAGGACGTTACCGATCGATCGCGCTCTCGTCGGGAGCCGCCGACTTCGAAACGACGCCGATCTCACCCGCGATCTCCTGGGGTCCCCCTCGTCCGAGATCTATCCCGGCGTCCTCGAGTCGATCGACGATCTCGCGGGCGTACTCCGACCTGATACGGCCGTAGGTGGCTCGGTCGGGCTCGGCGATCCACATCGAGGCGACGACCTCGACGGTCTCGCCGAGGTCCGTGACCCGCACGACCGGTTCCGGATGCTCGAGGACGTCGGGTCTGTCGGCCGCCACCTCCGAGAGGATCCGAACGACGGTCTCGAGGTCGTCGCCGTAGTCGACCTGGATCGGAACTGTAAGCCGGAGCCGGCCGTTGAGAACGGTATTCGTGACAGCGTTCGCGGTCAGTTCGGAGTTCGGCACCGCGATCACTTCGTTGTCGAAGGTTCGAACCCGCGTCGAGCGGAATCTGATGTCTTTGATCACGCCCTCCTTGTCGTTCCAGCGAATCCAGTCGCCGATGTTGAAGGTCGGATCGGTGACGATGAAGACACCGCTGACGAGGTTGCCGACCACGTTCTGGGCCGCGAACCCGAGCGCGACGGTGAAGGCAGCGACGAGGATCGCGGCGCGCTCGAGGATGAAGTCGAGGCCGGCCAGCGAGAGACCCGCCACCAGGGCGGCGACGACCACGCCGAACGCGGCGACTCGCTCGATCCCCTCCCGAAGGGTGCGCTCGGTCTCCCGGTACTCCAGTCCGAGCCGGAGAACCGGCAGCACGACGAACCGTCCGACGACGTAGATCAGCGCAAACGTCACCAGAAACGTCGCGAAGTTATCGAGCAGCGAGAGGTACGCGCCGAGTAACTCCTCGATCGAACTCAGCTCGGGCACGGAGTTCGGGTTCGATTCCGATCCGGACAAGAGTTCGGCCGGCACTCGCGACGATGTGGCGGTCGGCAGCGTCACGGCTCACTCGACGAGGACGGCGCCCCCGTCCTCGGGAACCGTGGCGCCCTCCTGGTCGGCGAAGGCCTCGTGAACGCGGTCGTAGGTGTCTTCGAGTGCCTCGACAATCACGGAGGTGTCGCCGATGACCGGCATGAAGTTGGTGTCGCCCTCCCAGCGCGGGACGACGTGGGTGTGGAGGTGATCGTCGATCGACCCGCCCGCGCCGTCGCCGAGGTTGAGCCCGGCGTTGAACCCGTCCGGGCCGAGGGCCGTCTCGAGGGCGTCGAAAGTGCGCTGTTTCAGCCGGGCGTGATCGAGCAGCTGTTCGTCGTCGAGCTCGCCGTACGCTCCGGTGTGCGCGTAGGGGATGACCATCGCGTGACCGGGGTTGTACGGGTAGTTGTTCAGCAGGACGAACGCGTGCTCGCTTCGTGCGACGACCAGGTTCTCCCGGTCGGCGTCGTCCTCGGGGAACGCACAGAACACGCAGGTGTCGTCGGGATTCTCCTCGTCGCGTCTGACCCACTCGATCCGCCACGGTGCGAACACTTGCCTCATACCTCGGTGCACTCGAGGGATGCCTATAGGCGGATCGGACGACGGCGACGCGGGCGTTCGAGAACCGAACCACAGTTCGACGGTTGTATGACACCCCCCAATCTGTTGCAGGCGACCGAAGTAGCGCTTCGCTGACGGACGCTATTGAGCTATCTCCGTCGCTTCCTCGAGAACAATCACCGTATCGAACACGTCAGTATACTTCTCGAAACGATACAGAGGTTTAAGATGGTACCACGAGAATAGCAGCGTAATGGCAACGACAGACGACTCGTTTAACGGGCTGACCGAGCACTGCGAGGACTGCGACCTCGAGACGCCACACGAGGTGTCGGTCCAGCTCCGAACCGAGAGCCGCAAGGAGGAGAACGCGCAGTTCTCCCGGGAGCCCTACCGCGTCGCCGAGTGCAAGCGCTGTGGCACGCGGACGAGCCAGCGGATGAACAACGCCTAGCGGTTAGGCCGTGGTCACTTCACAGCCGTCCTCGGTGACGATGACCGTGTGTTCTTTCTGGCTCACCAGACAGCCGTCGTCCTCCTTCAACACCGGATAGCCGTGGACGATATCGTTTCGCTTGAGCCGGCGCAGCGCCATCTCCGGACGGCTCGTCTCGAGCCAGCGGGTCGCGAACGGCAGCGTCCGGAACTCCTCGGTGATCTGTTCTAGGGCCTCGCGGGCCTGCCGGTTCCGGACCGACCCCTCCCGTTCGAGAGCGAAGATCTCCTCGCTTGCACCCTCGGTGACTTTCCCGCCGCCGTCGGTCGCGAACGGCTCGATCGCGACGACGTCACCGACTTCCAGCGTCGTCCCCTGGGAAACCGCACGGTTCGGGATCGTCGGCGTGGTGTGTTGCTCCCAGTGGCCCAGCCCGTGTCCAGTGAGGTTGACGACCGGATTGTAGCCGTAGCCGTCGATGACGTCCTCGATCTCGGCACCGATCTCGCCGGTCTCGACGCCGGGCTCGATGATGTCGATCGCCGCCTCCAGCGCCTGTTCGGGCGCCTCGGCGAGCTCGGGGTTCCCCGAGTGATCGACCGTGATCGCGGTGTCGGCGAGCCAGCCGTCGATGCAGACGCCGATGTCGAGGTTGATCATCTCCTCGCCGAACGTCGACTCGTCGTCGATCGAGGGGGTCGCGTGGGCGGCCTCCTCGTCGATCGAGATGTTGACCGGAAACGCCGGCTGCCCGCCCAGTTCCCGGATACGGTCCTCGGCGTACTCGGCGATCTCGAGGTGGCTCGCGCCGACCTCGACGCGGTCTGCGGTCTCTGCGCGCACCTGCGAGAGGATCTCTCCGGCTTCGCGGAGCTTCTCGTACTTCTCGGACTCGAAGTCCACCTCGGATTCGGCCATGTAACGGAGTTATACCGGTCGGCAAAAAGAGGTTCCGTCTCTCAGCGCTCCCGTCCGGTCGCAGTCACGACTCGTTTCCCGCCGAAACGGCCGTCGACGTTTTCCCCGTCGACGGCCTCGATTCGCTCGGCGTGAGAGACGCCACACCGGTCACGGACGACGTGCCGTCCCGAGGACGGACACCCGGCGGGGACGACGTCCTCGGGCGTCACGTCGATCGGTCGGTCGCCCGCGCCGTCTGCATCCCGTCGCTGTTGTATGCCGATCCGAGCTGCCCTCGTGCGTCGATCGCGATGACGCCGGCGGTCGACCCGGTGAGTTCGGCGAACTCCTCGATTCCTAACTCCGCAGCGGCGTCGGCGTCGAGCCCGCGTTCGACGTGCCCGGCAACGCGCCGCGAGAGCGTCACGCGCGCGATGTCCTCGCCGGCACCGGTCGCGCTCACCGCCGCGGACGGACAGCAGTAAAACCCCGAGCCGACCTGCGGGACGTCCCCGACGCGGCCCGCGAGCGCGAGCCAGCGCCCGCCCGTCGAGGTCGCCGCAGCGAGGTCCTCGCCGTCGATGGCGACCGCGCCGACGGTGTCGTGATCCAGGTCGGCGGTGTCGGCATCGTTCGCTCCGTCCTCGTCGCGCCCGTCGGGGTCCGTCCGACCGTACCGTTCGCGGATCCACTCGAGTTCGCTTCGCGGCCCGTCCTCGGGCGGTTCGAGGTCGGCCCACCGCTCGCGTGTGCGCTCGGCCCAGAGGTCGACGCCCGTCTCGATCCCGTAGTCCTCGGCCAGCGAGACGGCGTAATCGCCCGAGACGAAGCCGTGGGGCGTCTCCTCCATCACAAGCCGGGCGACCGCGACGGCCCGCTCGACGCCAGGCATCGAACAGGCCGCACCGACGTCCCGTTCGTTGGTCATGATCCCCGCGTCGGTACGGATCTCGCCGTCGCTCTGGACGGCGCTGCCGACCCCCGCGTTGAACCGTGGCGAGGACTCGAGGACGCCGATCGCGGCCGTAACCGCCTCGACGGGGTCGCTCTGCTCCCGGCCGCTCGCCGCGGCCTCGTCGAGCACCGCCTGTCGCGCGTCAGGTTCCTGTGGCGTGCTGCCGGCACCGCCGTGTACGAGCACCTGCATACCGTCCGTTGGTGAGGCGATCACGGTAATCGTTTCGCGACGGGCGCAAAACCACCTACACTTACCAGCAGGGACTGAGTACCAACGGCGGGAATGACGTCGTCGCTCCTGCTGGTCGGGTTCTGTGCGGTGATGACCGCGGTCGCCGTCGGTCGGCTGATCGCCGGCGACGCGAGTCCGTACCGCTACGGCGTCGCGTCGCTCGTTTTCGGGGTCACGCTGCTCGCGGGACTCTGGAGTGCCGTCAGGACGGGGTGGGCCGCGACGGGGGGACGGCTGGTGCTCGGCGTCGGCGGGTTCGTCCTCGTGGTCGTCGGCGCCGCCCTCCTCGCCCGCTACTGGAACGCCGGTCCCGTCGACCGCGCGTAGCGGTCGCTGTCCGTCGCAGCCGGGTTCGACAGCCGACGAACAGGTATGTAACGATCGAAACGGTGTTTTAGCGGTGTGAGAGGTCTACGGACGGATTTTTCCACGATTGGTGGGGACGCCGCCCCCACTGGCGGAAATCCGACGCAATATCGATGGAAATGGGAGACCTTTTACCCCCATCGGAGCACGGTACAGACGAAATGAGCTACGACAAGATCGAGGTCCCCGAGGATGGGGAGAAGATCACGCTGAAGGAGGGAACCGACGACGAGCTGGAGGTCCCCGACAACCCGATCATCCCGATCATCTACGGCGACGGCGTCGGCAGCGACGTCGGCCCGGCCGCCCAGAAGGTCCTCGAGGCCGCTGCCGAGAAGACCGGCCGCGAGATCAACTGGATGCGCGTCTACGCCGGCGAGTCCGCCCGCGAGAAGTACGACGAGAACCTCCCCGACGAGACCGTCGAGGCAATCAAGGAACACCGCGTCGCGATCAAGGGCCCGCTGACGACGCCCGTCGGCGCCGGCTTCCGCTCGCTGAACGTCGGTCTGCGCAAGCTGCTCGATCTGTACGCGAACGTTCGTCCGACCTACCACCTCGACGGCGTTCCCTCGCCGGTCTCGAACCCCGAGGAGATGGACATGGTCACCTTCCGTGAGAACACGGAGGACGTCTACGCCGGCATCGAGTGGGAGGAAGGCACCGACGAGGTCGAGGAAGTCAAGGAGTTCGTCGAGGAGGACATGGGCTTCGACGACGTCATCCACGACGGCCCCGTCGGCATCGGCGTCAAGCCGATCACGGAGTTTGGCACCAAGCGACTCGTCCGTCGCGCCATCGACTACGCCCTCGAGCACGACCGCGACTCGGTCACGCTGGTTCACAAGGGCAACATCATGAAGTTCACCGAGGGCCAGTTCCGCGACTGGGGCTACGAGGTCGCCGAAGAGGAGTACGGCGACGAGGTCATCACCGAGGACACCCTCTGGGAGGAGCAGGACGGCGAGGCTCCCGAGGACACGCTGGTCGTCAACGACCGAATCGCGGACAACATGCTCCAGCAGGTGCTGACTCGGACGGACAACTACGACGTGCTGGCGACGATGAACCTCAACGGGGACTACATCTCCGACGCCTGTGGTGCCCAGATCGGCGGTCTCGGCATCGCGCCCGGCGCCAACTTCGGCGACGGTCGCCTGCTGGCCGAGCCCGTCCACGGCTCCGCGCCCAAGTACGAGGGCCAGGACAAGGTCAACCCGACCGCGATGATCCTCTCGGGCCGCATGATGCTCGAGTATCTCGGCTGGGACGACGCCGCGGATCTCGTGCGCGACGCCGTCGAGGAGACCATCTCCTCGGGTAAGGTCACCTACGACCTCGAGCGCCAGCTCGAGGACGCCGAGAAGCTCGCCACCAGCGAGTTCGCCGACGAGGTCGTCGAGAACATCGAAAAACTGTCCTAGACAGTTTTTCGAGCAGTCAGAACGCGTAGCGGTCTGACGATATCAGAAACGTCGCGGGACGCCCGTGACGCCTCCGGATTTTTTGACGCGGCGGTTCCGACTTCGCGACGCGAGCGACGGGTTCGGCGTCAGCGCGGACGACGACGCGGTGCAACGGAGTTCACGACCCCACAACTGTTGTTTATCCAATAGTAAGCCAATTCGCAAAGTCGAACCGTCGGTAGGTGTCGAGTTACCAAGTAGTCCGGAACGGTGAACTGATCCGGGTGCGTGATGTTAGCGGACACACACTTAGTGGGGAGGTACAGCGACGACCGGCGTACGACTGGGGACGGACGGACCGAGGACGCCGCTCCCGCGGACGGTTGCGGGACCGCCGACGGTCGAGTTCGCCGACAGCCGACCGGGGTGGTGCAATAGATGCGACGACGACGGGTTCTCGTTCTCGGCGGCGCGTCCGCCGCGAGTGGCGCCGCGTACTGGTTCTCCGGGCGAAGCTCCGAGGAGCTGGCTCGGGACGAGCGAGACCGGGAGGCGGTCGATACCGAACGCGACGACGACGGCTCGGAGCCGTCCGACGAGGACGGGAGCGCCGACGAGACCGAGCCAGAGAACGGAGAGTCGATCCTCGCGGACAGCAAGGGGATGGTCGTCTTCACGTACGACGACAGTCCGATCGAGGACTACACGCTCGCCTACGAGGTCCACAGCGAGTACGACGTCCCCGGCTGCACGGCGGCCTGTCCGGGGTACATGAAACGGCGTGACGACTACCTCGACCCGGACCAGCTCCGGGAGATGCAGGCCGACGGCTGGGGAGTCATGTCACACACCTACCGTCACCGCTCGCTCGGCCGAATCGGCCTGGCCGGGCCTGCTCACGCGGGCGACGATCGTCTCTCCGTCGAGGCCAACCGTCACGGCGCCATCGAGGGCGATCCGCTCGTGGTCTTCGACGACGAGGGTGAGACGGCCGCGACGGTCGCAGGACGGGGCAGTGACTCGAGCGGGCAGTACGTCGAGCTCGAGGCGCCGCTATCCGAGGACGTCGACGAGTCGGGCTACGTCAGGCACCCCGAGTCGTTCATCCGAGACGTCCTCCGGAAGACCGACGCGCAGCTCGAAGCGTGGGGACTGGACGTCACGGGCTTTGTCTACCCGTACGGCCGGTACCACGGCGTCGCCGAGGAGGTCGTCCGCGATCGCTACGAGGCGGTCGCGAACCACCGCTACGGCGGGGGCCACAACGAGCTCGAGGGGCTCGATCCGACGGCGATGCGACGGCGGTACGTCGAGACCGACAGGGCCACCGAGGACGACGTCGACGCGTTCATGGAGACTGCCGCGGACGAGGACGTCCTCGCGATCGTCGGCGCTCACACCCAGTACGACACTCTCACCGAGCAGCGCGTCCGTTACACGATCGAATCGGCCCTCGAGCACGACCTCGCGATCGTCACGATGGAGGAGGCGCTCGCCGAACTCGAGCGTCGATAGGGCGGCGCGATCGACGCCGACAAGCGAACGACCGAACCGCCGATCGGTATCGAACGCGTGGCTCACAATCCGAACTGAATAAAAGCTTATACCGGTAGATAACTCAAAGTATCGATATTAAATACATGGTGTTGGGACTAAGAAACAACTCTGGTAGCTATCGAAATAACTGGTCGTCGGGTGGCGGCCGACGGGAATCGAGCGGCGGTGGTCGATAGATGCGACGACGGAATCTGTTGTCGGCGACTGGCCTCGCGCTCGCCGGGGGCGTCGCCACGACGTACGGACTCTCGGCGTCGGAGGACGACCCCGCGAACGACGCCGATCGAAACGCGAGCCGCGAGGACCGCTCTCGGGAGCCGACCGCCAAAAGCGAGCGCGCCGAGCCCGACTCCGAGACGGACGAGCGGTCGAGCGAAATCGCCGACAGCGAGGGCATGCTCGTCTTTACGTACGACGACAGCCCGATCGAAGACTACACACTCAGTTACGACGTTCACCGGGAGTACGACGTCCCCGGCTGCGTCGCGGCCTGTCCGGGACTGATGGGAACGGACGACGCCTACCTCGATCCCGGACAGCTCCGGGAGATGCAGGCCAACGGCTGGGGAGTCATGTCCCACACCTACTACCACCGCTCGCTCGGCCGCATTCGCCTGACCGAGCCCGCCCACACGGGCGACGAGCGCCTCTACGTCGAAGCCAACCGTCACGGTGCCATCGCGGACGATCCCCTCGTGATCTTCGACGACAAGAGCGAAACGACCGCGACGGTCGCCGGCAGCGGGAGCGATTCGGTCGGGGAGTACGTCGAGCTTGCCGATCCGATCGCCGAGGACGTCGACGCGTCGGGCTACGTCAGGTATCCCGAGGCGCTCATGCGGGACGTCCTCCAGAAGACCGACGCGCAGCTCGAAGCGTGGGGACTGGACGTCACTGGGTTCGTCTACACCTACGGGCGCTACCACGGTGTGATCGAGGAGCTCGTCCGCGACCACCACGACGCGGTCGCGAACCACCGCTACGGCGGGGGCCACAACGAGCTCGAGGGGCTCGATCCGACGACGATGCAGCGGATGTACGTCGAGACAGACAAGGCAAGCGAGGACGACGTCGACGCGTTCATGGAGACTGCCGCGGACGAGGACGTCCTCGCGATCGTCGGCGGCCACTCGCAGTTCGACACCCTCACCGAGGACCGACTGCGCTACACGATCGAATCGGCCCTTGAGCACGACCTCGCGATCGTCACGATGGAAGAGGCGCTCGCCGAGGTCGGGAAGCTGTAGTCGCAGCCGCGTTCTGCGGCCGGAGTCGGACGAATCGTCCGTATCGTAACGCTCTCGAGTCGCGTCGACGTATCCGCCTCCCATGATCGAGACCCGCGTCGTCGACTCCGACGCCGAGCGCGAGGACGCCCTCGCCGTTCGCCACGCGGTGTTCGTCGAGGAACAGGGCGTCGACGAGGACCTCGAGTACGACGAACACGACTCCGATGCCGTCCACGTCGTCGCCTACGACGGCGACGAGGCGGTCGGCGCCGCACGACTGCGCGACCTCGAGGACGGCGTCGGCAAGGTCGAGCGGGTGGCCGTCCTCGAACCACGGCGGGGCGAGGGGATCGGTCGGAAGCTGATGGCCGTCCTCGAGCGGCGGGCTCGAGCAGACGGGTTCGACGAGCTGAAACTCCACTCCCAGATCCACGCGGCCGACTTCTATACGGACCTGGAGTACGAGCAGTACGGCGAGGCGTTCGAGGAGGCGGGTATCCCGCACGTGAAGATGCGGAAAATGCTGTAGCGACGAACGGCGCTGTCGCTACCCCGATCGGCTGCGGTATCGCCCCCGAACCGTGGTTCCGACGAGGCCGACGACCGCGAGCGCCATCGCCGCGGCGAAGGCGACGACGAACAGCGCGGTCGGATCCCCTGTGGCCGCCGCCGGAAGCTCCTCGAGGACGAACTCGCCCGCCAGCACGACCGCGACCGTAAAGAGGACGAGCCCGCCGAGGTTCTCGAGAACGGAGTTGGTCTCGCCGACGGCGTCGGGATCGTTCAGTAGGGCGAGGATCACCGCGAGCGCGAACGGGGTCCCGACGAGGCCGAACGCGAGCACGAGCACGAGGAGGTCGAAAAAGGCGCCCCCGAGGAAGGCGCCGATCGCCGAGGCGAGCGCGACGACGACGAGTGTGACCCGGTAGCGCGGGTCATCGACGGACTGCTCCCAGCCGAGCTTGTCGGCCAGCAGGTACGGCGGCACGATCGTGTTTCCGCCGAGCGTCGAAACTGCGGCGCCCCACAGCCCCAACAGGAACAGCCAGGTCGCGTACTCGCCCGCGATCGGTCCCAGCGCCTGGGCGGCCTGGATCTCGTCGAGCGTCGCGGGATCGACGACCCCCGGTAGCACGCTCGCCGCGACGAGAAAGACCGCGAGGCTGAAGATCCCGAAGGCGACGAGCATCGAGCTCACGACGTCGAAACGCGCGATTCCGCGGTCGCGCTCGGTCCACCCTCGAGCGCGCATCGTGTAGCTCTGCATCGTCAGCAGCGTGATGTGGACGGCGCCGCCCAACACCCCCGCGGCGACGACCGCCCCGCCGACGCCAGCCGGCATCGAGGGGACGAGCCCGGTCGCAGCCTCGGCGGGATCGATCGGGACGACGAAAGCCGAGGCGACGAACGCCAGCACCACGAGCGATACCAGCAGCTTCGCGCCGAGTTCGGCCACCCTGTAGCCGCCGCCCGCAAGTCCCAGCGCGAGAATTATCGCCCAGATGACGCCCCACAGCCGGGGATCGGCCAGCGCGGCGACGCCGGCCGTGCCGACGATCGTTGCGCTGACGTCTGCCAGCGTCTTCATGATCGCCAGCTGTGCGAGCCCCGCCGCGAGGACGGCGTCGATCACGAGCACCCAGGCCCAGAACGGGCCGAGATGGTCCTCGACGACGGCGACGATCCCCGCCTCGGTGAGCAGGCCGAGTCGCATCGCGAGATACTGGCCGACGGTTCCCAGGATCGCCGAGAGCACGACGACCCACAGCAGGGTGTAGCCGAAGCTCGCGCCCGCGACGAGCAGGCTGACCATCGTCGCCGGCCCCGCGGCGATCGCGCCCGCGAGCCAGGTCGGTCCCAGCCGTCCGAGGTAGTCCGTCACGCGTGCGACGCTCCATCGATCCGGCGATCGCGTCTCGGTACCCATCGCTTGCCCTTGCAGCGAGGGGGATAAAACTGCGTGGTATTCTCCAGTGGATTAATAATCTAAATGGTTTGGTTATTATGGTCGGTAGAGAGTGCCGTCGCTGGTGGACGAGACAGCGACCGCTCCGCTCGCGGACCGCCTCGAGAAACCGCCTCAGTCCGTCAGTCCTGCCAGGCCGGACTCTCGCGAGGCGGGCTGAAGACGTCGACGCCCCGGACCGTCTCGTCGCCGCGGTTCTCGGCGGCATGGGACTGCTCCCCGGGGATCGCGTACGAATCGCCCGGGCCACAGACGAGCTCCTCGCCGTCGCTGTGGAAAGTCAGCTCACCCTCGTAGATAAAGCCCGTCTGCTCGTGGGGGTGGCTGTGTTCTTCGACGGTCGCGCCGGGTTCGATCTCGAAGTGCTGGACGTTCATCTCCTCGGCGCCGGCCATGATCGCGAGGTGAACGCCGTCGGCTGCCTCCGAGGAGTCGGTATCGGAGAGGGAAACGCGTTCCATACGTCTCGAGAGGCGACGGCGGTGTTAATAGTAGTACGCCTCGGCGACCACGTTCGCCGCGCGTGCCGAAGCTTGAACTACGGGGACGCCCCACCTCGAGCTAGCATGTACGCCGTCGTCGGCTGCAGCGAGTGTTCGCACCTCTGGATGATCGAGGGCCGCTCCGAGACGATCCAGTGTCCTCGTTGCGGTTCCCGGAAAGCCTACGAGAGACGCAAGAAGTTCGTCGAGACCGAGGACCCGAACCACGCCCGCGACGTTCGGGCTTCGATGCTTGCCAACCGCCAGGAGGAAGGCGAGGCCTTCGCGAAGCTGGATTCCTTCGCGGAGCTCGGACGGGAGGTCGCCGACGGCGTCGTCGACGACGAGACGTACCTCGAGGAGTCGGGGCTGGACGCCGACGAACTCGCGGCCGCGGGCGAACGCGACCCCCGCGGCTCGACCGACAGCGGCAGCAAGAAAGAGATCGTCGAGCGGGCCCTCGAGGAACTCGATCGGCCGACCGAGGACGAGGTCGTCGACTACGCGAGCGAGCACGGGGTATCGGCGGGCTACGTCGAGGACGCCCTCGCGAAGCTGACCAGGCGCGGCGAGGTCAGCGAGAGCCGCGGTCGGTACCGCCGACTCTGAGCGCGGCGCCGCGCTCGGGAAGCCGACGACTCTCGAACGGCAGTTCTTTGCACCCACAGTCGGTACGAAACGACAATGGACGAGACGGTCGACGTGCAGGCGGTGGCGATCGGCGTCGGAACGGTGCTTGCGGTCGCAGCGCTCGCGTACGGGGCGTTCGTCGGCGACACGGTCCTCGGCGTCGCCACCACGACGCTCGCGATCGGGGCGTTCGCGCTGACCTTCGGCGTCCTCGCGGCCCTTCACGGGGCGTACGGACGGCGGGACTTCGCGGCCGCCTACGGCGTCGCGGGGCTCGGACTGGCGCTCGTCGCCGTCGCCTCGAGCGGGCTCCAGGTGCTTGTCGGATACCTGTTGCTCGCCGCCGGTGGCGCCTACGTCGCGGTCGTAACGGTCCGGGCTCGGGACCGCTCGCTCCCGCAGTAGTTCGCCCGGCTACCGATCGGTGCTTCAGGGACCGCCGCCGACCGTTCTGACCGTTCCCGAGAGGAGCTCGACGACCGCGTCGAAGTCGTCGGGATCGACGGCAACGATGTACTGGCAGTCCGGCTCGAGGACGGTCTCGGCTCCGGCGACGTTGCTCGCGTCGGCGTCGGTGATGACGAGACAGCCGTCGGGAAGTGTCGCGTCGGCGAGGGTCTCCCCGGCCAGCGGGGCGTCCGCTCCGACTTCTACCCGAACGATCTCGATGTCGCCGGTCACGGCGTTGAACACCCGGGGTGCGTTGCCGACGATCTCGTTCGCGATGAGCCGCGCGCCGGCCGCCTCGGGGTAGACGACGCCGTCGACCAGTTCGCCGTACTCGTGTCTGGACTCGGTGTCGGTCCGAAGAACCATGTAGATCGACTCGTTCATGCGCTGGGCTGCCAAACAGACCGCCAGGTTCGTCGCGCCGTCCTCGGTGAGCGCGGCGATCACGTCGCTGGCTCCCGGATCGGCCTCCCGGAGCACCGGCGGCAGCGTCGCGTCGGCCTCGATCACGGTCGGGAGCTGGTCGGCGATCTCCTCGCACCGGGACGGGTCTTTCTCGATCACAACCACCTCGTGGCCGTAGCCGTCGAGCAGTCGACCCGCGCGGTAGCCGACGCGTCCGCCGCCGACGATGATCACACGTAACGGATCTGTAGCCATCCGATCACCTCTATTCCCCTTCGCGTTCGGCGTCCTTAGTGGTATGGTATCACACCACTTCCGATCTTCGGTCAATCCGAGCCTGGATCGGGCCGAGGCTACCGCCCGAGGTCCTCGTGGGCGCTCGCGAGGTGGTTCGACGCCAGCGCCGCGAGCAAGGAGAGCTCGCCCGCCAGCGCGGCGACGGCGATGATCTCGGCGAGCGCGTCGGCGTTCGAGCCCGCGGGGTCGCCTCCACCCCGGAGCCCGAGGACGTCGAGAGCCTCCGACTGCGTGGGGAGCTTGGTACCGCCGCCGACGGTGCCGACCTCGAGCGAGGCCAGCGAGACCGACGCGTAGAGGTCGCCGTCGTTCCGGGCGTCCATCGTCGTAATCGCGTTCGCGCCCTCGACGACCTGGGCCTCGTCCTGTCCTGTCGCGAGGAAGGCCGCGCCGACGACGTTGGCGGCGTGGGCGTTGAAGCCCAGACTGCCGGCCTTCGCGCTGCCGACGAGGTTCTTGCGGGTGTTGGCCTCGACGATCGCCTCGGCGGTGGTGTGCAGGCGGTCCTCGACGAGGTCGCCGGGGATCACGACGTCGGCTGTCACCGACCGTCCGCGACCCTCGACGGCGTTGATCGCCGCGGGTTTCTTGTCCGAACAGAGGTTCCCCGAGAGCGCGACCAGCGAAGCCGGCGTCTCGTTTTCGACGATCTCACAGGCCGCCTCGGTCGCGATCGTGGCCATGTTCATCCCCATCGCGTCCTTCGTGTCGTAGGCAAAGCGCAGGTAGACCGAGTCGCCGACGACGTACGGTTCGACCCCGAGCAGTTCGCCGTGGCTCGTCGTCGATTCGGCAGCCTCCCGGAGCGCGTCGAGGTTGTCCTCGACCCACTCGACGGTCTCGGCGCCCTCGGCGACGCCGTCGACCCGAAACACGGGGGCGCGGGTCATTCCGTTCTTGGTGACCCGGGCGTCGGCGCCGCCCGCCGAGCGGATGGCCGAGAGCCCGCGGTTGACCGACGCCAAAAGCGCCCCCTCGGTGGTCGCCAGCGGCAGGTAGCGCTCGCCGTCGACGGCGCCGCCAGAGACGGCGACGGGACCGACGACACCCAGCGGAACCTGGGTCGCTCCGATCATGTTCTCGATGTTCGGCTCGGCGACCTCGGCAGGGAACGCGTAGTCGCCGACCGCCTCGAGGTCGGCGTCGGTCTCGCGCTCGACGAGCAGGCGACGGGCCTCGGCCGCGGTGTCGAAGTCGGCCTCGTCTTCGAGTTCGTGGATGCGAAGCTCCCCCTCCTGGACCCTGTCGGCGAGGGATTCGGGATCTGTCATGGTGGGGCCAACACGCGGCCCGGTCCTAAGGATTGCTGATCGTCACCGTGACTCCGCCCTCGAGGCGTCGGCCACGTCCTCGTCGCTGACCGACGCCCGGTAGGCCGCGCGGGCCTCGTACCAGAACGCCAGGGCGAGCGTGGCTCCGACGATTCCCAGTACGAGCAGATCCTGAGAGCGACCCGCGACGCTTCCGGCCTGGAGCGCGTACAGTCCAGCGACACCCGCGACGAGCCAGAGTCGGGTCCGGGTCGGGATCTCGTCGTCGGTCCGTGCGAGGTACAGCTGTGGGAGGACGATCGGGATCCCGACCAGCACGAGAAACCCCACGACGGACGACTCCGTCGCGGCGTGCCCCCATCTCCCCTCGAGGACGGAGAGTCCGACGAGGACGAGAGCGAACAGTCCGAACGCAGCCAGGATCGCCCGGTTCTCGCGGCTCGGCATACGGCCCCTTCGTTTCGGGGAACCTACTAGTTTCTGGCCGGAGACGACGTCCTCGCGGCGGAACGTCCGCGGACGCGACCACTACCGTTTTGCTCCTCGCGTGTGGGATCTCACCTATGAGCGAGGCTGCCGATCTGGTGGTGACGAACGCGCGGATCTACACGCTCGCGGGCGAGGACGACGGGGAGGCCGAACCCGACCCCGAGGAGGCTCTGGCCGTCCGTGACGGCGAGGTCGTCCGCGTCGGCGACACGTACGAAATCGAGTTTCTCGAAGGCGTCGAGACCGAGCGGATCGACTGCGAGGGGCGGGTCGTCCTCCCGGGCTTTGTCGACGCCCACACCCACGTCGAGAACGCGGGCCGATACCTGGTCCACGCCGACCTCTCGGGCGCCGACGACGCCGCGGACTGTCTGGATCGGCTCGCCGAGCGGGCCGCGGAGACGGAGTCGGGGTGGGTCCAGGGCTTCGGCTACGACGAGAGCGAGTGGGACGGCGACCACGGCTACCTCACCCGCGAGCAGCTCGATCAGGTAAGCGAGGACCGACCGGTCGTCGCCCTGCGGATCGACATGCACGCCGCGTCGCTGAACTCGGTTGCCCTCGCGGAACTCGAGGACGAACTTCCCGAGGATGACGTTCGCCGCGCGGGCGGAGAGCCGACCGGGGTCGTCGTCGAGGACGCCGCCGAGCGAGTTCGCGAGCACATCGCGCCCGGCTACGACGAGACCCGGGAGCTGGTCACGGCGGGCCTCGAGCGCGCGGCCGCGACGGGCGTGACGGCCGTCCACGACATGGTTCGTAACTCCCGGTCGCCCCAGGTCTACCGCGACCTCGCAGCCGCGGGCGAGCTGCCGATCCGGGTGCGGATCAACTACTGGGCCGACCATCTCGAGAGTGCGATCGAGGTCGGACTGGCGACGAACGCGGGCAGCGACCGGGTGCAGACGGGTGCGATCAAGACGTACACCGACGGCAGCATCGGCGCGCGGACGGCGAAGCTGTTCGAGCCCTACGAGCCCGACGAGAGCGAGGCGGAGCCCGATCCCGGGGACGACGGGGAGTGGGTCATCACCCCCGACGAACTCGCGGACATCGTCGAGCGGGCCGACGGCGCGGGCTTTCAGGTGACCGCCCACGCCATCGGCGACGAGGCGATCGAGGAGGCGCTGTCGGCGCTCGCGGCCACCGACGATCCCGCGGGCAGGCGCCACCGCATCGAACACCTCGAGCTGGCAACCGACGACCAGCTCGAGCGGATGGCCGAGGCTGGCATCGTCGCCTCGATACAGCCGAACTTCCACCAGTGGGCCGGCGAGGACGGCCTCTACGACCAGCGGCTCGGCCGGGAGCGACGGAACCGGACGAACCGCCTTCGTCGGGTCCTCGAGCACGGAATCCCGCTCGCCTTCGGATCCGACTGTATGCCGCTGGATCCGCTGCTGGGGATCCACCACGCGGTGAACGCGCCGACCGAGGCCCAGCGGCTCTCGGTTACCGAGGCGCTTCGGGCCTACACCCGCGGCGCCGCCTACGCCGGCTTCGACGAGGAGCGACTGGGAACGCTCGCGGTCGGCACGCGAGCTGATCTGGTCGTCCTCGAGGACTCCCCGTGGGAACAGCCGGAGTGGATCGACGAGATCGACGTGGCGACGACGATGGTCGACGGCGAGGTCGTTTTCGAGGGCTGACGGGTCGATCCGACGACGCCGCTACGGGAGCCGTCGGGAGTCGGCGACGCGCCAACCGATCGGTTCCGTCGGGAGCCGTCGAACACGTCGAACGACGATCATGTTGTAAGGACTAATACGACAAGTCGTGTACCAGCAATGACAGATGGTGGCACACGACACTGGTCCGGGGGCGGCCGCGGTAACGGCCGAGAGCGTCCGTCGAACGTACCAGCTCGCCGAGCCGGTTCACGCCGTCGACAGCGTCTCGCTGTCGCTGGGCGAGGGTTCGTTCACGGCCGTTATGGGACCGAGCGGCTCCGGGAAATCGACGCTGATGAACCTCGTTGGCTGTCTGGACACGCCCGACGAGGGACGGATCGAGGTCGGCGGACGCTCGGTCGGGGAACTGTCCGATACCGAACGAGCGCGGCTGCGGGGCACCGAGATCGGGTTCGTCTTCCAGACGGTCAATCTGCTGCCGCGGCTGACCGCCGTCGAGAACGTCCGGCTGCCGATGGTGTTTCACGACGGCACCGAGGCCGATCGAGACGGGCGGGCGCGGGCCCTGCTCGAGCGAGTCGGTCTCGGCGACCGCCTCGGGCACGAGCCCAGCGAACTCTCGGGCGGGCAGCGCCAGCGCGTCGCCCTCGCGCTGGCGCTGGCGAACGAGCCGACGCTGGTACTGGCCGACGAGCCCACCGGAAACCTCGACACCGAGACCGAAGTCGAGATCATGGAGCTGCTGGTCGATCTCAACGAGGCGGGCGCGACGATCCTGCTGGTCACCCACGAGCGGGCGGTCGCCGAGTACGCCGACCACGTCGTCCACCTGCTCGACGGTGAAATCGAGGACCTCGAGCACCTGAGCGACGCCCGTGAGGTGACGGCCCGCGAGCGAGCGACTGGAGGGGCGGGGAACCGACGGTCGATGGGAGAGGGAGAGGCATGAACCTCCGGGAGAGCTTGCGGATCAGCTGGCGCTCGATCCGGGCCCACAAGCTGCGTTCGGCGCTGACGACGCTGGGCGTTATCATCGGCGTCGCCGCCGTCATCACGTTCATGGTGCTCGGAGGTGGGTTCTCCGAGGACGTCGTCGGCGACATCGAGGCCGAGCAGGAGCCCGCGATGACGGTCCAGACGCAGACCACGCCGGAGGACGGGTTCGGCGTCATGCTGGTCGAGACGCCGATCTACACCGAGAGCGACGTCGCGGCGCTCGAGCAACGGGAGGGAGTCGAGTACGTCGCGCCACAGGGGTCGCTCGACGTCGTGCAGGCGGAAGCCGGCGGCGAACAACTGACCGGCGTCGTCGACGCTCAGGCGACCACGGCCGACCGGTTCGAGCACGCGACGTTCGTCGACGGCGGACCGTTCGACGGCGCGGACGAGGCGGTCGTCAACGAGCAGGCCGGCCAGACCTTCGAGGCGAACCTCTCGGCGGGCGACGAGCTCGAACTCACCTTCGAGGACGGCGAGATGACGACCGTGACGGTCGCCGGCGTCGTCGAGAGCGAACTCGGCGAGCAGACGCCGCCGCAGGTGTTCGTCCCTGCCGACGAGCACTACACAACGACCGTCGAGACGCCCGACGGCGACGAGGAGCGGGCGTACCCGACCCTGCAGATCGGCGCCGAGGGGCTCGACGACGTCGACCCGGTTCAGGAGACCGCCGTCAACTACCTCGAGGAGGAGTCCCACGCCGCCGAGCTGAAAGGGGACGACGACGAGATCGCCGTCCAGACAGTCGAGGACGCCATCGAGCAGTTCGACGACCTCGTCGGGCAGCTCACGGTCTTCATCGGCGCCGTCGCCGGAATCGCGCTCGTCGTCGGTTCGATCGGGATCGCCAACATCATGATCGTCAGCGTTACCGAGCGAACCCGGGAGATCGGGATTATGAAGGCCGTCGGCGCCACGAAGCGCGATATCATGCAGCTGTTTCTGGTCGAGTCGGTCGTTCTCGGCGTGATCGGTGCGGTCGTCGGCGTCGCCGCCGGCCTCGGCTTCGGCTTCCTCGGCGTGTGGCTGCTCGGCTGGCCGATGGTCTACCCGCTCGAGTGGGTCGCCATCGCGGTCGCCGTCGGAATCGGCGTCGGGGTCGTCTCCGGGCTCTACCCCGCCTGGCGGGGCGCCCGCGTGGATCCGATCGAGGCGTTGCGCCACGAGTAGCGACTCCGCGCCGACGTTTCGACGTTCGGACCGGTAGTATTATTGTCATCTCGTCGCGATACGGTGTATGCTCGGCCCACTGCTCGTCCTCGGCGGGTTCGTCGTCCTCTCGATCGGGCTTTCGAAGCTCAGGCCCGCCTACCACGTCTACCGCGGCGAGACCGACGACGTCGTCGCGGTCGAGCGCGCCGAGGGACCAGTCGAGCTCGCGGGGACCGTGAGCCCGATCGACGACCCGCTTCGAGCGCCGCTCACGGGGACGGCCGCGCTCGCCTACGAGTACGAGGTCGAGGAGCTCCAGTCCAGCGGCAAGAGCTCCTCGTGGAACACGGTCGACGAGGGACGGGCGGCGACGCCGTTCCGGCTCGAGGACGCGACCGCGAGCGTCCGGGTCGAGCCCGCGGGCGCCGAGCTGGCGCTGTCGACCGACACGACGATCGAGGTCGACGGCGGCGAGCCCGAACCCGAACCGATCAGGGAGTTTCTCGCCCACGAGTCCGACCTCGAATCCGAGAACACCTCCCTCGACCTGAAGGTGGTCGAGCTCGCGACCGGAAACGACCGCAGGTACCACGAGCGTCGGCTCGAGCCCGGCGGCGAGGCGTACGTGTTCGGACAGTCGAGCTACGACGTCGACGCCCGCGAGACGATGCGGGACGTTAGCGCGGTCGTGAGCGACGGCGACGGAACGCCGGCGTTCGTCGTCTCGGATTCCAGCCAGGACGGAACCGCCCGTCTCCTCGCGACGCGACAGCTGCCCTGGCTGGTCGGCGGCCTCCTCATGATCGGTATCGGCAGCTGGCTGGTGGCGTCCTCGGCACTGTTCTGAGTCCGGCGGGACGACATCGCCTCGATCGCTCGAGTGCGAGGCGCCACCGACGCTTTTGTCTCTTCCGCTCGTCGTAGCGCCCATGGATACGGGACTGCTGACGACGAGCACCGACGAGCTCGCGGAGGCCGACGTCGCCGTCCGCGCCGAAGAGCTGGGGTACGACGACGTCTGGCTGCCCGAGCTGTGGGGCGAGAGCGGCGTCGTCCGGGCGACCGAGATCGCGACCCGGACCGACGAGCTGGGGATCGCGTCGGCGATCCTGAACGTCTACTCGCGCTCGCCGGCCGTCCTCGCGATGACCGCAGCCTCGCTCCAGCGGGTCTCGGACGGCCGGTTCGTCCTCGGTGTCGGCACGAGCACGAAGAAGTCGATCGAGGACCTCCACGGCGAGGACTTCGACCGCCCCGTGCGGCGCGCCCACGAGACGATCGAGCTCGTCCGCGCGTTCACCGCGGGAGAGGGTCGAGTCGACTACGACGGCGAGCTACTCGCGGCGAAGGACTTCCCGTCGCTCGAGGCGCCGACGCCGATCTACCACGCCGGGCTGGGCCCCGCGAACCGCCGGGTGGTCGGTCGGCTCGCCGACGGCTGGATCCCGCACAACATCCCCTTCTCGCGGCTCGAGGACGCCTTCGAGGAAGTCGCGACGGCGGCCCGGGAGCGGGATCGCGATCCCGACGAGATCGCCGTCGCGCCGTACGTCCCCGCGGCCGTCAGCGAGGACCGTGACGCGGCCCGGGACGCGATCCGCGGCCACATCGCCTACTACGTCGGCAGCGGTGAAGGGTACCGACGGGCCGTCGGCGCGGCGTACCCAGACGAGGCCGAGCGGATCGCCGAGGCCTGGCGCGGCGGGAACAGGGGCGAGGCGGCGGACGCGGTTACCGACGAGCTGGTCGACGACCTCGGCGTCGCGGGAACGCCCGAGGACGCCCGGGATCGCCTCGAGTCCCTCGTCGCGGAGACGGGGATCGACCACCCGATCGTCGTGGTTCCCGATCCCGCCTCCGACGAGATCGTCGAGCTGACGATCGAGTCGCTCGCGCCGGACTAAAAGCGGGCAGCAGCGTCCGGACCGGCAGTTTTGGTCCGCGTCGAACGCGGTTCGAACGGAGCGATCGATCATGGCCACGGAGTACGCAGAGTTCATCGGCGAGGTACAGCACCGTATCGACGCCGGGACGCGGGCCGAGGCCGTCAGGACGACCCGCGCCGTCCTCGAGACCCTCGGCGAGCGCGTCGGGGAAGGCGGAGCAACGGATATCGCGAGCCCGCTCCCCCTGGAGATCGACCGCTACCTCCTGCAGGTCGAGCACGGCCAGCGCCACGACCTCGACGCGTTCGTCGACCGAGCCCACGAACGGCTCAACTACGAGGACCTCGAGCTTGAGACCGACTACTCCCGTCCGTCGGGCGTCGATCGAGCCGACGCCACCTCCCGGACGAAGGCCGTCCTCGCGCTGTTGAGCGAGGTCGTCCCCGGCGGCGAGATCGCGAACGTCGAGAGCCAGCTCCCCGAGGAGTTCGAGGAGTTGTTCGAGCTGGTCGACGCCGAGACCCAGCCCTGGGAGGCGCAGTAGCCGACGGCTCCACCGTCGGTCGCGGTGGGTAGCGATCCGCGCTCGACCGCGACCGCTCCGATAGCGCGAACGGCGGAACGCCGTCCTCGACGTCGGATTCGACTTCGGCGGCCGCTTCGCTCGTTCTCGAAGGCGCCGTACTGACCGAGACTGCCGTTCTCTCGACTCGACTGTCGGCCGAAACGACCGCTTCGTACGCCTGATCGTACTGGATTCGTCCGTTCGTCAGACGACCAGCGAGTGGTACCTATACAGACTACAGTATCGAAGGAAAAAGTTATTCAATAGTAGTTGGTGTGTGCTACTAGTCACGTGGGATACGAATGGCAAGAATGGAAACAACGGAGTTCGAAACCGACCTGAGTCTGTTTAAATACGACCATCTCGAACAGCTTCCGTCGGAGTATCGCGAACTCGAAGAGGACGAGCGAACGGAGCGGATCGAGGACGCGCTCGAGATCCTCGGCGACGACGTCGTCGTCCTCGGGCACAACTACCAGCGACGGGAGATCGTCGAGCACGCCGACTTCGTCGGGGACTCCTACGGACTCTCAAGGGAGGCGGCCGCGGCCGACGCCGAGTACGTGGTCTTCGGCGGCGTGACGTTCATGGCCGAGAGCGCCGACATCATCACTGACGACGACCAGACGGTGATCCTCCCGTCGATGGAAGCCTCCTGCCCGATGGCCGGAATGGCCGAGGCGCTACAGGTCGACGCCGCCTGGGAGGAGATCACGGCGGCCGCGCCCGACGCCGAGATCGTTCCGATCACGTACATGAACTCCTACGCAGACCTGAAGGCGTTCTGTGCGAGCCAGGGTGGGCTGGTCTGTACGTCCTCGAACGCCCACGAGGCCTTCGAGTGGGCCCTCGAGCGCGGCGACAAGGTCCTCTTTCTCCCCGACAAACACCTCGGGGAGAACACGGCCCACCGCCTGGGGATGGCCGACGAGACCGTCGCGTGGGATCCGTGGGACCCCGAGGGAAAGGACGCTGAGGAGGTCGCCGAGAAGGACCTAATCCTCTGGAACGGCTACTGCCAGGTTCACGAGCGGTTCAGCGAGGCCCACGTCGAACAGGTTCGCGAGGACCGACCGGAGGCAAACGTGGTCGTCCACCCCGAGTGTCGCCGCGAGGTCGTCGAGGCCGCCGACGTCGTCGGCTCGACGGCGACGATCCGCGAGACCGTCGCCAACGCCGATCCCGGCGAGACGTGGGCGATCGGCACCGAGATCCACCTCGCGAACCACCTGCAGCGCTGGCACCCCGAGGTCGAGGTCGTCCCGCTGTGTGGCGACGCCTGCATGGACTGCAACGCCATGCGCCAGATCGACCCCAACTACCTCGCGTGGGTCCTCGAGGAGCTCGTCGCGGGCCGGGAGCGCAACGTGATCGAGGTCACGCCCGAAGAGAAAGACCTCGCCGAGCTGGCGCTCGAGCGCATGCTGGAGCTCTGATCGACCATGTCCGAGACACCACCTCACGACACCGCCGACGTCCTCGTCGTCGGCAGCGGCATCGCGGGCTGTGCGGCCGCGCTGCAGGCCGCACGCGAGGACGCGGAGGTCCTGCTGGTGACGAAGGCCGAACGTCCCGCTGACGCGAGCACCGACTGGGCCCAGGGCGGCATCTCGACCGCTCGCGGCGACCCGGAGGCGCTGAAACGCGACGTCCTCGCGGCCAGCGACGGGACCGCAGATCCCGACGCCGTCGACGTCCTCGTCGACGAGGCCGACGCGGCCGTCGAGGACGTCCTCCTCGAGACGCTCGGAATCGGCTTCGACGAGCGCGCGGACGGCGCGTTCGACTACGCACGCGAGGCGGCCCACTCCGAGCGACGCATCCTCCACGTCGACGCCGCGACGGGGACTCACATCCTGCACCCGTTCCTGAACTACCTCGACGACCACGAGCGCGTCGAGGTTCGACAGGACACCGCCGTCCTCGAGCTGATTGCCCACGAGGGCCGCGTCCGCGGCGTCCTCACCGACGAGGACGCGACGGGCCACCCCGTCTACGCCGGGGCGACGGTGCTGGCGACGGGCGGGATCGGCGCGCTCTACCCGCGCTCGACGAACCCCGAGGGAGCTACCGGCGACGGGATCGCGATGGCTGCGCTCGCGGGCGCCGACGTCGCGGACCTGGAGTACGTGCAGTTCCATCCGACCGCGTATGCCGGCGACGACCCGTTCCTCCTCTCGGAGGCGCTGCGCGGCGAGGGCGCCGTCCTTCGGAACGGGGACGGCGACCGGTTCATGGACGACTACCACCCCGACGCCGAACTCGCGCCCCGGGACGTCGTCGCCCGCGCGGTCGAAACCGAACGCGAGGAGACCGGCGAGGTCCTCCTGGACGTACGGACGCTTGAGGGCGGTTTCGAGGACGAGTTCCCCGGCATCGCCGAGAGCTGTCGCGACCGCGGGATCGACGGCGACGAGATCCCGGTCGCGCCCTGCGAGCACTTCCTCTGTGGCGGGATCGACGTCGACCACCACGGGCGAACGAGCATCGAGGGACTGTACGCCGTCGGCGAGTGCGCTCGGACGGGCGTCCACGGCGCGAACCGCCTGGCGAGCACGAGCCTGCTCGAGGGGCTGGTCTGGGGGCTCCGGGCGGGCGAGGACGCCGGGAGCGAGCTGCGTTGCACCCTGACGCGACGCGGTGGAACCGCGGAGCACGCCGAACCCGCGGCCGTCGAGGCACCCACCCTCCGGGACAGCGACCCCGCACTCCCCGAGCGCTTCGCCGCCGAGAAGTTCGCACGGCTGCAGCGGACGATGGGCGACGAGCTCGGCCTCGAGCGCGATCCCGACGGGATCGCCCGCGCGAGCGCCGTCCTCCGACGGCTCAAGGGCGAGGTCGACGCCTACACCCGCACCCGGACCTCCCGCGAACTCTACGAGCTCCGGAACGCCTGCGTCACCGCACTGTTGATCGCGCGGGCTGCGGGCGAGAACGGGGAATCGCGAGGCTGTCACCACCTCGTCCGCGAGGACGCACCGACCGCCGAGCCGGAGGCACCCCGATGATCACCGACGCGCAGGTCGAGCGCTGGCTCCGCGAGGACGTCGGCCACCACGACGTCACGAACCAGGTCCCCGGCGAGACAACCGGGCGTCTCGTCGCGAAAGAACGGGGGATCGTCGCGGGGCTCGAGGCCGCCCGCGCGGTCTTCGACTACCTCGGGGTCGACGTCCTCGAGGCGTGCGAGCCCGGCGCGCCGATCGAGCCCGGCGACGAGGTCCTCCGCGTCGAGGGGGCCACACGCGAGGTCCTCCGGGGCGAGCGCGTCGCCGTGAACCTGGTCGGACACGCCTCGGGCATCGCGGCCCGAACCCGCAGGGCGATCGAGGAGGCGCGAACCGAGTCGGACGGCGTCCGGATCGCTGCCACCAGAAAGACGACGCCCGGCCTGCGGGGCCTCGAGAAGCGAGCCGTCGTCGCCGGCGGCGGCGACACCCACCGCCTCGACTGCACCCATATGGTGATGGTCAAGGACAACCACGTCGCCGAGCTGGGTCTCGAGGACGCCGTCTCGCGGTTCCGGGAGCGGGCGTCGTTCGCGACGCAGATCGAGGTCGAGGTCGAATCGCCGGGGGACGCCCCCCGGGCCGTAGAGGCCGGTGCGGACGTCGTCCTGCTCGACAACATGACGCCCGCGGAGACCCGGACGGGGGTCGAGCTGCTCGCCGAGACCGACGCGCTGACGGAGGCCAGCGGCGGTATCGGGCTCGAGGACGTCCCCGAGTACGCCGCGACTGGCGTCGACGTGATCTCGATGGGGTCGCTGACCCACTCGGCGCCCGCGCTGGATCTGTCCTTCCGAACCGGCGAACCGTAGAGCGCGCAGCTCCGCGCACGGCCTTTTTGTCCTCGAGCATCCATCGCTCTCTCGTGACGGAGCCAGTTCGCACCTGCGAGGAGCACGGCCCGTTCGCGACCGACGACGGCACGTGTCCGCGCTGTGGTGCCCGCGGGACGGAGCTGCTCTCGGGGGATCGACGGCGTCGCCTCTCGAAGTACACGAGCGGCGCCCTGCGGCACTTTCCCGAGGACGCCGGCCTCGAGCTCGACGAGCGAGGGTGGGCGAGCCTCGAGGCGCTGGTCGACGCCGTCGAGCGGACGTACGACTGGGCGGGATCCGCCCACGTCGCGGCCGTGATCGCGACCGATCCGAAGGGGCGGTTCGAGCGAACCGACGGCGACCGCGTCCGCGCGGCCTACGGCCACTCCGTCGACGTCGACCTCGAGCCGACCGACGCGCCGGTACCCAACGAGCTCTACCACGGCACCGCTCCGGAGAATCTCGCGTCGATCCGCGAGTCGGGGCTCCGGCCGATGTCCCGCCAGCACGTCCACCTCTCGGAGAGCCCCGGGGCCGCCCGCCGCGTCGGGAGCCGCCACGCGAGCGATCCCGTCGTCCTCGTCGTCGACGCCGCGGGGCTGCTCGCGGACGGCCACCGGATTACGAAACGCGGTCGCGAGACGTACACGACCGACCGGGTGCCGCCGGCGTACCTCAAGGAAGCCGACGGGGCGTCGGACGGGAGCGGCGATCGCTGACGACGGGCCGACCACCGTTGTAGGCGTGTCGGGGCTCATCGGCGCCATCGAACTGCGCGCCGTCTCTCGTCCGAGCTCCCACGGACACCCCGTCCACGAGGAGGGGATCGGTGCGCGATGGCCGGCTACGACCGCTCCTGCGTCCTCGGCTTTCTCGGCCGTCCGATCGGCGCTTCGGGGCTCGTGAACCGCTCTCGACGGCCGGCAGGAAACTTATCCGTTCCAGTATCAATTCCCCGGACATGGGTACGCGAGCGGGTTTCAACGAGGGGGACGGGAGGTTCTGGCGGACGGACGACGACGACGCGGCGCTTCGACAGTATCGGACGCTGATCAGCGCGATCGACGACGGCGTTTATCAACTCGATTCGGACGGGAACTTCGTCGCGGTGAACGATACTATCGTCGAAACAACGGGGTACGAACGGGAGGAACTGCTCGACGAACACGTCTCGCTGATCATGGCCGACGACGACGTTTCCGCCGTCGAGAACGCGGTGGCGTCTCGGCTCGACGGGGAGAGCGAGGAGACCGAAGCGTTCGAGCTGGGTCTTCGAGCCGCCGGCGGCGAAACCGTTCCGTGCGAGCTCCGGATCACCCCGCTCGTCGAGGACGGCGAGCTTCGGGGGACGATCGGCGTGGTGCGGGATCGCACCGACTCGAAACGGCGGCTGGACACGTTCGAATCGCCGACCGTGCCGTCGGGGTCCGTCACTGACGTCCTCGACGAGGCCGATATCGGCGTGTTCGTCCTCGACGACGGGTTCGAAGTCGCATGGGCGGACGAGACCGTCGAGCAGTACTTCGGGCTGGATCGAGACGCCATCGTCGGGCGCGATAAACGAGCGCTGGTGGACGAAACGGTAAAACGCAGATTCGAGAACCCGGAGCGGTTCGCGGAAACGGTGTTGGCCACCTACGAGGACAACAGCTACGTCGAACGGTTCGAATGTCAGGTCGAACCCGGCGACGACCGCGACGGCCGGTGGCTCGAACACTACAGCAAACCGATCGAGTCGGGTCGATACGCCGGAGGACGGATCGAGCTCTACTACGATATCACCGACAGAAAGCGCTCGGAGAGCGCCCTCCGAGAGAGCAGAGAGGAGTTCCGGTCACTGGTCGATACGGTCGAGGAGTACGCGATCTTCCGGCTGGATCCGGACGGTCGCGTCATCAGCTGGAACACGGGCGCCGAGCGGATCAAGGAGTACGACCGCGAGGAGATTCTCGGCGAGTCGTTCTCGGTCTTCTACACGCCCGAGGACCGTGCGGCGGGCGTTCCGGAGCGGAACCTCGAGCGGGCGACCGAGCGCGGATCGCTCGAGGACGAGGGGTGGCGCGTCCGCGCGGACGGGTCGCAGTTCTGGGCAAACGTCACCATCACGCCGATTCGGGACGCCGACGGCACCCACCGGGGCTACCTGAAGGTGACCAAGGACATGACCGAGCGACGCCGGCGCGAGCAACGACTCGAGAACGAACTCGAGGACGTTTTCAGCAGGATCACCGACGCGTTCTACGCGGTCGACGAGGAGTTCCGGTTCACTCACGTCAACGACCGCGCCGAGGAGCTCCTCCAGCACCCCGAAGAAGACCTGCTCGGCGAACGCCTCTGGGACGTCTTTCCGTCCGCCGCCGAGATCGACGAAGTCTGGACGGCGTTCCATACGGCACAGGAGACCCAGGAGGCGACCAGTTACGAGGTCTACTACGACACGCTCGGGTTCTGGGTCGAAGCGAACCTCTACCCCTCCGAAACCGGAATCTCGGTCTACTTTCGGGACGTCACCGATCGCAAGGAACGCGAGCAGTACCTGGAGGACACCAAGGAACAGCTCGAGGCCGCGACCGAGGCCGGTGCGGTCGGGACCTGGGAGTGGAACGTCGCCGAGGACACGTTCGTTGCCGGCGCCTCCTTCGCGCGAACGTTCGGACTCGATCCGGAGCGGGCACGAGAGGGGTTCCCCCTCGAACGGGTGCTGTCGTCGATCCACGAGGACGATCGCGACCGCGTCGCCGCACGGATCGAGGACGCTCTTGAGCGCTGCGGCGAGTACGAGGCGGAGTACCGCGTTCGCGACGCCGACGGCGAGATCCGCTGGGTCTTCGCCCGCGGCCACGTCGAGTGCGACGAGGCGGGTGAGGCCGAGACGTTCCCCGGCGCGCTCACCGACATCACGGAGCGCAAACGGGCCGAACTCGAGGCCGAGACACAACGCAGGCAACTCGAGACGCTGTTTCGAGTGTTGCCCGTCGGCGCCGTAGTCGCGGACGCGGACGGGTCGCTGGTCAGGGCCAACGCCGCGGCCAGGGAGATCTGGGGCGGGGACGTTTTCGACGCCGACTCCGTCGACGAGTACGAGAAGTACGCCGCCGTCTGGGCGGACTCCGGGAAGCCGGTCGAGCCCGATGAGTGGACCATGTCGCAAGTCCTCCGGGGCGAGGAGGTGACGGAGCCGAACGTCTACGAGATTCGGACGTTCGACGGCGAACGACGGATCATCATGGAACACGGGATGCCCGTCAGGGACGAACGCGGCGACGTGGATCGGGCCGTCGTCACGCTCACCGACATCACCGAGCGCCGGGAGTACCAGCGGCGACTCGAAGAGACGGTCGACCGACTCGAGACCTCGAACGAACGGCTCGAAGACTTCGCGTACGCAGCCTCCCACGACCTCCAGGAGCCACTGCGGATGGTTTCGAGCTACCTCCGGCTGATCGAGGACCGCTACGGCGACGCCCTCGACGCGGACGGCGAGGAGTTTCTGGAGTTCGCCATCGACGGCGCAGACCGGATGCGGAACATGATCGACGGCCTGCTCGAGTACTCCCGCGTCGAGACCAAGGGGAACCCCTTCGAGCCGACCGACCTCGAGACGGTCGTCGAGGGCGTCCTCGCGGACCTCCAGCTCCGGATCGAGGAAAGCGACGCGGACGTGACGGTCGACCGGCTGCCCCGCGTGAACGGCGACCCGGACCAGTTGCGACAGGTGTTCCAGAACCTGCTGTCGAACGCGATCGAGTACAGCGGCGACGAGCCACCGGTGATTCGCGTCGACGCGGAGCGACGAGGCGAGTGGTGGACGGTCTCGGTCCACGACGAGGGGCTCGGTATCGATCCCGACGACCAGGACCGAATTTTCGAGGTGTTTCAGCGGCTTCACGGCCGCGGCGAACACGAGGGGATGGGGATCGGGCTGGCGGTCTGTCAGCGGATCGTCGAGCGCCACGGCGGCGAGATCCGCGTCGACTCCGAGCCCGGCGAGGGGACGACGTTCTCCGTTACGCTCCCGGCGGTCGACGAGTCGTAGCGTACCAGTAGTTGGTAATACGGTTTCTTTATTCAGCGTGGAGTGTGAAAATCGCGCCACGTACAGGTGGAGGCGGTACCGCTGCGGTAGCGCTACAAGCGCAGCACCCGCGAGCGACCATCGGGAGCGAGCGGCCTTTTTAGCGTAGATTTTTGCGCCGAGCGGTTCCGAACGCAGTGAGGAATCCCGAGGCGGAAAAAGGTACGTGGGCACACGTAGTTCCCGATTTGCCTGTTTCAGTTTCAGGTGTGAGGCTGAATAAAGAAATCGCGCTACTATCTACTGGTACGGTGTCGGAACCGTCCCGGGATCGAGTGATCCGAATTTCTCTCGTTCAACTCCCTCGTCTCGCAGCTACCGCTCACGGATGGTCGCGGTAGCATGCGAGGGAAGGGATTTGAACCCTCGGACCCCTACGGGAGCGGGTCTTAAGCCCACCGCCGTTGGCCTGCTTGGCTACCCTCGCGCAGGAATGCACCCGATGGTAATCGTCGTGCTGGGATGTGCGTTTCGGTGTTCGGTCGACGGGGGAGCGAGGACGTCCGTCGACGATCGCCGACGGCGTCCCCGCGATCGTTCCGAGCGGGTGTAGTTTTTTCAGTGCTGCCGATCACTGTAGAGCCATGAGTGAGAGTAACTTGCAGGAGGAACAGGAGCCGCTGAAAGCCGAGTACGAAGAAAATCCCGAGGCAGCCCGGGTCACGCTGACCGCGACCGGAGAGGAAGGGGACGACAGCCGGGCCTGCAGCGTCGACATCGGGCGGGCGATCCACGAGGCCGAACTCCACGAGGGCGCCGGTGGCCCCGGTACCGGAGCCTGTTCGGGTGATCTGCTGCTGGGCGCGCTGGCGGCGTGCTCGCAGCTCACCGCACAGGCCGTCGCGGAGAACTTCGGGCTCGACGTCGACGTCGGTGTCGAGGCCAGCGGCGACCTCGATCTGCGAGGGACGATGGGCGTCGCCGAGGACGTCCCGGTCGGATTCCAGGACATCCGCCTCGAGGTGACCGTCGAGGGGGACGTCGACGAGGAGACGCGGGCCGCGCTACAGCAGTACACCGAACGCTACTGCGTGGTTTACCAGACCCTCGCGGAGCCGTCGGCCCTCGAGACCGAGTGGACCTTCCGAACGGACGGCGACGGAGCGGACTGAGGAACCGTCCGCCCCAGGTCGCTTCGCGGTCGGGACGAGGACGCGAGCGCCGGCGTCTCTCTACCAGTCGACGCTCAGCGTACCGTCGCCGTGGGGATCCGGGGCGATCTCCTCGTCGGTGCGACGATCGATCACGTGGATGCAGCCGTCACCCTTCTTCGCCGGGCAGATCTCCGCGGCCCGGACGTTGTGCTCGAGGTCGTCCTCGCCGAAGAAGTAGGCCCTCGGCTGGGCGACCCCGGAGGTGATCGACAGCTCCCAGTTGTCGCTGACCTCGGCGCACTTGCCTGCGCCGAAGCACTTGTTCGCCTCGAAGATGATCTTGTAGGGTTTCTCCTCGACCGGTGGCGCGTCCGCGGAGCCGACGTCGCTCGCGCGTTCGATCCCCTCGTCGTCGCTCATGATCTACTGGTTCGGCCCCGTCGCCTTTCGCGTTACGGTCGGCGCAGGCGACGACCCGACGCCGTCAGTCCGACGTCGGGACGTCGGCCTTCGGACGCGGCAGATCGTAGCTGACGCCCGTCAGCTCCCGCGAGATCGCCCACAGCCGGCGGGCAGTCTCCTCGTCGTAGGACCGATCGGAGGAGGCCTGGCGCTCGGGGGAGCCACGCATGTTCGCGAGTCCGCCCGGCCCGTAGTAGGCGCCGCCCTTGGCTTCGGGGGCGGTCGCGGCGTACAGCGTCGGCAGTGCACCCATCTCGGCCGACTGGGCGACGAGCCCGTTCAGGAGCTTCATCGCCGCCAGTCGGAGGCGACTCTCCTGCTGTTCGGGACCGCGAAACTGCAGAGCCGTATCCGCATAGCCCGGGTGGACCGCCATACTGTCGGCGTTCAGCCCGGCCGTCAGGAACCGTCGTTCGAGCTCGTAGGCAAACAGGACGTTCGCCAGCTTCGACTGGGCGTAGGCCTCCCACTTGTTGTAGGAGTCCTCGCCCTGAAGATCGTCGAACTCGATCTCGCCCTGCTCGTGGACGCCGCTTGAAACCGTGACGACCCGCGCGGCGTCCCCGCCGTCGGTCGCCAGGCGCTCGAGCAGCAGGCCGGTGAGCGCGAAGTGGCCGAGGTGGTTGACGCCGAACTGGGTCTCGAACCCGTCGGCAGTCTCGCTTCGCGGAATCGCCATCACACCCGCGTTGTTGATCAGTACGTCGATCTCCGCATCCAGCCGGTCGGCGAACGCCCGGACCGACTCGAGATCGCCCAGATCACACTCCTCGACGCGGAGCTCGGCGTCGGGCGCGTTGCGCCGGACGTCGCGGGCTGCCCGCTCCCCTCGCTCGACGCTCCGGCAGGCCATGATCACCGTCGCCCCCTCGCGCGCGAGCTCGCGGGTCGCCTCGAGCCCGATCCCGCTGTTTGCGCCCGTTACGACGATCGTTCGACCGCTCTGGTCGGGAACGTCCGCAGCCGTCCAGCTCATACGACTGCCAGGGAGGCCGATGCCCTAAGCGTGGTCGTTGCATCGTTCGGTCGGGGGAGGCCGACCCCGCTCCGTCAGTTCGGCTGCAGCGACGCCGAGGACGCGTCAAGCGTCGCCTTCAGCGTGAAGCGGTCGTAGACGGCCGCGACGGGTAACTCGAGGAGCTCGCCGTCGGTACCGGTATAGCCGTAGCCGTCGTCGTCGGGCTCGAACTCCCCGAAGAGCCGCAGCTCCGCGGCGTCGCTCCGGCCGAGGAACGACTGGAGCTCGCCGGTGTCGTACCCGATCCAGAGACGGTCGTCCTCGAGCTCGACGGTCTCGGGCGCCGGAACGTCCGTGTCGGCGTCCGCCGTGACGCCGACGAACGTCTCGGCGTCGGCGACCGCGACGGCGTGTTCGGGCGCCTCGAAACAGAGCAGCGTTCGGTCGTCCTCGCGACGGACGCCCAGCTGCGGTCCGAGGTCCGCGTCGACCCGCAGGATGCGGTTCTCGAGCTCGGGCTCGACGGGGCTGTTGGTCTCGACGTACTCCATCAGCGCCGGGCCGAGCGCCGTCCCTGACTCCCAGATGAGGTCGGCGTCGCGGAACGGCGCGTAGGCGTCCGCGGTGTCTTTCAGGTAGTCGGTCGTCGAGACGACGTACGTCTCGTCGTTCTCGAGAGGCTCGCCGTCGACGAAGACGTCGAGGACCTCCGGCTCCTCGTGACCGCGCCACTCGTACTGGAGCCCCGCGACCTGCTGGCCCTGCTGGGCGCCGAAGGCGTTGTCCGGGAGCGTGTCGATGCGGTTCTCGAGGACCTGTTCGATCTCCGCGCCGGTGGCCTCGAAGACGACGATCTCGTTGCCGAACGGAAGGATGCTCAGAACGTCGCCCGCGGTGAGCTCGCCCGGACCGTAGGTGGTGTTCGTCCGGATCCCGCCACCGTTCTGGAAGGCGACCTCGGCGTCGGGGTGGGCATCGAGCATCGTGTCGGTGATGAGGTTGCCGATCCGAGCCTCGCGGCCGTAGGTGATCGAGCCGGAGGTGTCGAGTTCGACGGCCGTCTCGCCGATCGTCTCCTCGAGTTCGTCCTCGAGCTCCTCGTACTGGGCCTCGACGCGCGCCTTGAACTTCGAGTCGGGTTCGACGTCCTCGTCCAGATCGATGCGCTCCCAGCTGACGAGGTTCCCCTCGGCGTCCAGCGTCATCACGCCGAGGTGGAAGTAGGCGTAGCCGACCTCGCTGATGACGGTGCCCGCGTGTTCCTCCGCGGCGTCCATCGTGTAGTGGGAGTGAGAGCCGAAGATGGCGTCGAGCCCGTCGACCTCCTCGGCGAGCTCGAAGTGGGTCTCGTGGGGGGTGTGAGACGAACAGACGACGACGTCGGCGTCTTCCTCCTCCCGAAGCAGCTGGGTCATCTCCCGGGCCGTCTCGACGGGATCTCGCTGCTCGTACTCCTCGGGGTAGTCGGTGATCCCGTGGAAGTTCCGCAGGACGACGTTGAAGAGCCCGACCGTGAGGTCGCCGATCTCGAGGGTGGTGTACCGCTCGGTCTCCGGAAAGAGGTCGCCGTCGGGGGTGTACAGCGCGGAGTTCAGCCAGGGGAACTCGCTATCGGCGAACCGCTGCTCGGCGACGTCGACGCCGTAGTCGAAGTCGTGGTTGCCGACCCCCGCAGCCGTCAGCTCCATGTCGTTCATGAAGTCGATCTTGTGGGCACCCTCGGTGAAAAACGAGATCGTCGAGGAGCCGAGCTCGTCCCCGTTCGCGAGGAAGACCGCGTCGTCGCGATCGGCGAGCTGGTCCTGGACGACGTTCCAGTAGCGGGCGATGTTGGGCTCGCCGGGTTCGCCGATCTCGCTGTGGGTGTGGAGATCGTGAACGATCGTTACGGTATCGCCCTCGGGTTCCTCGGCCGCGACGCCCGAGACCTGCGAGCCGAGCGTCAGCGCGCCGGCCGCAGCCGCGGTCGCACCCATGAACGTGCGGCGCGTGTGGGTTCGACCACAGCCACATTCGGCGTCGATCTCCGCGGGTTCTTTCGGACGGAGCTCACCGTCGTCCTCGACCGCATACACCTGACTCCGTTCGGTCGCCGGTTCGCCCTGCCTCGATCGGACGGCCGTTCGCCGCCCGCAGTCGGACTGGTCGGAAGACATCGATCGATGATTGAAAATCATCCGTGAAAGAAGTTCCCATACTTCCGGAACAGCCCCTCCAACCCGAGAGGGCCGATACCACAACGCACCAGGACGGTACACCGAACGCTATCCGGTGCAAAACTACCCGAAAACCGAACGAAACGACCTCGAGCGGTCGCCCGGACGCTACTCGTAGTCGACCGAGACCGACTCGAGGAGGACGTCCTCGCGGGGTCGGTCGTTGGCGTCGGTCTCGACGTTGCCGATCTCGCGGACGACGTCCATCCCGTCGGTTACCTTCCCGAAGACGGCGTGGCGGTCGTCGAGGTGGGGCTGGGCGTCCAGCGTGATGAAAAACTGCGAGCCGTTGGTGTCCGGCCCGGAGTTGGCCATCGAGAGGATGCCCTCGTCGTCGTGGCGCAGCTCCTCGTGGAACTCGTCGTCGAACTGGTAGCCGGGACCACCCCGGCCCGTCCCCGTCGGGTCGCCGGTCTGGATCATGAAGTCCTCGATGATCCGGTGAAAGAGCACGTCGTCGTACAGCGGCTCGCCCTCGACGTCCTCGCCGGTCTCGGGATCGGTCCACTCCTGGCCGCCCGTCGCAAGTCCGACGAAGTTGTCGACGGTCCGCGGCGCGCGCTCGTCGTAGAGTTCGACGTCGATGTCGCCCTTGCTCGTGTGCAGGGTCGCAGTAACGTTGCCCATATCTCGGCCGACGGCCGGACGGGTGAAAACGGTAGTGGTCTCGGAACGGTGTCACCGCCTGCCGCAGGTACATACCGGCGGACGTGGTACGGAACGGCTATGACCGCCGGAACGCACACAAGCGAGGACGTGACCCTCGCGCGGCTGCCATCGGGCGTCGAGATCACGACGACGGTCCACACCTACGACGGGGCCGAGGACGGCCCGACGCTGTACGTCCAGGCCGCCCAGCACGGCCGCGAGATCAACGGCACCGAGACGCTGCGACGGTTCCACGAACGGCTCCCGCTCGACTCGCTGTCGGGACGGATCGTCGCCGTTCCCGTCGCGAACCCGCTTACCTTCGATCGGGTCTCGTACACGACCCCGGAGATCATCGACAGCGTCAACCCGAACATGAACCGGGTGTGGCCCGGCGACGCCGACGGAAGTCTCCACCAGCGCATGGCGGCTCGCCTCTGGGAGTACGTCGACGGCGCCGACGCCGTCGTCGATCTCCACACCGGGAGTCCGGACATGCTGCCCCACGTCGTCTTCCTCGAGGACGACGAGGAGTCACGGGCGCTGGCCGAGGCGTTCGGCACCGACCTCCTGCTCTCGGAGGAGGCCGACGACGACGCGAGCGACGAGTGGCACCGCCGCGGATTCGCCGGGAAGCTCCGGGTTGCGGCCGCCAACGAGGGGATTCCCTCGATCACGCCCGAGCTCGCCCACAACAAACAGATCCTGGAGGACGCCGTCGAGACCGGCGTTGACGGGCTGCTCGACACCTGTCGGTACCTCGGGATGCTCCCGGGCGAGGTACCCGAGCGCGAGCGGACCCTCGCCAGGAACCACCTCGGCCAGGTCGTCACCGACGAGTCGGGGCTGTTCCGTCCGGAGCCGGGCCTCGAGATCGGCCAGCCGGTCGCCGAGGGCGACCCGCTGGGAACCGTGTACGATCCGACTACATACGAGCCCCTCCAGTCGGCGACCGTGGGCCGCGAGGGGCTGCTCTACACGCTCACTCGCGAGTCGACCGTCGCAGCCGGCGACAAGCTCGCGAGCGTCGCCCTGATCCGCGAGGAGTGACGGCTACGAGAGCCCGAGGACGGAGAGTCCGGCGACCGAGCCGCCGACGAGGACAACCGTCCAGGCACCGAGCCCGACCGCGAGCCACGCGACGACCCGTCGCGGTCGGCCGTCGATCGTCGCGGCCAGCAGCGCTGCGAAGTGGATCCCGGCCAGGATCGGGCCGAGAACCGAGAAGCCCGCGAGGCCGTAGCGCTCCCACGCGCGCCGCGCCCGCCCGGTTCGGCCGTCGTCGGCGTCCTCGGCGCCCCCGAATCGACGTCGCCACCAGCGGACGAGCCACTCCTGGAAGCACACGATCAGACAGACGGCGGTAACGCTGCCGGCGAACGCAGCGGCCCCCGTCGCGACGGGATCGAGTCCGAGTCCGATCGCGGCCGGGATCACGACGAACGGTTCGACCGCCGGGACCATCGCGAGCAGGAACACAAGGACGTACCGGAGAATACCACCCGTCTCCTCGAGTGCGCCTGCGGCGTCGACGAACGCTATCGCCTGTGACATGATGGCTCCTCCGAGCGCGGCTGCCCGACCGCACAATGGGTCGCAGACGCTCGATACGGGTATGAGGGACGCGAACGGGAAAGATATCGATTTCGGTTCGGAGCTCAGCAGGTCGAGAACCCGCCGTCGACGACCAACCCGTGGCCGCTGACGAACGAGGCTTCGTCGCTGGCCAGAAAGAGAATCGCGTCGGCGATCTCCTCGGGGTTGCCGAGGCGCTTGAGCGGGTACTCCTTGGCCATCGCTTCCCGGGCCGCCTCGGGATCGTCCTCCGTCGCCAGATACTGCTCGAGCAGCGACGTATCGGTAAAGCCCGGACAGACCGTATTCGCACGCACCCCGTAGGGGCCCGCCTCGGCGGCGAGCGCCCGCGTGAGGTTCAATACGGCGCCCTTGCTCAGCGAGTAGGCCGCCTGCTTGGGCAGCCCGAGGATGCTCGCCAGCGAGCCGACGTTGACGATCGAACCGTGGCCCTGTTCTTTCATATGCGGCAGAGCCGCGTGGCAGCCGTTCCAGACGCCCTTGATGTTGACGTCGATGACGAAGTCCCGAATCGAGTCGTCGGTGTCCTCGAGCCGCGAGGACGGGTGGCCCGTGCCGGCGTTGTTGACGACGATGTCGAGACCGTACTCCTCGGCGACGGCGTCGACGACCGCGTGGAACTCCTCGCCGTCGGTGACGTCCAGCTCGTGAAACTCCGCCGTCGCTCCCTTGTCCGCGAGCTCGTCGGCGACCGCCTCCCCGCCGTTGCTGTCGATATCGGTGACGATAACCCGGGCCCCCTCGTCGGCGAAGCGTTCGGCCGTCGCGCGTCCGATCCCCGAGGCCGCACCGGTGATCAGCGCCGTCTCGTCTTCGAGTCGCATACCTCCCCAATCGAACGGGCTCCACATAAATTCGTTCATTATTTCGACGGTGGGAGAGGAATGTGTTTGGGAAAATACTCTTGAGCCGAACACTGGTAAGATGTGTCCCGAGCGAGGGGTCCCCTCTATTGCTCCCGGCGACCACGACACCCCACACCACAGTTCTAAGCGACTGGAGTGGCTTCGTTCCGGTAATGGACGAGTACGTCGAGCTCGTCGATCGATCGCTCCGGGATGCGACGCGGGGTGAGTTCGCCCGCCGCGTCGACGAGCAAGGCGATCGGCTCACCGAGGTCCTTCGCGACGGGGGACTCGACAGCCCCGGCTTCGGAATCGGACTCGAACTCGAGGCCTACGCGGTCGACGACGACGGTCGACTCGCCCGCGTGCCGAAGCCCGTCTTCGAGGGGCCCTGCGAGAAGGAACTCGGGGTGCACAACGTCGAATTCAACACCGATCCGAACCCCTTCGACGGCGACGGCATCGCCGCACAGGCGGCCCAGCTCCGTCGCGACTGTCGGCGCGGACGAGCGGCAGCCGAACGCGAGGGAACGCAACTCGTCCTAGACGGGATGTGGGCAATCCCACCACGGGAGGGAACGGCGGCCTACCTCACAGCCGTCCGCGATCGCGACGGGGTGACGATCGCCGAGAACATGACGCCGTCGCCGCGGTACTACGCGATCGACAACCACGTTCGGAGGAGTGCGGATCGACTCGCGCTCTCCGTGCCGGGCGTCGATCGGGAGTTCCCGTCGATCCTGTTCGAGTCGCTCACGAGTTCGATCCAGCCCCACGTCCAGATCCCGTCCGCGGATCGGTTTCCCCGCTACTACAACACCGCTCGCGGGACCCTGGGGCCGGTGCTCGCGCTGGCGACGAACTCGCCGCTCCTACCCGTCGACCTGTACGATCCCGACGACCCGTCTCGCTTACTCGACGAGACGTTTCACGAACTCCGGATTCCGGTGTTCGAACAGTCGATCAACCGGGCCTGGGAGAAGGTTCGCGTCCCCGATGAGATCACGGACGCCGCCGACACCGTCGATCGGCTCGTCGCCGACCCGACCTGTGCGCCCTTCCTCCGCGAGTGGCTCGAAGACGACGATCGCGAGACGTTCGCCGACGAGTACTGGGAACTCGACCACAAGCGAGGGACGTACTGGCGGTGGCTCCGCGCCGTCATCGGCGGCCAGCCAGTCAGCGGGGGCGACGCCCGATCGATCCGCATCGAATACCGGCCGCTCCCCGCGCAGCCGACGATCGCGGAGAACGTCGGCTTCCAGTGTCTGGTCGCCGGACTCGTTCGCGGGCTGTGTGCGGCCGACCATCCCCTCGCAACGCTCGACCGGGAGGCGACCGAACGGAGCTTCTACGGCGCGGTCGAGGACGGACTCGACGCCGACCTCGCGTGGATCACCGCCGACGGCGATCGGACGACCGATCCGGACGTGATCTACGACGAACTCTTCGCGTTCGCCCGCCGCGGCCTCCGCGAGCAGGGCGTCCCTCCGGAGACGGTCGAGACGTTCCTCGCCCCGATCGAGGCCCGCTGGACCGATCGGACGACGCCGAGCCGGTGGAAGCTGGCCCGCGTTCGCGACCACCTCGACGGCGGCGCCGACTTCGAGGACGCCGTCCACGAGATGCAAACCGAGTACGTCCGGCGGTCGGGCGCCGGGGAGCCGATCGTGGAGTGGTCCTGATCTCGATCCGTCAGGCCACGGGGCCTCACAAAAGCTGTCCGATGGGCTGATAGCCGTCAGTACTCGCGCAGCTCTTCGAGCACCGCCGCGGCGCTGCCGTCGGCGATCGCGTCGCGGGCCGCTTCGAGGCCCTCCTCGAGAGTCGCGACGTCCTGGCGGGCGTACATGCGGAACGCGCCGTTGAGGGCGACAGCGTCGGCGAACTGGTCGTCGCGTTCGCCGGCCAGGACGTCCTCGGTGATCGCCGCGGAGTCGGCCCGGACGTCGCCGACCGCGAGGTCCTCGCTTTCTATCTCCATGCCGTACTCGGCGGTCTCGATCTCGTAGTCGGTCAGGTCCTCGCCTGCGTTCCACTCGGCGACCTTCGTGTAGCCGGGACGGATATCGTCGTAGCCTTCCATCCCCTGGAAGAAGATCGCCCGCGAGAAGTCGAGTTGCTCGCTTCCTTCGATCAGGTCGGACAGCTTCTTCGCGAACGCGAGGTGGTAGAACGAGCCGAGGTGGACGTCGGCCTCGGCGGGGTTGGCGACCGTCTCGATCGTGTTGACGAACGTGCGGACGCCCATCTCGTCGCGTCGCTCGAAGAGGGCGTCGATCCCGGGGTTGAACGCGGGCTGGTAGTAGAAGCCGAACCCGGTCTCGTCGGCCATCGCGGCGCTTTCCTCGGGCTCGAGTTCGGTCCGAATGCCCAGTTCGTCGAGGACGTGTTTGTACGCCGTTTCCTTCTGAGTCGGCACCCCGTCCCCGGAGTGGACGACGACGGGCGTTCCGGCCGCGGCGGCGACGACGCCGGCGCCGACGCCCAGCAGCGCGGAGGTGTGTTTGCCGTCGTAGTTCGCGCCGCAGTCGACCGGGTCGGCGTCGGGCGCGGCGGTGACGACCGACTCCTCGCGCATGACGTCGGTGTAGGCCGCCAGCTCCGCGGGCGTGTTTCGCTTCCAGCGGTTCGCCAGCCAGAACGCGCCCAGCGTCGTCTCCTCGGGCTCGCCCGCGAGGATCCGCTGCAGGGCTTCGCGGGCCTGGTCGCGGCTCATATCGTCGGCCGACTTCGGCCCCGAACCGACGACCTCGGTCAGCAGCCGCTTGAGCGGCCACTCGCCGAACGTGCCGGATGTCTGAGTCATAGGTCGTCGTTGGCAAAGCGAGCGCAAAAGGCTCCCGTTTCCGGCGCTTTTGCGGGACCGTCTCCGACATCGGGCGACGCGGGACGACCGCCTGTCGGTCACGACGTCCCCATGTGGGTGTGGAACGACACCGAGAACCCCCCTCAGCGGACGATCGTGACGGGTACCGGAGAACGACGGGCGACGGCCTCGGCGACGCTACCGAGCAGGATCCGGCTCGCACCCGAGCGGCCGTGGCTCCCCATGACGATCTGGTCGACGTCGTGGTCGGCCGTGTAGTCGACGATCGACCGGGCGACCGCGCCGGTGACGTACTCCGTCTCGATCTCGACGCCGTGCTCGGTGGCCGCTTCGCGGGCGTCCTCGAGCAGCGCCTGCGCCTGCTGTTCGTACCCCTCCCGGATCCGCTCGTAGTCTGCCGTGATGCTCCCCTCGATTCCGGTTCCAGTGTAGAACTTCCGCGGATCGACGACGTGTATCGCCGTGATCGTCGCGTCCGGATGCGTCTCGAGAGCGTGCTCGAGAGCGTCGCTCGACCGCTCCGAGTCGTCGATCGGAACGAGGACGGTGGATGTCATGGGCGTCCCTACGAGCAACGAGACAATAAATCGATGTCCTCGACTGTCGACCGAACTACTCGAGCGCGGCGTCGACGAGTTCGATCGGTGTCGGCGGCTCCTCGACGTCGCCGTCGCGGTTCTGCAGCTGGGTGCGACAGGAGGCGCCAGGTGCGACCACCCGCTCGCCGGGGCTCGCCTCGACCTGGTCGTAGAGGATCGACGCGATCGCGTCGCTCAGCGAGCCGTGTTCGGCCTCGTAACCGAAGCTGCCGGCCATCCCACAACAGCCCGAGTCGAGCGGGTCGACGGCGTAGCCGGCCCGCCGGAGGACGCCGACCGCGTGGTGGTCCTTGGCCGTCGCCTTCTGGTGGCAGTGGCCGTGGTAGGTCAGCGACGCCTCGACGCCATCGAAGGCAAGCCGGTCGTCGAGCCGGAACGTGTCGAGATACTCGCAGATCCCGTAGCTCGCGTTCGCGAGCGTTCGGGCCTCCTCGTCGGAGAGCAGATCGAGGTAGTCCGACTGGAGCATCACCGCGTCGGAGGGCTCGATTACGACGACGTCCCAGCCGTCCTCGACGAGCGGCGCCAGCGACCGGACGTTCTCGCGAGCGGTCGCCTCGGCCTGCTCGAGGAAGCCCTTCGAGAACGCGGGCCGACCCGTGTCGTCGAGCTCGTCGGGCACCTTGACGGGGACGCCCGCGGCTTCGAGGACCCGCACGGCGGCTTTCCCCGCCTCGGGATGGCTGTAGTTGGTGTAGGGATCGGGGTAGATGATCGCCTTCCGGTCGGCGCCGCGCTCGGGAACGCGCGTGCCGCCTCGCTCCTCGAACCAGTCCCGAAACGTCATCGGACGGAACGACGGTAGCGGCCGATCGGCGTCGATCCCGATGGTCGCCTCCAGGAGCATTCGGGCGCCCGGGAGCTTCGGGGCCGCCGTCGAGAGCAGCGGGAGCTTCGACCCCCACCGCGAGAGGGTGGCGACGTTCGCGAAGAGACGATCCCGCAGCGACGAGCCGTTGCGCTGGTGGTACTCGTGGGTCACCTCCGCTTTGAGTTTCGCCATGTCGACCTCGCTCGGACAGTCGATCGCACACCCCTTGCAGCCGATACAGAGGTCCATCACCTCCTCGACGAACTCGTCGGAGAAGGCCTCGTCAGGGTCGAGGTCGCCGCTCATCGCCTGTCGGAGCGCGTTCGCCCGCCCGCGGGTGCTCGTAATCTCCTCCTCGCTCGCCCGGTAGGTCGGACACATCACGCCGCCCGTCGTAGACTGCTCGCCCCGACAGCCGCCACAGCCGTGACAGAGTTCGACCATCCCCTGGAAGCCGTTGTCGTTGTCCCACTCGAGGGTAGGTTCGAACCCCGGTTCGAACGAGTAGTCGGGGCCGAACCGGTGGTGCTCGGTCATATCGGTCGGATCCTCATCGCGGAAGACGACCTGGCCGGGATTGAGCAGCCAGTCGGGATCGAACGCCGTCTTCAGCTCCTGGAAGGTCTCCCACAGCTCCTCGCCGTACAGCTTGCGGTTCCACTGCGTTCGGGCGCGGCCGTCGCCGTGCTCGCCCGAGACCGAGCCGTCGTACTCGACGACGAGGTCCGTCACCGCGTCGGCGATCGACGCCATCTCCTCGAGCCCCGCCTCAGTCTTCGTGTCGATCAGCGGGCGGATGTGGAGGACGCCGGGCCCCGCGTGGGCGTAGAAGCTGGCGTAAGTGTCGTGATCCTCCAGCACCGCCTGGAAGTCCGCGACGAACGCCGGGAGGTTCTCGGGCGGGACCGCGGTGTCCTCGAGGAACGCGATGTGCTTCTCGTCGGTCGTCCGCGAGAGCAAGATCGGGAGTCCGGACTTGCGCAGCTTCCAGATCTGGCTCCGGCTCTCGGCGTCGTGGGCCTCGATCGCGTCGAACGCGTGGACCGCCTCGTCGGTGACAACCCGCTCCTCGGGCGGATCGACCTCGCCGACGGGATCGACCGACGGACAGCGGTCGGCCAGCAGGTTCGCGACCCGGCGTTCGCCGTCGGCCGCGTCCTCGGCGTAGAACTCGACGATGAGGACGGCGCCGGTTCCCTCCGGCAACATCTCGGTGACGGGGGCGAACTCGGCGGTACCCCGCGCGAGGTCGATCAGCACGTCGTCGATGACCTCGACCGCGGCCGCGTCGTGGTCAACGATCGCCGCCACGTCGTCCATCGCGTCGAGGACGCTGTCGTAGGCGAGCAGGGCCATGCTCTTCTCGGCGGGGATCGGCTCGAGTGAGACGGTCGCCTCGGTGACGATCGCGAGGGTCCCCTCGCTGCCACAGAGCAGCTTCGCGAGGTTCACCGTCCCGCCCTCGGCGTCGGGTTCGCCGATACCGCGCTCGGCGCCGCGGGCGTCCTCGAGTAACCAGTCCAGGTTGTAGCCGGAGACGTTGCGCTTGAGGTCGGGGTACGTGTCCTCGATCAGCTCGCCCCGCTCCTCGAGGATCCGCGCGACCTCGGCGTAGATCGCCGCCTCGAGGTCGTCGCCGGCCGCCAGCTCGGGCAGGTCCTCGAGGGCGACCTCGCCGAACCGCGTGCGGGTGCCGTCGGCAAGGACGACCTCACAGGACTCGACGTAGGCGTCCGTTTTGCCGTACTGCAGGGAGTGAGCACCCGTGGAGTTGTTCCCGATCGCGCCCCCGAGGGCGCTCTTGTCGCCCCAGGCGGGGTCGGGCGCGAACTTCAGGTCGTGGGGCTCGAGGGTCTCGTTGAGCGTCTCGAGGTAGATCCCGGGCTGGGCGGTCGCCCGGCGGGCGTCGGGGTCGACGTCGACGACGCCGTCCATGGACAGCGTGAAATCCAGGACGACGGCCTCGTTGACCGTCTGGCCCGCGAGGCTCGTTCCGCCGCCGCGGGGTAACACCGGGATCCCCCGCTCGGCGCAGTACTCGACGGTAGCCGCGACGTCCGCGGTCGAGTGCGGGAAGACGACTGCGACGGGCGTGACCTCGTAGATGCTCGCGTCGGTCGCGTACAGCTCCCGGGAGTAGGAGTCCGCACGGACGTCGCCCTCGATCAGCCGACCGATATCCTCGACCAGCGCCGGCCGATCGACGTCGTCGCTCCGGTAGTCGTAGTCGGCTCTCGGATCGTCGGCCGGATCCGGCCGGGAGGGTGGCGTCGTCGTCATAGCGCGATCCGGGGCTCGTCCGCACTGGGCGTTCCTGTCGCGATACCCGACCGACCGCCCAGAACCGTACGGGGGCGGTCACCGCCGCGCTCGAGGGAGGATCGAACGGCCATCATCCGTCCATGAGTGGACCCCACATATAGTTGCTGGGCTAGAGGACGGTGTTTCGCCCGCGGGACCCTGGAACGGGATCGCGACGGATCAGCCGGGACGTCCTCGGCGACGACACCCCCCGCGAGGACGTCGAGAGTTCGGTCGAGCGCGAGCCCGCAGTTCGATCGGAACTCTCGACTCCCCGATACCACTTAGTAGTGTTGAATTACCTGATAAAGTATGTGAAAAGAAATAGAGGTGTTAGCTGATCTCCGGTCGACGAATCGAGCGCCGTTCCGAGTAGTTGACTCGATTGTCAGGATGTGAAGAACCGAATATCGAAGCTCTGATTTCCGCTGGTTCACGCGGAGAAGAAGTATCTTATACAGTATAGGTGAAGAGAAGTAACGTTTGTATTAGCTGTCTTTCAACCGATGATATAGTATCGGGATTCTACCTCGAACCACTGGAAACGAATCACGATCGCCGTCGAGGACGTTCCGAACCCATTCAGATCGAGTCCTCGCGGCGAGGACGCCTACAGCAGGCGGTCGGCGATGACGTTCTTCTGGATCTCGCTGGTTCCCTCGTAGATCTTCGTGATGCGGGCGTCGCGGTAGTACCGCTCTGCGGGGTAGTCGGTGACGTAGCCGGCACCGCCGTGGACCTGGACGGCCTCGTCGGCGACGTCGACGGCGTGCTCGGAGGCGAACAGCTTCGCCATGCTCGAGAACCTGGCGGCGATCTCCTGGTTGCCGTCCTCGACCTGCGTCGCGGCGCGATAGGTCAGCGACCGGGCGGCCTCGACGTTCGTCGCCATCTCCGCGAGCTTGTGCCGGATCGCCTGGAACTCGCCGATCCGCTGTCCGAACTGTTCGCGCTCGGAGGCGTAGTCGAGCGCCGCGTCCAGCGCGCCCTGGGCGGCGCCGACGGCCTGGGCGGCGACGCTGGTGCGCCCGGAGGCGAAAAACTCCATCAGCTGGTAGAACCCCTGATCGACCTCGCCGATGACGTTGTCCTCGGGGACGCGGACGTCGTCGACGACGACTTCTGCAAGGTCCGACGCCCGGATCCCGAGCTTGTTGTCGATCTTCTCCGTTCGGATCCCGTCGGCGTCCATCTCGACGAGGAAGGCGGTGATGCCGCGGTGGCTCTCGCCGGGACTGGTCTTGGCCATCAGAACGCCGACGTCGGCGACGGTGCCGTTGGTGATCCACATCTTGTTCCCGTTGAGCACGTACTCAGTGCCATCCTTCTCGGCAACCGTCTCGATCCCGGCGACGTCCGACCCGTGTGCGGGTTCGGAGATCATCGAACAGGACGCGGTCTCGCCGCTGGCGATCTTCGGGAGCCACTCCGCTTTCATCCACTCGTCGCCGAACTCGAGGATCATGTCAGTCCCGAACCCGGCGGAGCCGACCGCCGAGCCGATACCGGGATCGGCTCGCCACAGCTCCTCGGTGACGATCGTCGACGCGAGCTTGTCCATCCCGGCGCCGTCGTACTCGGTGGGGATCCCCGGTGCAACGAAGTCGTACGCCGCGGCCTCGCGGCGGATCTCCTCGGGGTAGGTGCCGTTTCGGTCGTACTCCTCGGCGACCGGTTCGATCTCGTTTGCGCCGAACTCACGGACGGCGTCCCGAATCGCACGGTGCTCGTCGGACAGGGCGAATGCCATACCCTGTTCTCGCAATCCTCGTACAAAATATCTTCGCCTATAGTAACCATCGTACGGTTCTGGAGTGTTATTTTGACCGATGTAATTCCAGTGGGCAATTACCATCCTTGTCCTGGTATGGGATAGCATGCGTACCGCAATACCTAATGCGGTGTTCGCGTAGTAACGGATATGCTGGATTTCGTGCAGCTCGAGGCCGATCTCGATCAGGAGGAACGAATGATCCGGGATACGGCCCGGGAGTTCGTCGCGGAACACGTCAAACCCGACATCGGCGACCACTTCGAGGACGGAACCTTCCCGACGGAGCTGATCCCGAAGATGGGAGAGCTCGGCTTCTACGCGCCGAACCTCGAGGGGTACGGCTCGCCGAACGTCTCCGAGACGGCGTACGGACTCCTCATGCAGGAGCTCGAGGCGGGCGACTCGGGACTGCGCTCGATGGCCTCGGTCCAGGGGGCGCTCGTGATGTACCCGATCCGCGCCTACGGGAGCGAGGCCCAGAAGGAGGAGTGGCTGCCCGCGCTGGGGGAGGGCGAGGCCGTGGGCTGTTTCGGCCTGACCGAACCGGAGCACGGATCGAACCCCTCCGCGATGGAGACACACGCGGAGCGAGACGGCGACGGCTACGTCCTGAACGGCTCGAAGACCTGGATCACGAACTCGCCGATCGCCGACGTCGCCGTCGTCTGGGCGCGCGATCGCTCGAGCGAGGACGCCCCGGTCCGTGGGTTCCTGGTCGAGACCGATCGGGACGGCGTTTCGACGAACAAAATCACCGAGAAGCTCTCCCTGCGGGCCTCGATTACCGGCGAGATCGGACTGAACGACGTACACGTCCCCGAGGAGAACGTCCTGCCCGGCGTCTCGGGGATGAAAGGGCCACTCTCCTGTCTCACGCAGGCCCGGTACGGGATCGCCTGGGGCGCGGTCGGGGCCGCCCGCGACTGTTTCGAGGAGGCCCGTGCCTACGCCACCGAGCGCGAGCAGTTCGGCGGCCCGATCGGACGGTTCCAGCTCCAGCAGGAGAAGCTCGCCGAGATGGCCACCCAGATCACCCTGGCCCAGCTGCTGGCCTACCGCCTGGCCGACCTCAAGGAACGCGGCGAGATGCGCCCCCAGCACGTCTCGATGGCAAAGCGCAACAACGTCCGGACGGCCCGCGAACAGTCGAAGGTCGCCCGCGAGATACTGGGCGGGAACGGGATCACGACCGACTACTCGCCGATGCGCCACATGGCAAATATGGAAACCGTCTACACCTACGAGGGGACCCACGACATCCACACGCTCGTCCTCGGCGAGGAGCTGACGGGCTTGCAGGCGTTCACACAGCAGTGACGATCCGCGGGGACGTCGTCCCCGTTTCCGACGACGGCCGAGGCTAGATCTCGGAAACGACGTCGTGGCTCTGTGCGAGCTGTTCGGCGTCCTCGTCGAGCAGGGCGACGACGAGGTAGGGAGCGTACGACTCGAAGTACTCGACCAGCGCCGTGATCCGCTCGGCGTCGATCGCCTCGAGGGAGTCAAGCAGCATGAACGGCACCGTCTCGTAGACGTCGTGGACGAGATAGCCCGCCAGCGCGAAGACCAGCCCCGTCACCTCACGTTCGCTCTCGCTTAAGTGTTCGATCGCGTCCTCGTAGGCCGCACCGTCGTCGGTGCTGCGGACGATCTTCAGGTCGAACGATGACTGGGTGACCTTTCGGCGTCCTTCTCGAATCTCCCGGGTCGTACGGTCGATCCAGATCCGGTCGAGATTCCCGTAGCCGAGCGTCTCGAGGAGGTTCTCCATGTGTTCGTTGAACGCCTCGACGGCGTCTTCCTCGATGCGGTCGATCCGGGTCCGCAGGTCGGTTAGCTCCTCGGTCGTCTCCTCGCGGCGGCTCTCGAGCCCGTCGCGCTCATCGAGCCGCTCCTCAATCTCGGCGATCTCATCCTCGATCTCGTCGCGCTTGCGTTCCTTGCGCTCGAGCTCGAACTCGAGCTGGTTGACCTCGCGGTGCTGTTCGAGGATGTCCTCGGAGCCGTCGCTCTCGAGGTCGTCGATCTCGGTTTCGAGGTCGTCGACCTCCTCGGTCAGCGACTCGCGCTCGTCGGTGAGCTCCTCGATGCGGTCCCGTCGGCGCTCGATCTCGTCGTCGATCGAGTCGAGACGGCGGTTCGCCTGCTCGTACTCGGTCCGGTTCTCCTCGATTTCCGTGCGGGTCGCCCGCTTCTCGTCGAGTTCGTCGTCGATCGACGACCGCTCCTCGAGTCGGTCCTGGTGGACCGACCGGAGCTGGTCGAGCGTGGTCTCGATCTGATCGGTGGCGACCGACGAGCCACAGGTCCAGCAGGTGACCGTCTCCGAATCGTCGTCGGCCAGCAGCTGATCGGTGATGTCACCGTCGGTCCGGTGGTCGTCGGTCCCGAGGAACTCCCCGGCCTCCTCGAGCAGCCGCTCGTTAAACTGGATCGTCCGCTGGAGCTGCGAGATCTCCTCGTTGAGGTCGTCCTTCTGGGCCTGCAGGGAGTCGATCTCGGCCTCCAGGCGGCCGAGATCAACGTCCTCACCCGTCGAGAGCTCCTCGAGCTGGGCCTCGACCTCCTCACGTTCGTCCTCGAGGGCCTCGATACTCTCGCGCTCGGTGTCGATCCGGTCCCGGGTGCGCTCGAGCTCCGACCGCGTCTCGCGCAGTTCGTCGAGTTTCGTCTCGAGTTCGGAGCGCTCCTCGCGGCGCGTCTCGACGTCGACGTTCGTTTCCTCGAGCCGTTCCTCGGCGTCCTCGAGCTCCTCGCGAAGCGAGTCGATCTCGTCGCTGACTCGCTTCCGTTTCGCCTCGAGATCGGGCAATCGGTTCTCGAGTTCGTCGAGCTCGGCGAGCTCGTCGTCGATGCGTTGCTTTCGCTGCTCGAGCTGCTGGATCTCCGCCTTGATCGCCTCGGTGTCGACGGGTCGCATAATGAGATCACGAAGCTCGTCGCCGCGGGCAACGGCTCGGCGAGCCTCGTTGGACTCGAGCAGGAACGCGAACAGATCCGCGATCTCCGGGTCCTCGAGGTAGGGGTCGCCGTCGGTGACGACGGTTCCGTTTCGACGGTGGAGAGTTTGACGGTAGCGCTCGTCACCGAACTCGAGGACGGCTTCGCCTTCTGTCGCGTCGGCCTTGAGACTTGCCCGGTCGCTGCCGAGCGCAGCCATGATCCCCTGGAGTAGTGACGTTCTGTTGGTCGCGTTTCGGCCGGAGAGGACGGTGATTCCCTGCTGGAACGAGACGGTCGTCTCCTCGATCCCGCCGATGTTGCTCACCGAAAGCGTCGCCCGGTCCGGGGTCTCCCGCTCCGATACGTTCTGGCTCGTCTTCATACAGCCGGATAGCGCGGCCGGACAGATAGGTATTGTCCATTCACCTCCCAGCTGTCGGTTCCTTCGTCAGCCCGAACAGCCGCAGGTACGTTCCTCGAGAAGTTCGCGCACCGTATACTGCTGTTGGCACTCCTCGCAGGTCACCGTCACGGAAACGAGGACGTCGTACGCACCGATCTCGAGGGCGTCGTTGCGACGAAGCTGTGCGATCGTATCGCCCGTTACCGCTTCGGTCCGGTTCTGGAGCGCGCCCAGCTTCTCCTCGGCACGCTCGAGACGCTCCTCGGCGCTCGGGGTCGCAAGTTCGGCCTCGAGACACTTGGTGAGGTGGTTGTAGACGGTCTGGTGGGAGACGAAGTCCGACTCGACGTCCTCGACGGGGATGCCGTCGCGCTCGAGTTCGTTGCGCGTCTGGACTCGCGTCCCGCTCGTAACGTCGTCGTCGCTGAGCAGCCGGTAGGTGTTCTCGATCTCGCCGTCCTTGTACGAGACGCCGGCCGTCTCGAAGGCCGCCTCGAGGACGCGCTGGTTGACGATCGTCGCGAGTTCTCGCGTACTGTACTGTTCGTCGCCCTCGCCGGTCCAGGAGGCGACGAGGTCCTCGTCGAGTCCGGTGAGCTCGTACTTCTCGGCGACCCGTCCGAGCTTGCAACACGTCTCGTCCCGCTCCGTCTTACGGTCAGCCATTGCTACAGCGATAGGCGTACCCGGCAAAAAGGGTTCCGAGAGCGGCCACTATTTACATAAGTATGTCCGTAATCACCCTCGGGCGAAGGTCAGTAAATATCAGTTGGGTATGATAGTATCCAGTCTGATGGTTATACCAGGTGTATGTTGCGAGCGAATTGTTGCTGGCAGTCCAAGTAGTATACAACGAAAATAAGCTCAATTCCGATGGTATTGGTGGAAAAAAGCCACAATAAATATATTCGGTTGATTCTTCTCCTTCCCGATACCCATCCTGATATAGAGTATCCGAGCGTAAGTGAATAATATCACTTCAAACATATATAGGTAATCAAAGGTGCTCGAATCGGTTCGTCTCGCCTCGGATCCCGTTCACGACGGTCCGTGAACTTATATACGAAACCGCGGCCAACCGGGGTATGACAGTTGACCGATCCCTGTCACGACGAACCGCACTCAAAGCGATGGGCGGACTCACGGCTGCCTCGATCGTCGGAGCGAACACTGTCGGCGCGCGATCGACTTCCACCGCAAACGAAGGCGTCGAGCAGTACGTCGGCGTCGTCGACCGTATCGTGGACGGGCGCCACGTCGTGCTCCTGCTCGAGGAAGACAACCGGGTGGTCGATCAGCTCGTCGTCGACGTCGCCGAGTTCGACGAGGTCACAGAGCGGGACGTGCTCCTCGTCCTCGTCGAGGACGGAGAACTGGCGCAGTACCGACACCTCCCCGAAAAGCCCGAGAGCACCGGACGACCCTGACGGTCGACGTCGCCGGTGACCGATCGCGTTAGGGGTCCGGACGGCGCTTCGACCGGCTTCCATCCCCGTGGCGGCCGGTCTCGGCTTCCTCCTCCCCGCCGAACCCGGCGCTGATGATCCGCGTCAGCGCCGACTCGGTGCTTTCCTCGAGTTCGGTGACGTCCTCGGGATCGACCTCGAGGACGAACCCGGTCGAGATGTTCGGGGCTGTCGGCAGGAACAGCAGGACCCGCTCGTCTGCGGCCTGTTGGCCGGTCTTGAACGCAGTCATCCGGATTCCGCGCCAGATCTCGAGTTTGACCGGTCCCTGCACTGACTCGGAGCCGACCGTCACCTCGGTCGTCGTCTTCGAGGCGTTGTAAACGAGCCGCAGCCCCGGAACGCGGTTCGCAGCTCGATCGAGCCAGGCCTCGAACAGCTCTCCGGCCGTCGTTCGGGCGAGGTAGCCCAGCAGGTACATCAGCGCACAGCCGATCGAGAGCACGACGACGATCCGCAACAGCCCCGCCACGATTTCGCGGGCGCGATCGCCGACGCCAGGGAGGAACGGCTCGAGCGCTGCCCCGTCGAGCATCATCGTCGGTACGAACGTCGAGACGAACGAGTAGAGCACGTAGAGCAGAAACGCCGTGATGAGAATCGGAACGATGACGACGAGTCCTCGTCCGAAATCCCGCTGCCACGAACTCGGATCCGTTCGTTCCACACACACGGGTAGACGCCTCACCCTATGAATAGGTTTAGATCGGCTTCGAGGGCAACGGATTCAGCGCCACCGCTGGAGTTCAGCGACGAGCGGCGCCGGGAGATCGAGAGCGGCCAGCAACGCGTCGTATCGGCTCCGATCACCGTGACCGGCTGCGAATCCGTTGAGTCGAGCGACGACCGTCGAATCGACGAACGCCTCGCCGTACAGCGTCTCGAGTTCGTCGCCGACGACCGGTCGGGAGCGGAGTTCGTACTTCTGGTGGGACGGCTCGGCCGAGTAGAACGCCCCGAGCCGTTCGACGTCGGTAGCCGGCGTCCGACCGGTTCGATCGGCGACCGCGTCCCATCCCCGACACGCGAGTTCGTACTGTTCGTCGTCGTGAGCGAGGACGACGCTTCGGTACTGTCGTTTCGGCGCCGCGGAGTGCCAGTCGTGGCTCGCCCAGAACGTCTCGAGAAGCTCCTCGTAGGTGACGACGTCCGGATCGTACGCGATCCGGACGACTTCGGTGTGATCGCCGAGCGAGTAGTAGGTCGGATCGGGTTCGGTCCCGCCCGCGTAGCCGACCCGAGTTCGGGCAACCCCCTCGAGCGCGCCGAAGCGGGCGTCGGGACCCCAAAAACAGCCCACCCCGAACGTCGCCGCCTCGCGTTCGGCGGGTATCTCGAGTGGAGCGTCCTCGAGCAGTGCCGGCTCGTCAGTCGTCGACTCCGTCGGTTCCATACCGGAGCTTCGGCCCGAGCCTGATGGGGTTGTCGCCGGCCGCCGAATGAATCTGCGGTCGGTTGCGCATGTGCAGCCCCTAGTTCCTTACTCCTGGTCGGTGGCCGCTTCGAACGAACTATGGGTACTGTTGACGTAGCAATCGGCGTCGACGCGGACTGTGTCGCCGGCTGGCTCGGCTCCTACGGTGGCGAGGACTCGCCCGCGGATCTCTCCCGTGGCCTGTCGGCCGGCAACGAGGGGATCCCCCGGATGCTCGAGCTGTTCGAGGAGCAAGACATCGAGACGTCGTGGTACGTCCCCGGCCACACGATCGAGACGTTTCGGGACGAGATCGAGGCGGTCGCGGCCGCGGGCCACGAGCTCGGGGTGCACGGCTACTCCCACGAGAACCCGACCGATCTCTCCCGGGAGCAGGAAGACGAGATTCTCGAGGTCTCGATCGACCTGATCGAGGACGTCACCGGCTCGGAGCCGGTCGGACATCGGGCCAGCTGGTGGGAGTTCAGCGAGAACACCCCCGACCTCGTCGAGAAGCACGGCTTCGAGTACGACAGCAGCCTGATGGAACGGCAGTTCGAACCGGGCTGGATGCGCAAGGGAGACAGCTGGGAGAAGATCGACTACGACAAGAGTCCGGAGGCGTGGATGGAGCCGTACCGGTACGGCGAGGAAACCGACGTCGTCGAGATCCCGATCAGCTGGTATCGCGACGACATTCCTCCAATGTTGTTCATCAAGCAGCCGATCTACCACGCCGGCTACAAGGATCCGGAGATGATGTACGAGCAGTACTACAAGCGACAGTTCGACTACCTCCACAACCGTCGGGGCGCGGGCGTCTACACCTTCACGATCCACCCCGACCTTCACGGGCTTCCCCACATGATCCCGTTGTTCGAGGAGTTCATCCAGTACGTCAAGGGCCACGAGAACGCCCGCTTCGTCACCCTCGAGACGGTCGCCGAGAAGTTCAGGGACGATCCCTCGGTCTACGAGAGCGAGAGCAACTACATCTGAGCGACGGTCTGTTCGGTTCCCCCCAAAGCCGATCAGCCCAGTCTTCGACCGACAGCGTCCTCGATCTCATTGCGGACCTGGCGGACGATCGGCATCGGATCGTCGCGGTGGAGGACGTCGAACGACCGGTCTTCGACACACGATCTGGCGATTTCGCCGGTCCGGCCCGCCAGCGAGGGTCGTTCGACGAACGGGGATTCCTCGCGAGCGACGCTGACGAGGTGTTCGAGCTCGCCGTAGAGGTAGTGGGTGCTGACCCCGGTCTCGTAGCCGGGTTCGATCAGTTCGCTGCGGCCCGTCGCGGCGAGCCAGTACCAGGCCGGGAAGTCGGCGCCCGCCTTGACCGCACACGCGAGCGACTGCCACATCCGCGGGTTGATCTCGACGATCGAGAACTCGCCGGTCTCTGCGTCCTCGATGTACTCGATGCAGGCCAGCCCGTGCCACTCGAGTTCGTCGAGGATCGCCAGCCCCGCCTCCTCGAGTTCGGGGATATGGACCGATTCCCGGTAGACGCCGCCGCTGCCGGTGTAGGAGTCACCCCGGAGCTGACGGTGCTGGAAGGTGCCAAGCGCCTCGCCGTGTTCGTACAGCGCACCGAACACGTACTCGCCGGCGCCCTCGACGTACTCCTGGACGATCGGCTCGTGGCCCATCTTCTCGATCAGCGCGTCGACGTCCGGAGTCTCCCCCGGCGCGATGTGCTCGACCGATTTCGCGATCTTCGAGTCCTCGAGTTCGAACTCCTCGAGATAGGCGTCGGTCAACAGGTTGTACCGCGACTTGACGATCCGGTTGTCGCTCCAGTCCTCGACCTCCGAGAGCAGTTGCGTCTCCGGAATCGCCACGCCCGCGTCGGTCGCGATCTCCGCGAGCCGCTTGCGGTCGTGGACGTTCCGGAGGGTCTCCATCGGCGGCACGACGAGGTCGATGTGGCGATCGAACGCCTCGTAATCCCGCGAGAGGATGTACGTGTCGTGCGGGCGATGGGGGATGATGGTGCGAACGTCCGGACGGGCGGCCAGTCCGAGCAGCGCGTCCCTGTAGGCCGGCAGATTGCTCGGCGGCGGCACGAGGACGGACTCGTCGCAGTACCGCGATGCCGTCACGCTCAGGTCGGTGTCGTCGACCGCGGCGATCGTGTATACGCCCTTCGATCCGAGCGAGCGGACCGACGTGTATCCGTGGGGGTACCGGGAGGCGGTGACGACGACCGCGTCGCGTTCGTCACTCAACGTCGATCACCTGCGACTGTCGGGAGAGAAGATCGATCGTCTCCGCTCGGTTCGACTCGGGAACGTCGGTAAGGTATTCGGTTACAGGCATCGTCAACACCGTCAACAGCGTGTAGAGCTCACCGACACGATCCTCGTCGTGGCAGTGGGTGTGGTACAGCTCTCGGATCGCGTCCGCGTCTGGCCCGGGAAACGCATCCGCCAGATGGCCCCGCTGATCGAGGACGTCGTTCGTGAACTCGAAGGAACGAAGCAACTCCGCGTCGTCCAGCCAGGGGCCGTCGGTCAGATACGGTTTCGGGGGTGTTCGGTTGGTCACGTGCTTGCGCCAGAACTCGAGGAAGTGTTCGCCGGCGTACTCGACCGGGAACGACCGCGAGAGCGAGACCCCGGTACTGGCGTGTGGAATCGCTGCGAGGTCGGGATCCAGCCGAGTAACGGCCTGTCCGACGAGGTCCCGTCGAAGGCGATACCGGGGCGGCATCGACAGCGAGAGATCCAGCAGCCGGTTATCGAGAAACGGCGACCGATAGGGTAACATCCGACGGAGATCGGTGTGGAACCGCATATCGTCGTCGTTCGAGAGCGGATAACAGCTTCCGTAGTAGACCAGATCCTCGAGCGATTCGTAGGTGACGCCGTGGTGAACGATCCGGTCGCCGTCCCGGTGGATGTTCGACTCGAGAACGGTCCGGAGATCGGTCGGCATATCGAGGTTGTCGTGGGCACGCTCGAGCAGCAGGTCGATGTACTCGTCGACGGTTTCGATCGGGCGCTCGATCGGCACCGTCATCGAACCGAGCGGTCCCAGCGAAACGTTGGGCGAGGGAACGCTGTACCCGCCGAACAACGAGTCGCTGTACAGCCCCGACAACAGCCCGTCGACCTGTTCGGTAATTCTGGACTCGAACCCGCTCGTGTAGGGCTGGCTAAACCAGCCGTTGAAGGATTCGGCCCACCGGTTTCGCTCGAGGGAGCCGATCCGGTACTCGGGTCCTCGCTCGAGCAGTTCGAACGTCGCACCGGCCTGGAGCGCAACTCGCTCGGCGATTCGGGCCTCGCGGTTCATCCAGTCGTTCATGTGGAACGCGGTCGCGTTCTCGAGCACCGAGAGCACGAGTCGGGAGTCGCTGCCCCCCGACAGCAAGACGCCGTACTCGTGGCCGTCGTGGGTCCACTCGTCGACGACGGTTCGGAACCGATCGGCGAACTCCTCGACGAACCACTCGAAGGACTCGTCGCGAGGGCGGTACTGCGGCCGCCAGTACTGCTCGGTCCGGAGCGATCCGTCGCCGAGCGCGATCGACGTGATCGTCCCCGGTTCGAGTTTCTCGACGCCCTCCAGGGGCGTCTTGACTCCGAACGTGCACCGGAACGCGAGATACTCGTGGAGATACGCCGGGTGGTACGCGGTGTCGACGGCCGGGTGAAACGGAAGCAGCTGAACGTTCGTCGAGAAGACGATCGAGCCGTCGTCGGCCCGGGTCCAGTAGACCGGAACCGTTCCGAACCGGTCGGTACAGAGGGCAAACCGTTGCCGTTCTCGATCGTAGAGCAGTAGCGTGTAGTTCCCGTTGAGCCCCTCGAGGAACTCGAATCCCGTCCGTTCGTACAGAGACAAACAGTACTGTGCGGGATCGATGTCTGCGGGACGGGGCTCGTACCCGCGCGGGCATCCATGCCCGCCGTCCTCGTAGCCGTAGACGTCACCGAGAAGCCAGCACCGAACCGACTCGTTTTCGGCGTCGGCCGCCTCACCGGCCGAGTGACACGCGTCGCGTTCGGTCGCGAGCGCGACACGATCGGACGTATACCGAATTTCGGGCTTGGAGGGGAGCCACTCCTCGAACACCTTCTCGGATAGTGATCCGTCGGCGCGAACCACACCGTGCGTATACCTCATTTGAGAGATCACCTCAGCTCCGAATCGGCGGCGCCGTCTCGGCCGATCGGTAGCAGTCGATACGTACAGACTGGCAACATCACAGTCAGAGGAAATCTATTCTGGCTGTTTATTATAGCGTCGGTAAGGTCTCGTATCGAGGGACCAACTCGACGGCGGCATATCCGGAACAGTTCCAGATACGACAGATCAAAAAACCGACTCTCGAATTCGAGTTAACCGGGTGTTAAGGCGGCAACCGGAGGAATACCAGCACTCACGGAGGAATATCTCGATCGTTTCAACGATGGTCACACACTGACTCGGGCCGCCTACTCAGAATCTGCCAGCTATCGTATGAGCAATCGAGCCGGTTTTCGAGCGTGACCGGACGATCGGGTTCGCGGATCCGACGTCGTCCAGCCTGACCGGTTCGAACGTCTGACACAGCGCCTGCCGGACACTGGTTAGGGCCACGCTCGATCCATTGTGGTTCGGTCGCGCAGCAGAGACCGCGTCTCTCCGAGTGACGTGGATCCCGAATCCGCCATCCGGTCTCGAAGCGGCCGACCGGACGAACGATACCTAGATTCGGACTCCGATACAGCCGTACTACACAATCCATTACAGCGATTCTGACGGGTACCACTGTGAACCGAACCTCCACGTCGACGAACTACTTCAGTATCAGGAGCGCGATGACGCGGACGACACGTCCACCTACGAGCCGGTTTCGTTCCGCTCACGATCGGTGTCCGGCCTCCTGTGGGAATTGATGGATGCGCTCGCCGGCATCTGAACCCTCCTTTGATCCCAATATCCATCACCCGTTTTACCGTCTGAGCGAATCGGACTCCGAAGACGGAGGCGACCCGCGTTCAGAAGTGAATCAACTAAGCGGCGAAATCGAGGGGTACCGCTCTCCTCGAACGTCGTGAACGGAGCTGTTGAACGCTAAAACTGGCGTTATCGGGTGTATAACAGCGTTCAGAAGCTGAGTGGGCCAACTCGGATTTGAACCGAGAGCCTCCACCTTATCAGAGTGGCGCTCAACCTAATTGAGCTATTGGCCCGCGACTGCATTAGCCAGTTGTGCGCTGGGATGGTTAAGTGTTTCTTTCTGGAAGAGCCGTGAGAATCGCTACCGGGCGTAGGGATCGTCGTCGTCGACGTCGGCGTCGTCGGTCCGCTCGTCGCCGAACTCAACCGTGTACGACTCCTCGCTGTCGACGGTGTAGTCGTCCTCGCCGAGGTCGTAGGTACCGCCATCGGACCACTGGGCACGGGCTTCGTCCTGCTCGGCGCTTCCGCCAGGGAATCCAAACGTCCAGACGTTTCCGCTCGCGAAGCCGTCCGTTTTCTTGTCCGCGTACGGGACGATCACGTAGCGTTTGAGCGCCGTCCGAATCGGGATCCGAGTGACCGGAACGACCAGCAGAAACCCGATCAGATCGGTGACCAGACCCGGAGTTAGCAGGAACGCGCCCGAGGCGATCAGGAAGCCGCCGTCGAGCAACTCGTTAGTCGGAGGCTTCCCCTCGGCGAGCGAGCGTTGCATCTTTCGAATCGTCCGTCGTCCCTCCGCCCGGACGAGCAACATCCCGACGAGACCGGTCAGAACGACAAGCAGTACCATCGGCACCCAGCCGATATAGGCGGTCGCGACGAACCCGAGAAGTATCGCATCGAGAAACGGGATCAGCAGTAACGCGAGGATCCACCGGAGCATATCCCGATATAGCCGGCGACGGGTGAAAACCCTTTACACTCCGCGCCCGCTCGCGCCCGCGCCGAGGACGTCCGCCGAACGAAGCGCTTACCCTGTCGACGCCCGGACGACCGGTATGAACGATTCGACCCGCGTGGAGTGGCGCGAGTGGGGTCAGGACGCCTTCGACGAGGCCGCGTCCGAGGACGTCCCGATCCTCTGTGCGCTCACCGCGACGTGGTGTGATCACTGCCACGAGATGGACGCCGAGACCTACGCCGAACCGCGGATCGCGGCCCACATCAACGACGGGTTCGTTCCGGTGCGAGTCGACGTCGATCGGAACCCACGCGTCCGCGATCGGTACAACATGGGCGGGTTCCCGTCGACGGTTTTTCTGGCACCCGACGGGACCGTGCTGACCGGGGCCGGCTACCTCGGTCCCGACGGGATGCGCCAGGTCCTCGATAGCGTCCGGACGATGTGGCAGACCAAGGGCAGCGGTGCGGGTCGTGTTCCGCGACCGATTCGCGAGGACGAACCCCCGGCCGGCGAGCTCACGGACGACATCGAGGGAACGATGCTCAGCCAGCTCGAGGAGGCCTACGACGAGGTCGCCGGCGGCTGGGGAACCGAGCCGAAGTTCCCGTTGCCCGACGCCCTCGAGTTCGCCCTCAAACGGGACCGCGAGATGGCGCTGCGGTCGTTCGACGCCGTCGGCGCGAACCTGTTAGACGAGTACGACGGCGGGTTCTACCGGTTCGCGACTGACCGCGACTGGTCCGGGCTGCAACACGAGAAGCTGCTTGACTCCAACGGCGCGCTCGTGCGCGCGTTCGCGAACGCCTACCTCCTGACGGGGAAATCCGAGTACCGCGACCCCGCCGAGCGTACCGTCGAGTATCTGACGACGACGCTGTGGAACGGCGACGCCGAGGCGTTCGCGAACAGCCAGGCACCCGGAGACCTCGAGAGCCACGGACTCGACCCGACCGATCGCGCGGCCGCCGACGAGCCACCCGTCGACGACGGCGTCTTCGCCGGTCCGAACGCGCTGGCGATCGAGGGACTGCTCACGTACTTCGCGTACACCGACGACGAGCGGGCGCGACGCTACGCCGAGCGCGCGCTCTCGACGCTGCGAAGCGAGCTGCTCGAGGACGGCGTCGCCAGCCACCAGCTCGAGTCCGCCGACGAGGACGACCAGCCGACGCCGCTGCTCTCGACTCAGGCCCGCGTCCTCGGCGCGTTGACGACGACCGCGAGCACCCTCGAGACCGACGCTGTCGCCGAGGCCGAGGCGGTCGCCGACGCGACGGTCGAACGGCTTCGCGACGGCGACTCCTTTATCGACAGCGCGGCGGCGGACGTCGGACTCTGCGATCGCCCGCTGCGGCCCCTGGACACGAACGTCGCTCTCGCCGATGGACTGCTCGAGCTGGCAGTGCTTTCCGGCGAGGAACAGTATCGGACGATCGCCAGGGAGACTCTCGAGGACTTCGCGGGCGCCAGCGATCGCTTCGGCGTCCAGATCGCCCGGTACGGAACAGCCACGAGCCGGCTGCTCGAGGGACCGCTGGCGATCCGGGTCGGCGACGCGCCCGGCTCCGACCTCCACCGCGCGGCGCTGCGGCTCGCGGACCACGAGAAGGTCGTCGTCCCGGATGCCGACCTCGAGACCGGGACCGCCCGCGTCGAACGCGGCGACCGTCGCTCCGAACCCGCCGAAACTCCCGAGCAGTTGAGCGAGCGGGTGGGGGAAATTCTCGACTAACGTACGGGGTGAACACCGTCGCATCGAGGGAGAGTCAAACCACCACAGTGTTTTTGTTTCTCGGGTGAGCCGTTACGAGTATGGCCAGTCTTAGGGACCTCGGACTCTCCGAGTACGAGGCTCGGGCGTATCGAGCGCTGCTGAACACCGGGCCCACAACGGCAAAGGAGTTGTCGAGAGCGAGCGACGTGCCGATGGGGCGGATCTACGACGTCCTCAACAGTATCGAACAGTACAACCTCGTCCGCAGCCAGACCGCAAGTCGCCCGAAGAAGTACGTCGCCGTCGAACCATCGACTGCCCTCGATCGCCTCCTCGAGGACAAGAAACGCGAACTCGAGGAGAAGGCCGACCAGTACGAGTCGATCGTCGACGATCTCGCCGACGAGCTCGACGCAGCCGACCCCGTCGAGGAGCAGTTCTGGACCGCCGCGGTCGGACCCGAGGAGACGATCGATCTGCTGCTCGAGCGGCTGGGGGCCGCGGACGACCACATCGTGATGGTCGCCGCAGATCCGGTCCCCGAGCGCGATATGCAGGCCGTCAGCGAGGACGTCCTCGCCCAGCTCGAGGACGCCCTGGATCGGGGCGTCTCGGTCGACATCCTGATGACGCGGAAGATGGTCGACTCCCTCTCCGAGAGGGTCGGCGCGCGGTATCAGAGTGCCCTGCAGAACCGCGACGACTTCCACGTCCGAACGAACGACGACGTGACTGGCTCGTTCAACATCATCGACGGCGTCGAGATCTGCATCCAGGTGCCGAACCCGCTGTCGTCGGGCGACGCCTTCGGCATGATCGATCTGAAAGATCCGGAGTTCGCGGCGAACGTCCACGGGGAGTTCGCACCCCGGTGGGAGGAAGCGAAGCCGCTTACCTTCTAGTCGTCGACTTCGGTGCGCAGCTGATCCATCTCGACGACCCGCTCCGCGTGGGCGTTGTGCTGGTGGATCGACTCGTCGTTGGACTGTTTCATCGTCACGACGGCGTCGTCGGGAAGGTGATCGAACTCCTCGGCGACTCCTTCGGCCATCGAGCGCACGCAGTCCTCGACGAACTTCGCGTCGGCGTGGGCCGCGTAGGTCATGTGGTCCTCGTCGGGACGTTTCGCCAGGTTGTAGATCCGGGCGCTCATCGAGTCCCGCGCGATGTCGATGACGTCGTTCAGATCGACGTCCGGGTCGCCGCTCGACTCGATCGTCAGCGTCGCGTGTCCACGCTGGGAGTGGCCCGGCTGTGGAACTTCCTCCAGGAACTCCGTGATCGTCTCCTCCTCGACGCCCAGGTCCTCAAGGGTCTGTTTCGCGCGCGCGGCGGACATCCCCTGCGAACACGGACAGACCGTCATCCCGACGACCTCGGCGCCGATCTCCTCGCGGGTGCCCTCCTCCGTGGCAGTCGCGGACGCGATGATGTCGACGGTGTGTTGGGTCTCGCGGTCGCTGGCGGGGGTCTGCTCGCGGCGCATGAACTCCGCCTCCATCGTGACCTCCGCGCGGGAGGTGTAGTCGTGTTTCCCGAGCAGCCGTTCGGCGACCTCGCCACAGACCTCCTCGACGCGGTAGGCCTCGTCGCGGGTCGCGTCCTCGAGGATCTCGTCGATGACCTCCATGTTGCGGCTCATGTCCGCGCCCTTCCGCCAGGACGGGAGGTCGACGAAAACCTCGAACTCGGCCGTGAGGACGATCGGACGTTTGTCTTCGCGGGCGATCTTGACGAGTTTCTCGACGCCGGTGACGCCGACCTGGCTCAGGCCGACGGTGACGTCGGGCGAGGACGCCTGGACGTCCGGAAGCTGCTGACTCATTGATCACATTCAGGCGAGCGCGCGATTCAACCTTTCGAAAGCGGGTGCGGTATCAGATCGCACGGCGTCGTGACGGCGAACGTCCTCGTTCGTCGAGGGTCGGTCGCGTTCCGAGAGCGGGTGCACCGACCGTTCTTTAAGTGGTTCTGGCTACAAGGTAGAGATACGACGGGAAGTCGTCGTTCTCTCGGACGCTCGAACTCGGGAGCCACGCGTCTTGCCGTCCGCCGTTTCGAAAGGGCGACGCTCGAGCGCTCGCTCTTTAAGTGGTTCCCGTCACAAGGTAGAGCTATGACGGGAGGCCGGACGTTCTACGGTTCTCAGTTAGTCGATAGCCGCGCGTCCCGGACGGGATCGCGATCCGAGGACGCGAGGAGCGACAGACGGTAGCGATGGCATCGATCCCCACCCACGCACGCGAGACGGTGGATCGACACCTGGAAAAGATCGAGCGCTCTCGGGAGGTGTCGATCGTTCTGGCGGTCGCCCGCGGGAGCCACGCCTGGGGCGCGGCGGGGCCCGACAGCGACTACGATATCAGCTTCGTCTACGCGCCGACGGACCTCCGGCGGTACGCCCACCTCGGCGGCGTCGACGGGGTGCTCCTCGAGGAGCGCGGCGCATTCGAGTACCAGGGGTGGGACGTCCGCACGTTCGCCGCACTGCTTGCCGACTCGAACGACGGCGCGATCGACCTTCTGCGGAGTCCGATCCGGTACCGAACGCGCTACGATCCCGGCGCGCTTGCGGCCGACGTCGAGCGGGCGTACAACCCGATCGACCTCTACCACGCCTGGCGCGGGATCGCGACGAACAACTACCGCAAGTACCTCTCTGAGCACCTGGTTCGGAACGACGACGAGATCTTTCCGATCCGCGAGCGCCGCGAGGACGCGTACGTGGTCGAGACCGAGGACGGGACGATGACCGTCGCCGCGGACGACGAGCGGTTCGCCGAGACGGGGACGAGACCGACGGTCAAGCGCAACCTGACCGTCGTCCGCGCCGCGATGGCCGCACGATACCTGAAGGCGACCGGCGAGCGCGGCGACCACGAGCTGCCCGCGATCGAGTTCGAGGCGTTCCTGGACGACCAGGCCCCCACGGTCTTCAACGACGATCGGATCGGCCGAACCCGGAAGCTCCGCGAGCGCAAGCGCGCGGGCGAGGGAAGCGTCCGGATCGGCGACGCGGTCGGTCGTGCGTTCGCCAACCCGCCGAAGCGAATCGATCCGGCAGTGCACGCTCGCGACGGCCCCGATCGGGCACGGCTGAACGACGCCATCGACGAGATGCTTGCGGCAAGTCAGCGGTGTGGGTCGACGTCCTCGGTTTAAGTATCTCTGGTCACAAGGTAGAGATACGACGGGAGATCGTCGCTTCTCGAGTTTCTCAGTTCGGTAGCCGTGCGTCCTCGGCCGAAACCTGGCGCCTCCGCTCGCTCTTTACGGAGTTCTGGCTACAAGGTAGAGCTACGACGGAGGTCGTCGCTTTTCGAATTCCTACCGCTGGTAGCTGCGGGTGCCAGGTCGAAACTCGAGCGTATCGCTCGTCCTTTAAGTACCTCTGGTCACAAGGTAGAGCTACGAAGGGCTTTTCGCAGATGGGGTACCCAATCTCGTCGAGCGTCGGCTCTCGGCCTCGGTGAAACGAGCAAGTCTTTTTCCGTCTCCCGGTCTGAGCGACACACGATGTACGACGACGCTGGTAACTCCGGGCCAGCCCTCCGGCGGGAATCCGCCCCCAACGGCCTCGAGGAGGACCGTCGCCTCGAGACGCGTCCCGGCTCCGGGGCGCTTTCCCGGGCAGACGTCCAGCGGGACTCGACCGTTCGCCAGTGGGGCGTCGTCACGCCGAGTGCGACCGTCATCGGCCGCGCGGAGTCGCCCGACGAGGAACTCTCCGAGAGCGTCCGGCGACTCCACGACGAACAACACGGCGCGACGCCGGGGTACAGCGAGCGCGCTCACCGACTCGATCGCCTGCGAACGACCCAGGCGCTGTGTAACGCCCTCGATCTGACTCCCTGGCAGCGTGATCTGGCGCTGGGCGTGATGGACGAGATCGATCTCACCGAGTTCGGGAGCCAGCGCGCGATCCCAAAGGTCGCGCTGGTCGTGATTCGCCACGTCGTCGACGTCGACCGCCGCGCGTACTTCGGCCTCGACAATGTCGACGTTTCGGAGCTCTCGCCCGATCGGATGGACGAGCTGTTCGGCCAGTACCGCGCCCACGACATTACCGAAGAAGACGCCTTCAAACGCCTCGCCGCCGACCACGGGCTCGATACGACGAGCCTGAACCGGCTGCGGCGCGTGCTGAAATCCCAGCTCGAGGACGAACTGCCCGCCTACGGCCGCAACCCCTACCGGGACTCGAACCTGCCGAGCCTCGAGGACCGAACCGACGCGGAGACGGTCGACGCGGACGCGGATGATGCGGACACGAGTAATACAGACGCGAGCCACGAGTGAGCCCGAGCCACATCCCCCACCCGTAGCCGTCGTCTTTTCCGTCGCAGACACCTACTGCAACCATGTCCGAGATCGACGCCGCCGACCGACTCACGATCTACGCCGACTACGTCTGCCCGTTCTGTTACCTTGGGAAGCAGTCCCTCGAGCAGTACCGCGAGAGCCGCGAGGACGCACTCGAGCTGGAGTGGCACCCCTTCGATCTCCGGAGCGGAAAGCGAAACGCCGACGGCTCGATCGACCACGACGCCGACGACGGGAAAGACGAGGCGTACTTCGAACAGGCCCGCGAGAACGTCCGCCGGCTCCAGGCGGAGTACGGCGTCGAGATGAGCCAGGAGATCGCGGCCGACGTCGACTCGCTGAACGCCCAGCTCGCCTCGTGGCACGTCTCGAAGACCGATCCCGACCGATGGGCCGCGTTCGACGCGGCGATCTACGAGGCGCTCTGGCAGGACGGCCGGGATATCGGCGACCCCGACGTGCTCGCTACGATCGCCGAGGACGTCGGCCTCGCTCCCGGGGAAATCCGCGACGCGATCGACGATGACGGACTGCGAGCGGAGCTCGAGGAGCGGTTCGCCGACGCCCGACAGCGGGGCGTCACGGGGGTGCCGACGTTCGTCCACGAGGGACGGGCAGCCCGCGGTGCGGTGCCGCCCGCACAGCTCGAGGCGCTCCTCGAGGGGGAGTGATCACTCGAGCTTCTCAAGGGCCTCGAAGAAGTTCGACCGCGGACCGGCGAGCGTGACGGGCTCGTCCGCGACCGAGACGTTGACGGTCGTCGGCGGCTCGAGCTCCCGGCGACTTCGGCCGTCGCTGATCGCGTAGGCGGTCTCGGCGTCCGTGACCGCGAGTTCGATCTCGGCGTCGTGATCGACGACCAGCGGCGGCATCGCCTCGGTCGCGGCCATCTGGTTGACGATCAGCGTGTCGGTTCCGGGGCGAACGAGCGGGCCGTCCTCGCCCAGGTTGTACGCCGTCGACCCCGTCGGCGTGGCGACGAGGACGCCGTCGGCGTGGCTCTCGGCGTAGCGCTCGCCGTCGACGCGGATCTCGATCGTCGCACCGCCGCCGTGACCCCGGCGGGGGCCGTGGACGACGATCTCGTTGAGCGCCGGTTCGAGGTCCCAGCCGTCGCCGTCGGCCCGGAGTCGATCGAGCTGACGGCCGTCGACGGCGCCGTCCGCCCGGAGCGAATCGACGACGTTGGCGACGACCGGGACGGCGTCGTCGGGAGCGACGGCGTTGAGAAAGCCCACCTCCCCGAGGTTGACGCCGAGGATCGGCGTCTGACCGACCTCGCGGGCGACGAACAGCAACGTTCCGTCGCCGCCGATGCTCACGACGAGATCGCGATCCGTCATCGACGCGACCGGGACGCCGCCCTCGCCGATCGCGGCGGCCGTCGCCTCGTCGACGACGGTGGTGGCGTCCTCGAGGGAGTCGATCAGCGTCGCGGCGAGAGCCTGTGCCCGCTCGTTGTCGCGCTGGGCGACGATTCCGACGGCGACGTCCATCGTGACCGCATACCCGTTCGCGGGTGAAAAGTTCACCCGTCCGTTCGAGCGGCGCAGTGAACGGGATGCGTTCGCAACCCACACGTTCTTTCGAGACCGCATCGAGGTACAGCTATGGCCGAACGGACGACCAACGACGAGGTACTGAGCCGAAGCGAACTCGCCGACTACCTCTCGGAACTCTCCCGACGGTTCGAGGAGGGTGAAAGCGGGGTCGACGTCCCCGTCGGGAACAAGACCGTCTCGCTCGGTCACTCCGAGGACGTCTCGGTCTCGGTCGACGTCGTGGAGCGGTCCTCCCGGCTGCGGGGCGACCGCGAGACGGTGACGGTGACGATGAGCTGGAAGCCCGACTCGTAGCGGGCCGTGGCCATCGCGCGTACTCTCCGGGACGAACGGCTCCCGAAACGGGCTCCTGCAACGGGTACATTGATAGGTCAGTGCTCGTAACTGACCGGAAATGCGTCGTTCGCACGTCGTCGCCGTCGCCCTCGTGGTCGTCGCGGTACTGTTTATCGGGGGTCCGTCGCTGCTGTTTGCGGATTCGATCGACGAACAGCTGACCGAAGAGACCCAGGAGACACCGGAACTGGTCTCGCTCGAGGACTCCGAGAGCGAGTTCTGGCGGTTTCTGAGTCCCGAAGCGGAGTTCCGTGAGCGGAGTCCGATCAACGTCATCGTCCGCGGCGAGACCGAGGACGTCCTGCGGGCGATGAGCGAGCGCGACGACGGCGAGTGGGAAGAGATCGAAGACGTCGAGGAAGAGACCGAAGCGGAGGCGCCCGGGGAGTTCGAGAACGCGACCGTCCTCGAGGAGGAACACCGCCACGCGACGGGGATCGCCTGGGGCGAGGCCGACGGGACGACCCGCTACGCCTGGGTTGATCCCGGCGAGGGCGAGGACGGCTACTGGGCCACCGAGTCGCTCCAGCTCGAGGACGGGGATTACTACGGCCAGCGCTACCACATCCGGCTCTACGAGAGCCCGAACCCCGACGACGAGTGGCTCGCCATGCAAGCCCACACCGAGCATTTCGACTGGTTTACCCTTCGGCACCGCGTCGACGGCGTCGAGGCCGCCCAGCTGCGGGTCGAGCAGGACTTCATGGAGCTCCCCGACGTCGACACTGAAACCGACGTCCGCCGGATGCACGTCGACAACGCCGGCCCGTCCGACGCCGACGGCTGGGCGACCGTCGTCGACCTGACCTCGATGGTCGTCCTCCCTGCGGGTATCGGGCTCGCAGCCGGTCGCCGCGGTCGGGCCTCGGCAGCCGAGGGCGTCGGGAAGCAACGGACTCCCGCCCGCGACGACGACGGCGTCCTCGAACGCGGGCTAACGGAGGTCGACCGCCAGCGGCTCGCGGCCGTCGCCGACCGCCTCGAAGCCGGCCACCTCTTGCTCGTCTTCGCCGTCCTCGCGCTATTCTTGGGCGTGCGGATGGGCGGGCTCTTGCTCGAGCGACGGGTGGCCTTCCTCACGCCCCACATGATCGCGGCGTTGCTGTACCCGGTGATCGCGGTCGGGATCCCCGTCGCGACGTACCTGATCGCGCGCGGGCTCACCCGCCGGCTCGACGCCGCGATCGTCGCTGCGGGATCGCTGGCGCTGGCGATCTGGCTCGACTACGGCCTGCTCGGCGTCGACGTGATCCCGCTCGACGTCGTCTTCCAGCGAACCCTCGTCGTGATCGCGCTCGGACTGATCGCTGCCGGCGCGGCGAGGCGGGCAACCCGAGCGCGACGGCTCAACGACCTGCTGGTCGGCGGGGTCGCGATGTGGGTACTGGTGTTGGTCGGGACGCTGTTGGGCTACCTGTGACGACCCCCGAAGGGATCGCGCTCAGGAGAGCATGACGGCCATCATCTGCTCGGCGACGTACTGATCGTCGATCTTGTAGTGGGCCTGCCTGATCGCTTCGGTCTCCCATCGGTGGTTCTCCAGGAACCGGACAGCGTCCTGGTTCGTCGCGGGGAGACTCTGGTACACTTTGTTGTAGCCGTTTTCGGCGGCCCACTGTAGCCCCCGCTCCAGGAGGTTGCTCCCGATCCCGCAGCCGCGGTACTCCTCGAGGACACCCATCGTCAGCTCGGCAGTGTGGGAGAGTTTCTCGTAGTTCGGCGAGTGGAGGTGAACCCAGCCCACGACCTCGTCGTCGACGGTCGCGACGAAGAAGATCCTGGAGGAGAGATCGTTGTGTCGGAAGACGACCTCCTCGTGGTCGAGCAGGTCGACGACGGTTTCGGCGACCAGATAATCGTTCTCCTCGGCGACCTGTCGCATCACGCCGACGATCCCCTTGAGGTCGGACTGACTCGCCGGCCGAACGGTGTACTCGAAGTCGTCGGTCTCGTAGGTCGTCTCCTCGCCGATATCGATCGCGAGCCGCACGAGATCGTCCTCGATCTCGAGCAATCCCTCGCGCTCGAGGGCGTCGAGATCGTCGTCGAGGTCCTCCGCAGCCATCGAGAGCTCCGATTCGAGCCGCGCGGTTTTCAGAGCGCCGTTTCGCTCGACCGTGTCGTACACTCGCTGTTGCGTTTCGTTTTCGAACGTTTGCTCTTCGAGTCCCCGCATAGTATCCGGTTCGTCACTGCAGTACTTAGTGATTGTATATTGTTAGCACTACACATTCTATTTCCACACGGAAGACGCGTGTGCGGGCCGACAGTATACGACGGCTCCCCCCGTAACGGCGTACATGGCAATCTGTCCGCACTGCGAGGAGCCCCTGGAGGTCGAGGTCGAACCCGACGCGGTGACCGTCCACGAGGACGGAGAAACGAAAACGATCGAGCCGGACGTGTTCACCTGCTATGCGTGTGATGCCGTCCTGTTCGCGACGGTGAGCCGCGAGCTCGACGGGGTCTGAGGATCGGCGGAAGAGAATGCGTCGGCCGGGAATTGAACCCGGGCTATGAGCTTGGGAAGCTCATGTCCTACCACTAGACCACCGACGCGGTTCGCCACTTCGTTTTTCGTGAGTGCCAACCGATCGTATTCGTCGGTCACACTTTAACGTAGCGCTCCGGCTCGAGCGCCGATCGAAACCGACCGAACGTCCACGTTGCGTCGTTCAGGGGAGCCTATTAGGTCCGTCCACCCGTACTCCCGTTCGATGCTCGATCTTCGGTTTTCCGACGCGGAACTGGACGAACGGCGCGATCACATCACGAACTTCGTTCGCGAACAGGTCGAGGACGCGGGTGCCGACGGCGTCGTCCTCGGGCTTTCGGGGGGGATCGACAGCACGCTCGTCGCGTACCTGGCCGTCGACGCCCTCGGCACCGAGGACGTCCACGGGCTCGTCCTCCCGGCGCGGGTCAGCGCCGACGACAACATGAGCGACGCCGAGCGCGTCGCCCGGGAGCTCGGGATGAGCTTCGACGTGATCGAGATCGAACCGATCGTCGACTCGCTGCTCGGTGCCTACCCCGAGGCCGAGGGCGATCGAATGGCGGTCGGGAACGCACGAGCCCGCGTGCGGGGCGTCCTGAACTACCTCGTCGCGAACCACGAAGAGCGGCTCGTCCTCGGCACCGGCAACCGCAGCGAGGGCGCGGTCGGCTACTTCACGAAGTACGGCGACGGCGCCGTCGACTGCCATCCGATCGGCAACCTCTACAAAGCCCAGGTCCGCCAGCTCGCCCGCCACGTCGGCGTCCCCGAGAATCTGGCGGCCAAACCCGCGACGGCCGAACTCTGGGAGGATCAGACCGACGAAGACGAGATGGGCTTCGACTACGAGACGCTCGATACGATCCTCGCCAGCCACATCGACGGCCCGCTATCGGCCGACACGACGGCCCGCGAGCACGACCTCGACGTCGAAACCGTCGAGAAAGTCCGACGAATGTACGAGCGAAGCGAGCACAAACGTCGGGCGCCACCGTCCCCCGACCCGCTCGAGTAGCGGTCCACAGAACGGTTCACCTACCGCCACTCCTCCTCGAGGAGGCCATACCAGTGGGTGTCCCGGTACTCGCCGTCGACGAACGCGGCGTCGCGGTGGACGCCCTCCTCGGAGAACCCGACTGACTCGAGGAGCCGCTTCGAGCCGTCGTTGAACCCGTAGACGCGGGCGGCGAGCCGGTGGAGACCGAGCTGGTCGAACCCGTGGCCGACGATAAGCTCCACGGCCTCGGAGCCGTACCCCCGCCGCTGGTGGGCCGGCGCGATCCAGTAGCCCAGCTCGGCGCCGGCCGACTGCCAGTCGATCGACTCGAGCCCGATCGTCCCTACGGGGGTCGCGTCGACGACAACCAGGAGGTGGATCGTGTCGTCCGAGCAGACGACGTCCTCGTAAAACGCCCGCTCCTGATCGGCGTTAAGCGGCGTCGAGCGCCCGATCGGTCGCCGGATCTCGGGATCGTTGACCTGGGTCTGGAGGAACTCGAGATCCTCTTCCTCGATCGTCCGCAGCGTTACGTCGTCGCCGGTCAGAAACGCGGGCCCGGGCATCTACCCGACACCTCTACGCCGGGCGAAAAAAGCGATTCGGCCGTCCGCGGTCCGCCTCGTGCCTCGCTACTCGAGCAGCCCATCGAGCTCCGCAGCGTGTGTCGCCACCAGCTCGCCGAAGGCCTCGGCCTCCCGTCGCTCCTGGGTCGTCCGGTCGGCGTCGTCGCGTACCCGCCGTTTCAGGGCGGCGAGGGCGTCCGTCTCGGTTTCAGCGAGCTCCTCGGCGACCGTCCGCGGCCGGTCCTCGAGCCGCGAGACGAGCCCCATTCGGAGCGCCTCGTCGGCGTCGACGACCCGTCCGGTACAGGCCAGTTCCAGGGTGGCACCCTCCCCGATGATTCGGGGGAGCCGGACGGTGCCGCCCCAGGCGCCGAACAGCCCGAACGTGACTCCCGGTTCGCCGTAGGTCGAGTCCGGGGTGCCGACCCGCAGGTCACAGGCCAGCGCGAGCTCCAGTCCCCCGCCGCGGGCGGGGCCGTCGATCTCCGCGACGACGACCGCCGCCGCGTCCTCGATCGTTCGGGCAACGCGCTGGCCGAGCCGGGCGAACTCCTCGGCGCCGTCCCGGTCGAGGTCGGCGACCACCTCGAGGTCGGCGCCGGCACAGAACGCGGGCCCGGCGCCACGGATGACGATCACCGGTTCGTCGGCGTCGGCGACCGCCCGTTCGAGGGCCTCGAGTCCCGCGACGGTCAGGGCGTTGCGTCGGTCCGGCCTGTCGATCGTGACCGTTCGGATCGCTCCGTCGCTGTCGACGTCGATCATGGGTCGAGTGTACCGGGCGTTTCCAAAGGTCTTTGCCTCCTCCCTCGTAACGGCCCTATGATGGAACAGGCGGACAGCTGTCGGCGTGCGGCCCTCGAGGCCGTCACGGACGTCGAACCTGCGGCGCTACACGAGTATATCGAATCCACGCTCGAGAGCGCGTCGATGGTTCCCGGCGCGCTCACCCTCGAGAGCGCCCGTACTGTCGGCTCGACCGACCCGATCGGACGGGACGACGGGATCGTCACGCACGCTGCCGGCGTACAGCTCATCTACGAGGGGCTCCGGCTCACGCGCTCGCTGGCCCACGAGGAGCCCTGGACCGACCCGGAAACCGACGTCGACGGCGACCTCGAGATCCTCGCAGCCGACATCTTCGTCGCCCGCGGCTTCTACCTGCTGGCCCGGACCGACGCCGCGGACAAGGCGGTTCGTACCGTCCAGGCGTTCGGCCGCGACCAGACCCACCGCCTCGAGGACCGCGACGGCTCCGACCACGCGGCGACCCGCGATACCAACCTCGAGCGGGACGTCCTCGAACTCGCGGTGCTTGCCGGCGCCACGGCCGTCGACGAGAACCCGTCACCGTCACTGCTCGAGACCGCCGACGAGATCGCTGCGGCCGCCGGAACGTCGTTTCCCGCGGTCGAGCGGTCGGCGATCGGTACCGATCCGCTCTCGGAGCGCTCGCTCGAGGACTCGCCGACCGATCGCGCGACCTCCGTCACCGACAGCTGATCGCGACACGCCGACCCACGCCCGGTGGCGAATCGAAACCCCTAAAGTGGACTCGGCGTAACGAACGAGTGCGCGCCTGGGTAGCTTAGCGGTAAAGCGCGTCCTTGGTAAGGACGAGACCCCGGATTCAAATTCCGGCCTAGGCTCTCACCGTTTCTGCGGTTCGACGCTTCGTTCGGAGCGACGGGGACGCGAGCGTCGGCGACGTCCTCGGTCGACGACGCCGTGGTTCACCCGCCGTCGGTGCTCGCGGGACGGGTTTCGAAAGGGATAAATTCGTCTCGACCGAAGGCAGAATTACGCGCCTGGGTAGCTTAGCGGTAAAGCGCGTCCTTGGTAAGGACGAGAGCCCGGGTTCAAATCCCGGCCTAGGCTTGCCCTTCGGGCAACTTGCTATTGGATAGGAAGAGCTCCTCTAGCATATAGTTTTGCCCGAATTCGTCGCTACATTTGATCCCTTTTTCCGCATATCTTGCCAATTCACGGCGAATACATTTGATCCCGTGAAGCGGCCATTTAATCCCTTAAGAGCCTCGGCAGCCCGCTATCTATGGATCTTCGTCTAATTAGTGGTCTTTCAAGTGTACCGCTCTCGCGGAAGGCGCGCGCATCATCTTGCTCGAGCAACCTTACTTTCTTCCATATTGAATATATTCAACACCAATGTAATAGATATTAGAAAATATATTTAAGAGGGTTGCTACCGTAGTACGTAGTAAGAACTCCGGGAATTGGTCACACTGAAAGTGGCTCGGTGCTGAAGACACCGAACCGGGGTTCTTAGGAGTGAACCCATGTCCGTCAAAGCAACCGACTCGCAAAATAGTAACGCAACACTCGCCGACTACGCTGACGTCTGCCGGAACGGTCAAGAAGGATGCTGTGGTCCCTATGGGGACGATCTCCCCTGCTTCAGATGTTATTGCTACGAATAGATATCTGCACTACTCAAAACGACAAGCAGAATATTTGAGTTTTCCAGTTTTACCCTTCGTTAGAGAGTAAGTTGTTATAATTTCTATCAAAGTATTTAATGATTTGATCTGGTCCTAACTTAGCAGCACTCAGTAGTATGCCCTCTGCTAACAATTGTGCATAGTACATCGCCTCCACAAAATCATCTTCATCTATAGAAGTAGAGTGAACTATACCATGTCTATTATTTTTGATTAGTGAAGTCACTCTATCAATATCTATTATTTCCTCAAAGAACGGATACCCATCAATTATCATTTTTAGTTTATCTCCATAAGAATACCGAAATCCTATTGAACGAAGAAGTTTATAAAGCCGATCTTTAGCTACAAATTCATCCGAAATTGTTTGAATGTGTTCATCCAGCCAATCGTGATACTCGCTAGGTTCCATCAAATATTTTTCATCCGACACGTAATCAAAATAAGACTCAAGTCCGATAAACAATGATAATGCCTTAAATCGATAATACATATCAGGGTTGTAGAGGTTGCTGAAATACATTGAGTGAAAGGTTCTTGCACCCATTGAATGCGAATACCAAGAAGAAAGCGATTCTTCTAAATCTATATCCCTTTCAGTAAAATTCCAGTCCGAAAAGTTGATTGACGACTCGACATAGTCCGGTTCTTTATATAGCAATTCGATGTTGTCATTTGGCAGAATGGAATCGTTGTAGTTTATTCTAACACTATTTGGAAATACTGGCTTAGAAGCTAAAGCAAAGTAATCGTTCAAGATCCGAATGTACTCATGAATTTTTTCTACCTCTTGCTTAGAATCGAAGATAAATTCAAACACTATTCGTTCATACGGGCTTGGAACGGTACTTATATTTTCAACTCCAGTCTTCTGCCGTACCCTTAGATCACATATGTCGGATATTGATATTTTAGGGCGCGATATGGCCTTTTGTTCAATTGTTGCCGTGTTATCGTCCATACTAAGGCCTGATTTCACTGCCCGTTCTTCCATCCACGGAGCTATGTCTGGATACTCAACCTCAAGTGACGAAAATTCAAACTCAGACACATGGTAACCAAGATACAATTCCTCTGCTCTATATGTTTCCCACCCCGTTCCACCTTTCATCCCTTCACTTGTCTGAACATTATTTCTTAGGGTTATATTCTCGCCCTTTATACTTTCTCCAAATAAGGCGTCAAGAGATTTCCTACTTCTAGATCCGATGTTTTGCTCACCAATCAAATCAAACAATGTGAGCTCTGCACCCTTCTCCGGGCTATACTCTAAAACTCCCGGGACTGAGTTATTGGGATTTCCAGGCTTGTACCATCTACCCTGGATCGATTTACTTTCCATATCCCGGCTTGTTATCCATATCTAATTTATTCTTCGGTGTTTGTACACACAATTGATTAGATTGTTCCAGTCTTGATTTAGGTCATTGATTTAAGAACATCGGTTGCTGAAATTCTAGAAGAGCTAAATATACGAATATGAAAACGAAATATAGGATATCTCTCTATCAGAAATCAAGTTTGGGTGCCATCGGAAAGTGGATTCCGTCGCCGTTCCGATGGTGAAGTCCGCTACCAGGGATAGAGATATTGTACCGATTAGCGACCGACTAGTTAGAGAGTAGTAGCCCATTCCGACTTACTGAAGTGATTCGCTATCAGCAGAAGCGCCGGCGATTACATACCGAATTTGGCTTTGAGGTTTCAATTCCCAGCAATATTTTCCGCAAGAAGTACCATCGTTTTGTACTCACTCCCCGTTGATGGTGTAATAACCCCCCTAGTCGTCTGACACGGTTCCTACTGGCTTTTGGGTAACCTGAATGCAAATCTATTCGATGAGATGAAGACCGGCGTCAGCGTAGCCTACGGCCCTTCAAATCGACTATGAATGTTGACTATCATTCGCTGCCCGGCTTCGCCGAAGGCGGGCCACCTACTCCACCATATTAGTCGTGACTGCTGACTATCTCTTTATTACGAAGCTCCATGGCGATTGTTCCTCAACCTTCTCTAAATTTTGTAGGAATTGATATATTCTCCGATTGCCTCTATATTCTCCATCCGCTATGGGTACCACAAAGCAAGATAAGAGCTCTTCAGCCAGCATTTCAACATTAACCCTAGAGAGTGCTCGAGAACGCTGCCAAGAAGCGATAGACGATGGCTTTCGAGCTGATCACCCCGTATTAATTGACGCACTCCCGGCGATGGGTAAGAGCTCGGGAGTTATTCGGTGGGCTGCTGAGACGGGAAATCCGCTAACGATCTTTGGAGCCCGATATGATATGTATGACCAGTACGCCGAGTGGTGTGAAAAACAAAATCTATCGTATAATCACCTTCCCTCATTCCATCGGGATTGTGAGACGGCAAATGGAACCCACGGTGATAAGTGGAGGAAGGATATGCGCCAATACTACGGGGCCGGATTAACCGGAACCGAGATCCATGAGGAAGCATTCGATCTCTTCAGTAAGGAGCTCCCTTGTCAGGAGAACGGAGAGTGCACCTATCTCTCGAACCGGCAGATCACTAACAAGAGTGATGTTGACGTTTTGATCGGCCACTACAAGCACGCCTATGTTCCACATCGTGTGGAAGGACGTTACATTGTGTTTGATGAGTTTCCAGAAAACGATTTTCTAGAGAAGTTTGAGGTGGGAGCGGTAACTCGAGCCATAAACAACTACCTTTCGCGCGATGATATGCTTCCATTTGAGCATTTCGAGGATTTGCTGGAGAATCGGTATACCGGGCGCAGGCAGTTAGCTACAAAGACTTTGTTTGAGTTGTATAACCCAACGCTCTCGCGTGATCCAAAAGGCATTGTAGAAGGACGAAATGCAAGAATTCACACCGAAGCTGCTGCTATGGTTTACGCTGTTGCGATGGCCGAAGATTTGAGGAACGAATGGGAGTACACTCGGCTATCAGATGGTCGTACCGCCGTCCGAAGTTCCCGTGACAGCATACTTTACATGTTAAATCCGCCTGCGCTCGATGGAGCAAAGGGCGTTGTTGCTTTGGATGGAACCCCCACGGTCCCGAAATGGGAACTTCTCCTTGGGTCTGAACTCGAGCACCAACAAGTGCTCACCGACCGTGAACGGCGAACATACGTTAGTGAGTGCCTCAAATTGCGAGTGATCCAAACAACGAACCACTTCAAACCTTACGCTGCCCGTCATGGGAAGGGTATCAATGAGAGAGAAGGTTTAGTCCTAATCAAGGCGATAAAACAACGTGAAAAGCAATCTCCGGTTCTCATTACGACAAAAACTGCACGCGAGAGATACGAACAACTTGGAGTAGCCAACTTTGTAACGGATACCGAGCACTATGGGAATCTTAAAGGCTCTAACAAGTTCAAAGATACTTCTCTTGGGATTGTGATTGGGAGTGCTCACTATGGCGATCCATACGTTGAGATGTGGGCCGCGCTCGCTGGCAAATCAGCTAAGCGGGTAGAGGGAACTCGCGGGAAGACTCTCGACTATGGAGACTCCGTCGCAAACGACGTCCTCTACGGGATGCGTGAGAATGAAGTCTTGCAAGCGGTGATGCGATTTGGTCGGGACGGCAAACAAGCAACGGTCTACGTACATACCGCTGCCCTTCCCGAATGGGTTGAACGAGCCGAGAACTTACCCGCTATCCATACATGGTCGAAAGGAATGAACAAGGTTCTCGACGCGATACGGGACCTGCGGCAAGACACATGGACGGTGGAGGATATAGTAGAACACGAAGGGGTGCAAGTGACTGACCGCCAAGTTCGGAACCACTTGAACATGCTCCGGGATCACGGCTATCTCAAATGCGACGATAGTGTAAGGCCATATCTTTGGTCCGGTAAGCGGCTTACTGAAATCGGCAAAGAGGGACACGTAATATTTGATGGTGAGTAGATTTAGCAGTTCTACTTCGGAACTTTTCCCTATTAGGATTCAATAGACGATATTTCCGTATAGAAAGCGGAGGGGGAGCGAAGCGACCCCGGAGCAAGTTATTGGCTTCGCCGAAGGCCGGGTAACCTATACAAAGAGCGGAGGGAGCGAAGCGACCGGAGCGAGGAAATATAAGAAAGGTAAACTGAATTGTTTCGTTATAGACGGAAGCGGCCCCGAAAGCGAAGGGGGAGCGAAGCGACCCGGAGCAACCTATTCCGTTCTTGCCAGTATGATTCCGCTGCCCTTCCGCCGATAGCGAAAAACTCCGAAATTAGAGATTGTTAGCTAATTTGCGTGATTTTCCAATAGTAAGATTTCATGGTAAAAATTAAAAGTCTTTTATATTCGATTGTCTTTCTCTGGATTTCACTTCTTCCAGCAGTTCATTAAAATGTGTTTCGCACAATATCCGGTGATGAGGTTCTCGTGTAATATCCTTTGTGTTAACGCCACCTAATTGATTCCAACGTCGCGTCCTCCAAGTGCCATATGTAGCTATTTTACCGCAATAAGTACAAGAGCTTCCAGTTTTAATTAGTTCTTCGTCATAACAAGTTTGGCATATATGCAACGGTTGCTTGTTTACGTCGCTTAATGGTACTATACGGTGTGTTATACTTTCGCCAGTAGAACAAATTGCACAATATTGTTGTTTCATCACCTCCGCTAAAATGTTCTTTTTCATAGGAAATCATCCAGAGAATGATTTGATGCAGCAGGTCGCTTGGGACGAATTTTCCCCGTGGTTTCATTAAATTCTATGGCACCTACGTCTTCTAGTCCAGAAAGGCGATATTCCAGTGAGCTTTCCTTAATACCGGTAAGATAGCTTAACTCCTCTATGTCCATGCTCCCATATTCATCTATGATTTGTCCGATGAGTAGCGACTTTTTGCTTCTTGTTTCCCACTTAGTCTCTCTTCTTCTTTTTCGCGTATCACGCCTTATTTTTTTGAAGTCCCCCTCTATATTATCGATCGATTTTCTTATTTCGTCTATTGGTTCTTTTTGCCATATTTCAGATGCTTCCGATCTTTTGCTCTGAATTAAAAAGTCTACCGACCCATCATTCTTCATTGTACGTCCAAATTGGTTTTTGCAAGTAGTGTTCCATTCAATTATTGTATCATGATTTCCATCATTCAATTTCTTCTCAATTAGATTCGTGTTCAAAATCCAATTATCATCTTCATCTACCAGCACCGGAAATTCAGACTGCTCACCGGGAGCAAGGCTTGATATTTTCCATTCTCTTGTTCTCCCATCTACCGTCCATTCGGCAGACACATCATATGCATATCCATCGCCGGTGTTTTTTATTAAAAAAACCGATGACACAACTTCTTTTGATTCGATTTCACCTACAAGATGGGGTTCATGTGATTGACGATGCATTTTAGCTTGCTTGTGGTATAAGATGACAAGGAGGAAGCTTAATAAGAGAGAACCGCCAGCACCGAGAATTTGTGCGAAAGTGTCGGAACTAAATGGGGTCTGGTAGGTTGCAAATGAGGTCGTTCCCACATATTCAAGCACGATAATAATCAACAAGGAAATCGGAATGCACCATGCAATCAAGAGGTATTTTTCATACCACATATTTCGTAAGAAGTCACGAATCCATTGCCAACACATGTGAAATGGCACAAGTATTAAATACTTAAGGTCTTCTAATTAGAAGAGTTTCGGGCTGTCGTAGCACTTCTTTCCTATTCCGCGTGGGCATCTATATGTCCTTCAAGAACTCTTTCCGACGTTCAGCCTTCTCGTCGTGTGTTCCTTTGTCGTAGTGCTTCTCGAGTATCTTCCCGCTCATGTTCACTCGCTCACTTGTGATCTCCTTGGGCTGTCCCGCGTTCCGTGCCGCCGTTACATACCCCCTCCGCAAGGCGTGGGGACTTACCGAACCCGGACACTTACTTGCCATATTCCAACTAGTCGCTTCACAATTCTCCGGATCGGGTTTGTCGTCAAAAGGACAACTATTCGAATAGAAGCAAGGGCGGGTCGATCCATAGACATGGCGAGTGATAGTTGTACGTGCAGCACGGCCATGATCCGTTGCTATCAATGGCTTCCGTCCATAGTCGTCCGTGACACTAGGTCGGCTAGTGTCGAGATAATCAAGTATCACATCACTCGCGCTGTCGGTAAGTAGCACGTCACGTTCGCTATTTAGTCGTCTCTTGAGGGGCGTTCCTTGTTCCGGCCTATGCCGAACCTCAAGTGCTGGCCGATCGCCATCAAAGTCCCCGACATCAAGTGCACGCAATCCACCAATCCGCATACCCGTTTTCCAGAGAATTAGGACGATTACGTGACGGAGACTTGCGTACTCAAATTTTTCAAGATGCTCGAGTATCGCTTGTGCTTCCTCACGTGTTAGTACATCGTCACAAATTTCGTCTTCCGGCCTAACTTGTGGTGGTTGCACAAGGTCATATGTCCCAAGGGAAACCGCTTGGTACCGTTCACACGCTTGTATGAACCCCTTGATCGTCCATAGATCGTTACGCGCAGTTATCGGCTTGACCTTCTGCAAACGGTAATCTTTGTATTGTTCTATCACGTTGCTATCGACGTCTCGCATATCAAGGTACCCGTTATTAACCAACCAATCGGCAAACGCATTCAACGCAGCAGTGTAGTTGTGTAATGTCTTTTGGCTAACGTGTGTGCGCTTCTCTCTAAGATATCGGTCCTTCGCTTCGGCGGGTGTTGTTTCTTTGAGCATTCGAACCCGCAAGTCGCAACTTCAAGGGCTTACGGCCTAAGTGCGTACTTCTGCCGCCGCAGGCGACGAGAGCCCGGGTTCAAATCCCGGCCTAGGCTCTTGTTGTTTTGTTACCAACCGTACGAACGAGCTGTAGCTGCAGGGCCTGAGAGTGAGGCTACCGACGAGTTGCGGCAGTAGGTGAGAGTGAGAGAGCCACCGCTCGTGTCAACTGCCCTGCGCACGGTGGCACGGGGCTTGTCAGTGAACTCACCGCGTCGTACCGAGTGATTCTCGGCGTTCACGGGTCGGCATCCCTGACTTCAAGGGCCGATTGACCGCGGCCCGTGACCAGCGACAACTGTGGGCCGCTGACCACTACCAGACTAGTGGGATGCCATCCAGTAAAAAATATGCATAGCGTAGCGAGTGTCGGGGTTCATATCATCGTGACCCCGATGAGAACGATGCCGGCGACACCAGCGAGGATACCAACAGCTGTGGCCAGCCGTGGACCCCACGAAACCGTTCGTTCGAGCGAAAGCACCACCGCGATAATCGCCATCCAGAGAACGTTCATCGAGCCGGCGACGACCATGAACGCGAAGAGAGCCCAACAGCACCCGACACAGAAGAGACTGAACCGAAAGCCCATGCTCGCGGCGCCTCGGACGCCCGGACGGTGATAGCTCATCAGAAAACCGAACGGGGATCGACAGTTATCTAGACATCGGTACTTGTACGGAGACAGTTGGTATCCACCGAGGAGTATCAACACGCCCCCGAAGAGAAGGGAGCCGTGATTGCCGGCGAGTGGAGCGATCGCAACCGCCGAGTTCACCGCAAGTGGGACCAGTCCGGTGAGCGTCCAGACAAGGGTATATACCGCGAGCAACGTGCTCAGCCGGGCAGCTTTTGCGAGGGTCGACAGCTCCCGAAGTGTGCTGTTGTACAGCCGAAACAGCGGCACCGTCGAGGGATACATCATGGCGATCATCATCACTCCCCACATGACCAGATAGAGTCCGATGCCGACAGCGCCCTGCCCAAGTGCCATTGCCTCCGGGACACCCGGATCGGACATCTGCATGTCCATTCCTTCCCCTCCCGGCATCGGCACCCACCGCCAGAGAACTGCGACCCACGCACCGAGTGCGATCACGTACATAACGATGGCGATGAGCGGAAGCTGACGAACGGTGAAAACTCCCCGTCTCGGTTCGTGTGTTGGCATATTCGTGGGAGATACTGAGTCAGGTGTTCGCCATCTCGAACTCGCTGAAGTACGAGTTGTTGCCGCTGACATCCCACGAGAAGTCGTTGTCGAAGGAAACAGTCGCTTCGGTCGTCTTTCCAGTGTTTGCTGTTTCCGCTGGTGGAACGAACGGGTGAGGGGACACCGATCCCTGCTCGTCTCCGAAGCCAGCAGCGCTGTCAGTCTCGATGGTGACGATATCGCCGGCACTGAACGAGAGGTGACCATCCGCTGCCGAGTAGGAAAACGGCACGACGACGCTGTCTTCAACAGTATCGATCAGCGGCGCGGCGGCTTCGAACAACCCGCCGGCCTGACCGGAGAAGATGGTTTCGAGCGCCTCGGCTTGCTCTTCGTCAGCGGCGGCGTCGATTACGAGAACCACGCGCCACCCGCCTTCGAGGAGAACTCCCTCGTCTATGAGAAGGAGTCCTGCCCCCAGCCCGTCTACGGAGACGTCTCCGTACGTCCCCTCTTCGATGTTCCAGAACAGAGCGACAGTACACCCACCGTCATCTGCTGGTTCCCACCACAAACACTGGCAAGGTACCGAACAGTTGCACGCTTCGATGAAGTTTCCTTTGAGGTTCCAGTCTTGTGTCATTGGTACTCACCCCTCCTCCGTCCAGTAGTGAACTGGTTTCGTTGAGAGTGGGCGTGAGACTCCCACGAGAAACTGCAAGTAGTTACCTGGTGACAGTGTTGCAGTTGCTGGCATTCATGCAGCAACCGAATCGGGACTGCCAGGCCTGACGATGACAGCGATCACTCGGGCCCGTACCGAACAACTCGTTCCGTTGAGACAGACGTGAAATAAAAGTACGAAACGGGGGAGCAGTGTAGCTATGTCGTGGCATTTGGGCAGGAGCTGCGTCGTTCTGTAGCCGGTGAAGAATCGTTAATCCCTGCGCGGGACGTGAACAACCGTCTTTTTCTCCTCCGAAGAGTCCCCGGAGCCGAAACCACGCTCCAGTCTCCCAGCATCCGAGAACGGACGACCCCGTATATGTGACGGGGAGTCGAACGGTTTCGTATGAAGATACTCGTCCCGCTCGATGACTCCGAGCCGGCGCTCACGGCTCTCGAACACGCCCTCGAGACGTTTCCGGAGGCCGACCTCACGATCCTGCACGTCGTCAACCCGTCCGTCTCCGCGTACCGCAGCGACGCCCCCTACAACTTTCCGCGAGCCGTCGAACTCGAGGAGGAGAAAGCCGAGGCGCTGTTCGAGACAGCACGAGAGCTCGCCACAGACCACGACGGAACGCTCGAGACCGCGACGATGGTCGGCGCTCCACCCCGTGGAATCGTCGAGTACGCAAGCGAACACGACGTCGACGGGATCGTCCTCGGAAGCCACGGACGCGAGGGCGTCTCCCGGGTCCTCCTGGGCAGCGTCGCGGAGCAGGTCGTCCGACGCGCACAGGTGCCGGTAACGGTCGTTCGGTAAGGCCCGCAACGCCGTCAGCGCCTCGCGCCCAACGGCGGGGCGACCGCTCGTTTCGACGGTTCCCGTGAACTGGGAATCGGGTTACAATTCAGTACCGACGACCTCCTCAGCACCGACTGATGGAGACGAACGAGTTCCTCGACGGTGAGGCACTGACTGGCAAGCACGCGGCGATCGTGTTCGGCCTCTGGATCGGAATCGTGGTGGTGGGCGCCTTCGTTCTGACGTTCGTGGTGTAGCGGAAACGGTCGGATCTCCGCTTCGAGTGACGAACCGCTCCATGAATCGGTTCTCGGTGGCCGTCGTTCGAGACGTCAAGCAACGGGGACGAGAATCGACGCCACGCTCTCGCTCAGTCGTCGCCCGAGAACCGTCTGAACACCACGTAGAGGACGACGAACAGGACGAGAAAGACGGTCAGTCCCTGCGTCGCCTTCGCGAGTGCGCTCTTTTCGGACGTCTCGGGATCGGGTTCGTCCTCGATCGGCGCTTCGTCCGTCGTCTCGTCGCGAACGGCCGCGGACTCGCCGTCCGGCGCCGCAACTGGTTCGTCGAGGACGTCCTCGACACCTTCGAGGATCGGTTCCTGTAGCGGCGTCGCCATGGCGGCACGAACCGCTTCGCGGGCGAGTAGCTGCACCAGTTCGTGCTCCAGATCGAGTTCCTCAATCGCAGCGTTCATTGCGACCGACAGTTCGACGGACAGTCGGATAACTGTTGGCGGTGCCGTCTCAGGCCTGTTCGAGCGCGTGGGCCGCGTTCAACACCGTGGCGTCGTCGAACCGGGAGCCGACGAGCATTAGCCCGACGGGGAGCCCGTCGACCTCGCCGGCGGGAACGCTGACCCCAGGGTGACCGGTTCGGTTGAACGGCGTCGCGTTGTGAACGAGGTTGTTCTCCCGCAGGCGGTCGTACTGATCTCGCCCGGGTTCGTGCTCCGGTGGTTTCGTCACCGCCGTCGGCATCGCCAGCAGGTCGTACGTTTCGAGGACGGTGTCGTACTGTTTGGTGAGGGTGACGATGAGGTTCATCGCGCGGGCGTAGTACCGGGAGTGGTACTCGGTGTTGGTGTACGACCCCATGAGCAACAGGAGCTTGAGCCGGGGCGGGAAGTCGTCGCTCTGGGCGCGACGGTACTTACCGAACGACTCGATCCACGAGCGGTTGTACCACGCCTTCCAGCCGTGGCCGAGCCCCTCGCCGGAGATCGCGTCGAGCAGCCCCTCGGAGGTACAGACGTCGTGGATGTCCTTCGAGTCGAGGTGCATCGGGATCGAGACCTCCTCGACTGTCGCACCAAGCTCCTCGAGCCGATCGATCGAGTCCCGGACGGTCTCGAGGACGTCCTCGTTGGCTCCCTCACGCTCGAATCCTTCCCGGAGGATTCCGATGGAGAGATCGGAGACGTCGCCGTCGAGCTGGTCCGCGTACTGCTCGACGGGAACGGTGCTGTGATCCCGGAGATCGCGCTCGTTGCTCCCCGCGATCATCGTAAGCGTTCGGGCAACGCTCTCGACGTCGGGCCCCATCGGTCCCGGGTGGTCGATCGCGTGCTCGATACCGATACAGCCCGTGTAGGGAACCAGCCCGTAGGTGGGCTTGTGGCCGACGATGCCACAGAAGGCCGCGGGGACCCGAACGCTGCCGCCCTGGTCGGAGCCGATCGCGACGTCGACCTGGTCTCTCGCGACCGCGACCGCGCTGCCGCCGCTCGAGCCCCCGGCGAGATAGTCGTCGTCGTGGGGGTTCAGGACGGGGCCGAAGGCGCTGTGGCCCGTCGAGGTCATCGCCATGTCGTCCATGTTCGTCTTGCCGACGATGTCGGCACCCGCCTCCAGCAGCCGGGTCGTGACGGTCGCGTCGCGGTTCGGGACGTACCCCTCGACGACGGAGGAGCCACAGGTCATCTCGACGCCGGCGACCGAGACGTTGTCCTTGATTCCGACCTCCCAGCCGTCGAGTTCGCCGCCGTCGTCACCTTCGACGAAACACTGGGTGACCCAGGCGTTGTACGGGTCCTCCTCGCTGGTGACACGACGGCCGGCGTTTCGCGTCCGGTTTTCCGTGCCGCCGAGACGGGGTTTAGGGTCGTAGGACATGACCGTCTCGTAGGACTCGAGTTTCCGTTCGGCCATCTCGATGAAGAACTCGAGTTCCTCGTCGGTCAGATCGAGAAAGAGATCGTCGCCCAGCTCCTCGAAATCGTCTTTCGTCGGTACCCGCAGTGGCATATTCGACTAGTGGCACCACCGCTAGAAGTGAGCGGCGGTGGCATTCGCAAGCCTCGGGATTCGCTCCCGTTCGGAGGGTGTCGCTCGAAAGCTGAACTGTCGGCCCTCGGTTCCGTCCAGCGACCCGTCAGAGCCGTTTCAGTCTGATCTCTCGATCGGTGACGGCCTTGACGTTGTTCTCGTCGAGCGGGTACGCCTCCTCGTCGGCGTCGCCCCACCCGAGCTGGGATTTGAACGTGTCCGTGACGTTCGGGTCGGGGTCGACGTACGCGGTTCCCGCATCGACCTCGGTAACGATCCCGATCTGGTCGCCGTTATCGTTGACGACGTCTTTGCCCTCGTCCTCCGCTGTGAACGTTGCACACATACATCACGTACGACGGAGCCCGTGTGGGAATAGCCACAGCAGGAGACTGCAGGGAAGCCATGACCGTCTCCCTCGCTGACCGTTGGTCGTTTCGAACGGGCGACGGAACGTTTTCCTCGTTCGAGTCCGCATCGAAATCGATGAGCCGACTTGTCGAACTCGAGTCGAACGGTCCACGAACGCTCGATCCCGCCGATATCGACGACGAAAAGGGCGACGTCGCAGTCTGTCAGTGTGGCCTCTCGGAGTCGTTTCCGTTCTGTGACGGGAGCCACCGTCGAACCGACGACGAGGACGCGGAGACGACGTACGTCTACGAGGACGGCGAGCGGTCGGTCGTCGAACGGGTGGTGACGCGGGACGAGGAGTAGTCACAGCGAGCGAGCCGAGTTGAGCACGACCAGCAGGCTGCTCGTCGCCATCGCGACGGCGGCAAACAGCGGGTTCAGCAGGCCAGTGATTGCAAGCGGGATCGCGATCCCGTTATAAACGAACGCCCAGCCGAGGTTCTGTTGAATGCGTCGGTTGGTGGCGGTCGCGACGTCGAACGTCTCGGCGACCCGCCCGAGGTCGTCTTCGACGATGACGGCGTCGGCCGCGTTGGTCGCGAGCTCGGTCCCGCTGCCCAGCGCGATGCCGACGTCGGCGGCGGCGAGTGCCGGCGCGTCGTTGCTGCCGTCGCCGACCATCGCGACCCGACCCCGCGAGCGCAGCCGCCGGACGGTTTCGGCTTTTGCTTCCGGCGGAACGCCCGCGAAGACCTCGTCGACGCCCTCGACGTCGCGAAACCGATCGGCCGCGGCCCCCTCGTCGCCGGTGAGGACGACGACCTCCCGACCGTCCGCGAGGGTCCCGACCGCCTCCTGCCACTCCTCGCGGACCGCGTCGGCGACAGCGATCGCGCCACGAACGCGTCCACCCCACGCGACGGCGACCGGAACCGCGCCGTCCTCGCGGATCGCCGCGAGTCGCGACTCGAACTCGGGGGACAGCGACTGTCCGTCCGCGCGGCAGAACGCGGGGTGACCGACGACGACGCGGTCGCCGTCGACGCGACCGGTCACACCCCGTGGGTGACGTTCGAAGCCGTCGACGGCCGCGGTGTCGGCCACCTCGTCTTCGCCGACCGCGTCCACGATTGCGGTGCCGATCGGGTGCTCGGAGAGCGCCTCGACGGCCGCGGCCCGGCGAAGCACCGTTTCAGCGTCGGCGGAGTCGACTGTCAGGACGTCCTCGACCGACATCGTTCCCTCGGTGAGCGTCCCCGTCTTGTCGAGGACGACGACGTCGATCTCGGACGCGTCC